>CAZDZX010000097.1:0-7713 GCA_964510005.1 uncultured Pirellulaceae bacterium
GGCGCAAGAAAGAATCCAGCCACGCCGGAGGGTGTGGCCGGACTGATTCTTTGGCTACGTCGGAGGGTGTAACCAGACTGAATGAATGGCCGCGTCGGAGGTGCAGCCAAGGATGGTTCAGTGTGTCAGTGTTGTTGCTTTCGCGTCGATACTAGAAGTGTCGATAGTTGGTTGTCTCGTGGAACCAAGTTTCTAGAACTGGAATCCAGTGTGGTGCCGTCACAAATGCCATGTAAGCCAATACGCAAGCAGAAAGGAACAACACGAGTGTGACGAATGATGACCACAGCGAGGCCAGCTTTTTCATTTTGCTCGACTTGTGATCGCTGGCCAGTGACTGGGTGAAGTGCGACGAGGTGAAGTATTTTTCTGAATCAAGTTTTTGGAAAGTTTTCATGGCTTACCCTGTTTGGATTGAAGACTGTTTACGATGTAAGGCAATCGCGATGCCAATCTTCTAAAGTGGTTAAAAACCGGGAGTTTTAGGCGTCCATGTTGCCGTTTTGCAACATCCGCCCTCAGTCCTGTCGCACAGAAGCGACAGACGTTTCGCTTTGTCAACGATTAGAGGAAGCGTCGGTGATCGCCCTGTATTCCGACTGAGCGAATTGAGCATCGAGGTAGCGGATGGAGATCCGATGATTGGCTGGCCCTGCTGCCGCGGTGTCGACGGCTAGGGATGCCATTTGCCAGCGTCTGTCAAAGGGCGATTGATCAAATCGTACCGATTGAATTTTGTCAAAGAAGGTCACGCTGGTCTTCTGAGTGAAAACACCACTGCGGAAAACAATCCCCTCCGGCAATCGTGCATACATCGTGCATTTGCAGCTTCGCAGCTGAAACAGAACGATCAGGGGCATCAAGATCAGCCCCAGAATCCATCCCCAAGGCCACAGCACGGCCAATCCAATGGCGATCAGAGCCAGCGAAAACACGATGCCCGCCCTGAGCTTTCGAGTCGCCGCGCCTTGTCGCAGCATTTGCCACGAAATATCAGACTCTTCCCATGGGAAATTCTCTCGAATCTGATTCATCATGGCGGTGACTTCTGGTTCAGGCACCACGGGGATAAACCAGCGTTTGGAAACCGTGGTGGTGGCGTCTTCGCGTCGTTTGGCTGCACCACCGGCGGTTTCAATTCGAATCGACGCCATCCCCAGCCATCGCATAAACAGCGTTCGATGGATACTTACGAATTGGATTTTTCGAACAGGGACCGTGGCGCTGACTTTGGTGAACAAGCCACAGGAAATTTTGAAATCGTCATTTTCCCGTACTAGACGGTAGCCAAAAAAACGAAGGATGAACCAACCGACTCCCAATAGTCTGACCGCCATTAAACCTGTCAACACGGCAGCGATGGACCCCAGCCAGAAGACGAGGGTGTGGTGGTCCGAGAATTCAGAAAACAGTTCGCTAAGCTGTCGCCAAGCGCCTTCTTCGGAATTTGACTGAAGCCAGAGGCCAGCGAGAAAGCCGACCAAGACCATGCCGCGATTGCTGGCCAGTCCGGCTTTGATCAACCAAGAAAGCGGAATCTTGAGAACCTCGGTTGCGGACTGGCCCGTCGCAGATCCTTCAACGTCTGTCGATTCCGTTGGATGAGCAGGAGTTTCCGAGACAGCTGATTCAGAGGTGAGGTCGGATGAAGTTCTTACTTTTTCCCGTAGCTGTTCGACCTGAGCAAGCGACAGGACTCGCAAGATGGCTTCGGGTTCGGTACCGCTGGCGGTTTCCACGCGGACTTCGGCGACTTTTAGAAAGCGGTGAAAGACGTTCTGGACCAGATCGATGTTTTGAATTCTGTTGGTAGGTACTTTTCGGAGCCGTCGAAAAATTAACCCCGATTGGACCGTTAGCTCTCCATCACGAATGCTGTAGCGAAGCGTCAGATACCGCGCGATGGCAAACCCGAGCGTCAAAAGAAACCCGACGATCGCCAGTACGATGATGACGCCATTTCCGTTGGCGGCTCCAAAAATAGCAAATACTGCGGGGATGATGTTCTGTCGAATCTGTGCAATCAGAGTGAACAGCAGCGAGCTGGGGTGAAGGTAGCTGGTTTCCAGTTCGGTCTGAGGCTCAAGCGCTGAGGATGCGTAACCATCGTGCGCATCGTTGTTGAGGCTATCATCAGGGCCCGTGTCAGTATCGTGATACTCAGACGACATCGCCGGATTTCCTCTGCCGAATAATCTGGTCTCGCAGTTCAATCGCGTGGGCGTGATTGAACCCTTCCATTTCGATAGACGAATCGGAGGTCCCCGCGGTATGAACGGTCAATGTTCCTACTCCGAACCACCTTTGAATGGGGCCTTGGGAAACATCCGCATGTTGAACTCGTGCCCACGGAACGGCGTGTTCTGATTTGAACCAGACACCTGAACGGAGCTCCAATCCAGCCTCTGTGAGTCTCCAGCTCCGGTGTTTGTATTCGATCGCTGGCCAGCAGATTGCGTAAGCCCACAGCAATAGCAATATGATCGTGGCGAGTGCGATGGCCCATCCGAACCACCACGTCCAACCCAACGAAAAGTAGAGGGCGATTGCCGCGATCGGCAAACCCAAGGTTAACACTGCGCTAAAAATGGATCCCGATACCCGCGATGCTTTGATGGTTTGCGGGTCAAAAGATTCGAACGCACCTCGTTCCCCCGCGGATAGATCAACTTGGGATTCTTCGGGGTGATCGAGAGAGTCTTCCATGGTGCAACGCTTGTACTCCGACCTGACGGTGATTGATGTGGGGAAGTCAGTCTGTCTGTCGGAATCAGATTAGCGAGAATTCGCGATCACGTCCATCAGGCAGACGCAAAACGAGCATGAGAGTTAGTTAGTTTTTGGTTGATGTAGACACAAAAAAACGGCTTTGAGCGAAGAGCCCAAAGCCGTTGGAGTATCAGGATCGTAACACCAGATTAGAACTCTGTAACGTCGACGATTGAACCGTCAGAGATCGCACCAAGCTGGTGGAATACATCAGTCATAGAAGCCGATGGCGTGTTCTCACTAAGTGAGTGAGTTGAACCGTCCGCAATTGCGAAGTTAACGTTACCAGGGTGGTTACTGGAGAAACTTGGCTGGATGAAAGTTTGAGAACTGTTAGTGGCTCGAACTTGCGTTTGTAGACCAAAAAAGGTGTACATCGTAGAAGCTCCCATCCAAGACAGATTAGTCAGAGCTCCAGGAGCGGCTGAGGGATCGGCAGAGACTTGGAAAGGGGCAATCTCACCAAACAGGAACGTGTTACTGGAACCATCGCGGATACCGCCGAATGTAGTACGGCTACGCTCGGTGAAAATACCACGGAAAAGGCTGCTGCCATCGAGCGCCGTGTTACTGGTTCCAGTGAAACCGCCGACACCGCAATAGTCAGTTTGACCGATGTTCGAAGTGCCAGTTGGACCACTCGAAAAAGAAGTCGTACCTGAGGGAGCAGTTACCGCAATGTCAATGAGAGTGATTGTCTGACCTGCCGTATCGCTGTTTGACGAAGGGCAAATGAACGGAGGGATCGTCTGAGTAGCAGCGCCTCCAGCAGCAATATCTGCACCAGTTGACCACGGACTGCTGACACCAGTGAGGCCTGTGTCAGCGACGACCAAATTCTCAAGATTGATGGCGTCGATAAATGGAAGAATGTGAACAAGTGTAGTGACCTGGGATGAAGTCGCATCCGGAGCCACAGTCGGCATGTTGTTCGGACGATGGATTTCACCTGGTGGGAAACGCATGAACGCCGATTCGTAGTTCAATGATCCCAACGCGACTTGGCGAAGGTTGTTCAAGCACTGTGTTCTACGTGCTGCCTCACGAACCTGCTGAATGGCCGGAAGAAGCATTCCGATCAAAATGCCGATGATGGCGATAACCACCAACAACTCAACAAGCGTAAAGCCTTTAGCTTTAGAATTGCTCATAAAAATTACTCACAGAAAAGGAAAGAAAAAATAAAATCATGAATGTCAGCGGAAGAGGTGTTCCAACTCAATTGAAAATAAGAATCAGATATTATGGAAGCGGTTAAACTGACATTTGTTATGGCTTTTTCCCGTGTGGGAAAACACTGTTTCGTGAATTGAGAATCCGATCCGATACGCTGCTCGCACTGCTGCGAACATTTTGGAGGGACAATCCGTTGTACAATTTTAGCCGGCCTCAAAGAGAAGTGCACAATCCGAACCCACATGGGGGTTAAGAGCGGTGGTCTTCTCCTTGGTAAGTTTAACACTAATCGGCATATGATGTAGGGTGGACTCCAAAATAATGTTTTTCGACCAGAATGACCGGTCGTTTCGTGGTACCGGACACCTAAATACTAGCTTATTTTGCGGGTTCAGGCGGTTTTCCGTGTTCCTAAGCCACCAAGACACTTGGTGTTATCTTGCGAAAAGGCAAGAAAACCTCGGTTTTTACACAATCCCTACCTTTCGGTGGCAGGACCAAAAGGCTTGTGAATGTGAGCACAGAGGTGATTTAGGCGGTTAAAACGCCAATTCTGGTTTGTTGTGACCGCTCGGCAAACAGGACCGAATTCGCGACACTTCACGCAGCGCGTGGCAATTCACTACTATTAAATCAACCTTGGTTCGTTGAACCTTCCCGCTTCCTCAAAAAGTGACCATGGATCGGACGGAATATCAAAGCGACGATCAACTTCGTCACTCAAAAAAGCTCAGCGTCGAACCGACTCGACCGCCCGCAAAAATTGAGGGCTATTCGATTCAGGATTTTGTGGGGCGGGGATCCTATGGAGAAGTCTGGACCGCGATCGATCAGAAGACTGGCAAACGGGTGGCGATCAAGTTCTACGCGCAGCGGTCCAACTCCGATGTAAAGCAGCTTGCTCAAGAAGTCGAAAAACTGGTGGTGCTTGCCGCCGATCGATATGTCGTGCAATTGTTGGATGTTGGCTGGGATGCGACTCCGCCGTATTTCGTGATGGACTACATTGATCATGGTTCGCTGGAAGACCAGATCAATTCCGGTGAGCCCGTTCTGGTTGAGCGTGCGGTTGAGGTTTTCCGGGACGTGGCGACGGGTCTAATGCATCTTCACGGAAAGGGAATTCTGCATTGTGATTTGAAGCCGGGAAATGTTCTGTTGGATCAGGACGGAAATTCTCGGCTGGCGGATTTCGGGCAATCCAGATTGCAGACCGACAACACGTCGGCACTAGGAACACTGTTTTTTATGGCGCCCGAACAGGCGGATCTTAATTCGACTCCCGATGCGAAGTGGGATGTTTACGGTTTGGGGGCGGTGCTGTATTCGATGCTCACCGGGCGCCCTCCATACTTTTCGGAAGAGCTCAAAGAGAAAATCCAAGCCGCCGAAAAGTTATCGGACCGATTGAAGCTCTATCGCAAAACGTTGATGTCGGCCAAGACCCCCAAGGCGCACCGGAAGGTGGCTGGCGTTGATCGGAGTTTGGCGGACATCATTGACCGGTGCATCGCGGCCAATCCCAAAGATCGTTTTCCGAGTGCTGAAAGTGTGATCGATGCGCTGCGTGTTCGCAGTCTTCGCCAAGAGCGAAAGCCATTGATGTTGTTGGGTATCCTTGGCCCGCTGCTGCTGCTGACCTTCATGAGCGGATTCGGTTGGTACGCTTTTCGGCAAGCCACTGGCGAAGCGGAAGACGCGATCGTGGATACTTCGCGGCAAAGCAATGACTTTGCCGCAAAGCTTGCCGCCCGCAGTGCGGCTGAGCAGTTGAACGACTATTTTCGTTCCGTCCGACGACTGTCCCGTGACGAAAAGTTTGTCCACACTCTCAAGGAAGTGTTGGAAAACGACTGGCTGGAAGAAGTTCGCTCTTCTTTGAGTGACCCCAATAAAAACTCGGATCCCCAGATCGCTCAGGCCCGAGAGCGCTTCCGCAGTCACCCGACGCGGCAAAAGTTGCAGCCATTTCTAGAACGACGACTTTCCAATGTCGACGGTGAATTCCCTCAAGCCGCCAGTTGGTTTGTGACCGACCGGTACGGCAATCAGCTTGCCGGTGTGTTCGATAGCGGTAAGAGCGATACGATTGGTAAAAACTATTCGTTTCGAACTTACTTTACCGGTCAGGATAAAGATGTGATGGGAGGCGAGGGCGAGCCCCGCTACGCGGTCACGCAGGACCGCGAAGAACGGATGATGATCCAGATGCAACATCTGTCGGCGAGCTTTCGAAGCCAAGCGTCGGGTCTTTGGAAGATCGCGTTTTCGACGCCCGTTGTTGATCCCGAGACGAAGGCTCCGCTGGGGATTGTCGCGGTCACGGTGAATCTGGGTAGCCTTGTTGATTTTGACAACACCAATGACCAGTACGTGATGTTGGTGGATGACCGTCCGGGAGACAACCGGGGCGTCATTCTGGAGCATCCTCTGTTTCACGAAATTGGGGACGGCGAGTCGTCAAACCGACTTCCCGATGCCCTCACTCAGACCAAAGTGGATCTGGCGGGGATCAAGGAGACGGCCACATCGAAGGATCCCATTGGCGAAAGTGAACAGGGTGAAAAATACGACAGCGAGTACATTGCTGCTGTGGTTCCTGTCGCGTTGTCTTCGCGATCGACGGCCTCCGAGGGTGCTGCAGGAAAGGTCGAAGATGACAAACAGAGCGGTTTGGTTGTGCTGGCGTTTGAAGACTACGGTTCGGTCGTCGATCCGTCTCGGAAATTGAGCCGAGGGTTGTTGCGGATGGCGGTGTTGGCCCTGCTGCTGTTGCTGTCGGTGGCTGTCGGGATGTGGTTTTTGGTATCGAGACTTTTTCGAGACACCAATCGAAGGCTTTTTGGGGCTATTGGAACAGCCACGCTGTCGGCAAGTTCGATCACGTCGGCCCCCGAAAGCACCAACAAGAATGAAAGCAACAGCGAAAGCAGAAAACAGTTTTTGACAGAACGCGATTCGAATTCTCTGACCATGGAAAAAAACAGTGACCGCTGACCAGCCGCTGGGGCTTTTGCAAAGGTTGGTACTGTTAGTGAGAGTCAGGCTTTGATTGATTTTTTGTGAAAGAAGGTGGAACATAGAAATTTTGCGACCCTTATCTAAAAGCGGACGCGTTGCTAAGCTTTGAAAATGGTATTTCAACAAAGCATGACTTGTGCCACCCGCGGTCGCGGCACCTACGAAGTCACAGAAGAAGTCGACCAAATGGTGACGGCCAGCAACGTTTCAACGGGAATTTGTGTGGTGTTCATTCATCACACCAGCGCTTCGTTGATTATCACTGAAAATGCGGATCCAACGGTTCGCGTGGATTTGGAAACCGTGTTGCAGCGGTTGGCTCCCGACGGCGATCCGGAGTATCAACACGACTACGAAGGTGATGACGACATGTCAGGGCATGTGCGCTGCATGTTGACCAATGATTCTTTAACCGTGCCCGTGAGCGGTGGAAGACTGAACTTGGGGACGTGGCAGGGGCTATTCGTCTACGAACATCGCTACGGTAACTTTCGACGCAAGTTGACGGTGACCGTGCTGGGAGATTAACGAAAACAAGGCTTCAGTTCGCCGTTTTGACCAAACTGAAGCCCTGAATGAACTCTGAACCGTTGAAGCTCGATGTGATCACGGCTTGAGTAAGCCGTGATCTGGAACCATTTTGCCTCTTGCTGCCTGTTAAATACTGGAGCCTTATCGACGGCGCTTCGTCACTAGGCAAGTTCCTAACAGTAGCAAAATGCTGATCGAGCTTGGCTCGGGGACGGC
>CAZDZX010000097.1:7813-13728 GCA_964510005.1 uncultured Pirellulaceae bacterium
CTAGGCAAGTTCCTAACAGTAGCAAAATGCTGATCGAGCTTGGCTCGGGGACGGCTGCTGGATCAATCGCGGCGAGTGACACGACGAATTCGCCGTCGAGGGTTGCGCCTTCGAATTGATTCAAATTGAAGATCTCAATCGTGTTTGACCCCACTTGCAAGAGGCTGGTGAAGTCTTGAAGGCTGTTGGTTAAGGCGGCGGCTGGCGGGAAAGTTGTAATCGCGGTCGTGTTTGGATCAAGCGTTCCAGAGAATGTTGTTCCAGCAGAATTCGAACTGATCGTGAGACGAGGGAGGCTGGTATCGGTGTTTGTGGAAAACGGACTTTCGATGTTGCCCCCAGGAGCGCCAAAGAAGCCAGGTGAAACGCTTGTATTAAAAACAGTAACGTTGCCGAATTGCGAAAGGTCATCGAATTGTGGAAATAGCGAGGTTCCATTGATCACGATGTCCACGCCTGCATCAACGACAAAAAAATCGGCAAGCAGCTCGACATTGGGGATGTCTGCGGCAGTCAAGTTGAACGTGGTCGTGCCAGCTAGGAAACTGCCTAGCGCGGTGCTTCCCATACTATCGAAAGAGACATCCGTATCGCCCGGATTGAGGATCGTTTGGGCAGACGCGTTCTTGGGAATCGACCCCAACAGAAAAAGTGCAGCAAGAATTAGTGGAAAGTGGTTTGAGCGAAACAAAGAATTCCATTTCATTGTTTGGGTTCCAGTTAGGGGGTTAGGACGGAGAGAGTAGGATGGTGGTGTGAGAACAGAGCCTCCGTGTTGAAATCGGCCCTTTTAGATTCCCGTCAAGCTAGAAACTGTTAGATAAATGACTTTTCAATAACACTCCGCCGTGAAGGTGGATTTACTCTTACAGCTGGAACAATGTGAAATCAGAGAGGGGTCCTAGACGCCATTGCGGCAGGGAAACTTGAAGGCTGGTGATGGATCTAGGTTTGAGGCGGGATGCAGAAGATTCGCCTGCCGCGCAACCATTTTCGATTCGTGCGTCTGTTATGTAGACACTTTGTGATTCGTGTGGATTGCTGCTGGACACTTTGCGGCTTAAGCGGAACGGAGACTGTTCGTCAGCCAATCGACCGTCGCGAAAATCACGATCGAGATTCCCACCAACGGGAACAGCAAGGCGAAAACAAGAGTCAATATGATCATCGGCCTGAGTTCACGGGTCGGTGTGCCTGTCGGTGGGGCGGCGAACCGTCCCTGAGGCCGACGTATCCACCACATTGTGATTCCTGAAACTGCTATCACAATCAGCCCGATGCAGGCCAAGAGCATGATGATCAGGTTGGCCGTTCCGAACAATTCTCCTTGGTGCAAACGGATGCCTCCAGTTTGCAACGCTCCGCCAATTGGAAAGTCATCCCAGGTTGCTTTGGCCACGACTTCACCGGTGTATTGATCCAAATGTAGAAAGCGATGCGCCGTCAAATCGAGTGGGCGTTGAGCAATTGAGTAGGCTCCCTTTTCTCCGCGCGGCATGCCGATTTTGAGGTCTCCGGTCATCGAGTGGCCGGCGGCGATTTGGATGACCTTGGACAGAGGAATCCGGTCCCCTGAATCACTCGTTGATAGGAAGCTTGCCCCGCGCCGTGCCGCAGCCGGTTGGGCTTGGCCCGAGATGGCCAATGACTGCTTAAACAGGCCACCCCAGACGTTGGACCACGGCAGTCCCGTCATGATCAACGTCAGAATAACGATCGAACCATAGACGGCGGTAACGGCATGAACATCCCGCCAAAAAATCCGTTTCCCCTGCCCTATCCTTGGCCAAAATGCACCCAGAAATCGCGATTTGCCTTGGGAGCTGCGGAAGGGCCACCAGAGGTACAGTCCGCTGACCAGCAGGACCACCGTCCAGCAGGCAGCCATTTCGACGATGGCCGAACCAAAGCGCCCCAACATTAACTCGCCGTGCAAATTTCGAACGCGCCGCATCAGCATCCGATCTCTGTCGATCGTTCCCGTGACCGACAGTGAATACGGATCGACATAGACCAGTTTCGTTTGGCCGGATGTTCGAAACGAAAATTCGGTTGTTCGCGTTGGCTCCTCAAACAGGCTGACTCCGGAAACACGCTGACCGGGATTCGCCTTTTTAACAATTTCCAATTGCTCTGCGAGCGATGCGGGCGAACCGGTGTTTTGGGTGAACCAAATATCGCCGTAAAGAACCGGTTCGAGATGGGGCTTGAACAGGTAGATGGCTCCCGTGATGGCCAGCAGCAAAACCACCGGTGTGATGATCAGGCCCGCATAAAAATGCCATCTCCACACGGTGCGATAATTGGCTTTGGCTTTGGCGCTGGCGGACGACGATTGTTCTTCGCCGTCAATGCTGGATTGAGCAGAAGATTCGATTGACTTCATTTCCTTGATCGAGCCTAGCTGCTCCGTTGAAATTCACTTTGTATGGACGTTGGCTTGGCACTATCAAAATTCGATGCGGCCAGCATTGTATTGTTCACCGGCAGTTTTCACATCTACGGTTTTGAATTCATTGTCTGCAATTAGTTTTAATGGCGGATCGAACCATTTTTCCAGTTGAGCAGCGGGAGTTTGACCGGGTGCCTTTTCGGTCGATTTCCTATTTTTCGACAGGACCCACATTCGAAACTGGCGTTGAGGGTCGACGAGGATTTCAAAGCGGCCTTCGTCGTCGGTTTGAACGACAGCACCGCCCAGTCCCGAAATTTTATCGATGGCTGGATTGTCCAACGAGACGAAGGTGTCGGGCATGATTGCGGTCGGATCGAGACGTTGCTTGGGTTCTGCGTTATGAGGCAGCAAGATCACCACCGCTCCAACATCTGCTAGTTGGTCAGAACCCGTTAGGATTTGTCCTTGCACGCGACAGTCCAACAGAAACCCACCGGTTTGGGATTGCGTCGAACTTGAGGGCGACATGGTGAGGTTGGCCACCATCATTCCAAACAAAAAAAATGTAACTGATGAGACGGCCAGCAGGCATGCCTGAGCGTACAACACGCGTCTGGGGACAAGGACATGGGTTTGGGATTTGGAATCTGGTTCTTTGGAGGTCGATTCGATCACATCTGAAATCCGCAGGAAAGAAATTCGGCCATCAATTGAACTTTGGAAAACAACGCTGGTAAATTACTATAGTCGTTCAATCAACGCATAAAAAGCACAGAGGCAATCTGATGAATAACTCCGCGTGGCGATTCGTAACGTTAGATTGGGTGTTCCTGTTTTTTGGAGTGTTTGCGTTGTGCTCTCAAGCCGACGCGCAAAATTGCAGACCTGGTGTGCCCTGTGTCCTGACGTTGGAGTCCAACGTTCGTTACGAGGGGGTGTACTTGCCGACGGCGGGGTTCAGCCAGGAAGTCAGTCCTAATCCGACGGCGTTTCGAATTGACGATGGGCTTCGTCGGGTTTACGTCAGCAGTTCGCAGATCGTTGCGGAAAATGTTTCCGATCGGAAAGAGACCCCGATCCGAATTTTTCAACAAACAGCTGATGTCCGGCCAAAGCCCAGTCCCGGCATTCTGGTCAACACCTCTCAGTTCGACGAATTCGGGCATCGTATTCTGAGGGCTGTTCCGGGGCCCGGTGAGCCTGCCTATGACTATGTGCAGGGGGTTACGACGATCTCACCCCGCTACGTTGAAGTCGCTGCACTGCAGGGAGGCCCCAAAGCTCCCAAGAGATCTTGGAAAATGAGCGTTGGTCTTGGCCTTGTTCCACCGAACGTGGTCCGCAGCCTGTTGCAGAACCAAATTTCAGATCGAGAAAATCCTGTCGAGCACTTTGGCATCGTCGACTTTTACCTCGAAGCCCAGCAATTTCAGAATGCGGAAGCCGAACTGAAATTGATCCAACAGAAATTTCCCGGCAGCGCAGATCGGGTGGAAGATATTCGCGTCAAAGTTCGACAGAGCCACGCTCGACAGATTTTAGAGGAGGTCAAACGTCGGCAGCGCAACGGTCAGTATGAATTGGCTGGCGAAATCGCAGAGAGGATGAAGCAGGACACCGATGGAGTGGCGGATCAGACTCTAAAAGAACTCGAGACCATTATCAAAGAGATTGATGGTCGGCAGCTAGAGATCGAAAACTCATTGGCAAAAGTCACCGAACATGTGGATCGGTTTAACGCCGACCCGAATCTAACCGCGCCCCAAAAGGCGATGCTGAAACGGTTTATTGACGAACTAAAAGTCGAGTTGTCACCGGAAAACGTTCGTCGTCTGTCAGCGTTTAACTCCAATGCCGATGACCCGGCTCAGGAAGAACAACAAAAAGTCGCGACTGCCATCAGCGGTTGGCTGTTGGGAAGTAACAACGCGACCGCGAACTTTGGCGAAGCGGAGTCGATGTTTGAGGTCCGCGATTTGATTTATCGCTATCTACGTTCTGCGAACCCGCAGGACAGAGGCTTGATCGTCGATGCATTGAAGAAATTTGAGGCCGGCACGCCCGAGTTTGTGGCTCGCATGCTGGCTCAGATGAAACCATTGGATCACGATCAAGCGATTGACGGTTACACGGGAAAAGAGCCAATCCGTTTTTCGGTGACGGTCCCGGGGACCAAGGCACGTCCCCAAGATCTTGAGTTTCCCTGCTCGGTCCATTTGCCCAACGAGTACGATCCTTATAAAAAATATCCGTTGTTGATCACGCTGTGCGACCGCAACGGCAGCAAACGCCAAGAGATTGCCGATCGGCAGTTAAGTCTGTTTGGCGGTCGCTGGCTCGACGGCGCCGAGCGTCGCGTACGCAGGGCAGTTCAGGATGGTTACATCGTGATGTCAGTCAATTGGATGTTGCCGGGGCAAAATAACACCAACTACACGGCTCGAGAGCATGCGACCATCCTGAAAGCGATGCGAAAGAGCTTTCGCATGTTCTCTGTCGATACTGATCGGGTGTTTTTGCACGGTTTTGGAATTGCCGCCAATATGGTCTACGACATTGGGTTGTCTCATCCGCAACATTTCGCCGGAATCATCCCAGTCGGAGGCATCATTGAGAAATACGCGAATGTGTATGCCCGAAATCGGGGCGTGCCCTTGGCGGTCCGCGGTGTCGCCGGATTGGGAGATTTTGTCTCGCTGTCGGGGTGCAGCGCTGTTTGGGATCTGTGGCTGGGGGGAAAAGACTACGTTGATTTTACGGCGGTTTCCTACAAAGGCCGGCTAAACGATCGATTCGTGGACGACCACGCTTCCATGTTTAATTGGATGTTGTTTCAGCGACGCAAATTGCCCACCACCAATGGTTTTAAATTTGACGTGAAATCACTACGTCCGTTTGACAATTACTATTGGTTTCTCACGGTCAATGGATTTCCCCACGAAAACGTCACGTGGCCGCAATTGTGGAAAGACAGCGGACATAACGCTTTAAAAATCTCCTGCGAGATGAAACCCCAGAGCGTGGCGCCTAACCGGTTCATCGTGGGTCCCTCGAGAGCGGGTGATTCTATGACGATTTGGTTGTCGGATGACTTTTTTGATTTCGAAAATCCGATCCGGATTTCCGGTCGTGGGAAGATGTTCAAAGGCACTGTGAAGCCATCGGTTCATGTGATGTTGGAACATGTTCGCAAACAAGCCGATCCGCTGCACCCTGCCTGGGCGCGGTTGGATTCCATCAAAGGCAAGTGGGAAGTGGCTCCCTAGTCTTCAGGATACTGGCTCCTTGTGCGTTGCCCACGGGTTCAGTGGTGGTTAACGACGCCCGGTGCCCAGTGCCATGTTCAGGCCTTTGCGTTGAGCATGCGCCAGTTTGAAGTTGGCATGCTCAGCGCTGCGCGTGAGCATGGCACCCGTGCGCGTGAGCATGAGTATGGCACGTATGGCACCCGTGCGCATGGCACCTGTGCTGTTGCTGAATTTGATGTTGCGCCGTTAAGGACATGCGGTTTGATCCGGGC
>CAZDZX010000098.1:0-13693 GCA_964510005.1 uncultured Pirellulaceae bacterium
CTTGGTTTGATTTGAGATCTGAAACGCTGGAGCGACTTGAGATTTCGGAAGCTCCTGTTGGTCGAAAACCACTTGGGCGGCAAAGCTGACTCGGTTGCCATCGGGCATGCTGGCGGCAACGGTCACGATTTCTTTTTGCCCGGGGCCCAGTTCGTCGATTCGAACCAAAATTTTCTGGTTGTTCAGAGAAACAGGTTTCGGCGTAACTTGATGGATTTGGCAGGTTTCAGGAACGGCCAGTTCAACCAGCAGTGACTCGTAATTTTGCGGACCCGAGTTGTTGATTTCCACGGTGTAATTTCCGTGCAGCCCTTCTTCGAACTGCTGTGGAACGATGGAAATATGGCTCGGGTTTACAGACACAGGATTCGCTGGATACTGAAGGATTGTCGGTTGAGGAGCGACTCCAGTTCCCACCGGGGCTTGTGCGAGGGTGGGAGTCGAAGCGACTGGTGCCAGCGCGGGAGTCGGAACGACTGATTCCAACCGAATGTGAGTCTTTGCTGGCGTTGTCGCCCGAGTGGGGCGATAGAAAATCTGTTGTGGCTTGCTGCTCATCGGGCGAAGCAATCCGTGGACCCGATTGGCTTGCGAGGGCTTGGTCGGAGTCCGCTGAGCTGATAACGTCAACGGAAACACCAAAAACGCGACAATTGCCAGTGAAGGTATAGCTCTTTGAGTCAACATTTGATTTCTCTACGGGTCGGGAATGAATTCATTCACTAACCAATTCGGAAAATCTATAGTCTTTTCGTGATTGGAATTACCCATACAGTCCGAATATTTTCGCGTCACTAGCCACCAGACCGTTAAAATCGTTAAACTTTAAACCTGATTCAAAACACTAGTTCTTAGGCACCATTATCGCTTTATGACTTTGGAACACGAAAAACACGATGGCGAGGAAAAATCTCGCCCCCATCAGCCCGATCGCCGTGAGTTTCTTGGCAGTGCCTCTGCGGCTGCCTCGGCCTCTGTTTTTGCTAGCGGTTTGACCAGCAAAGCGCAGTCAGATTCCAAAAGCGTTTCTGAAGACCTCTTCCAGCCGGAGGAGTTCTGGAAGGATCGCATGGAAGCCCCCGATGATGGCAAGCGCTACGGTTGGTTCGTGGATACGCGCCGGTGTTTTGGTTGCCATGCCTGCGAAGTTTCCTGCAAGGCCGAAAACGATGTGCCGCTGGGCAACTACATTCGCCAGACCTTTTACAAGGATGTGGGTGAGTACCCCAAAGTCGCCCGGATGTTTCTACCGATGGCATGTCAGCACTGTGAAGATGCTCCTTGTGTCAAAGCCTGCCCTTGTGGCGCCCTGCATAAAGGTTCCGGTGGCAGCGTCGTGGTGAACTACGAGCAATGTTGTGGGCATGGTACCTGTGTCGAAGTCTGCCCTTATGGCGCGATCTATCTTGATCCGGTCGCCAATCAAGCGGTGAAGTGCCACAACTGTTACCACCGTGTCGACAATGACATGCAACCTGCTTGCGCTACCACCTGCCCTTCGGATGCAATTTGGTTTGGCGATTTGAACGACGCCGAATCGGGAATCTCCAAAGCGATGAAAGAAGCCGAAGAATCGATCCCCCTTGTTCAACTGAGGGGAGAGAAAGAAACGAAACCTCGCATGTGGTTTGCCGGCCCAGCGCCGGCTGAAGTTGAAGAACGCGTTCCTCGCGAAGGCGAATCCTACAATAACGACTCGTATAATATCTACAACTGGAAACAGGATGCGAAAGAGAAAGCGGAAACTGATACCGAAGCGAAAAAGTGATTTGCGGGTCCTAAACCATACGGTCGGAAAAATTATGATTGACAGATTGCCAGCGTTGTTTGCTTGGGCCGCGGCGTTGTTCGTTGGCACCGTCCTTGCTCCAGTCGGCCCCGTGTTTGCTCAGCAAGCCACCTTTACATCGTTCCGCGGCACCAATGGTGCTTCGGTGGTCGATGCGAAAACGCCGTCGACGATTGCCGCCAAGGATTTCATTTGGAAAACAGATTTGCCTGGCCGTGGCTGGTCTTCTCCGGTCTATGATAACGGAAAAATCTGGTTGACCGCCGCGGAAGAAAAAGCTGCTTCGGAGGCAGAGATCGCCAAAAAACTGGAAGGGGTTCAGTTCCCGACAGTGAAAACAGCGGTCAAATCGGTGGAACTGTTCGCGTTGTGTGTCGATTTGAAAACCGGTGAACTGCTCAAACGAATCGAGCTGGCATCCAACCCCGACCCCCAGCCCATCAATCCGATGAATTCGTTTGCCTCGCCGACCTGTGCGATTTCGGGGAGCAACGTCATCTGTCATTTCGGGGCCGATGGGACGTGGTGTCTCGACACGGAAACGGGAGCGAAAAAATGGCATCGCAAAATTGTGATCGATCACAGCGTTGGATCCGGTTCGTCACCGGTGATCTCAGACGGGAAAGTCATCTTGGTCTACGACGGAGTGGACCAACAGTTCGTCACCGCAGTCAGCCTTGAGGACGGCACGGATGTTTGGAAGACAGATCGCCCTCCGTTCGAAAACGACAACGGCGAATTCCAAAAAGCTTACAGCACGCCTTTGATCATCGACGTCGACGGAACGCTTCAGGCGGTGGTTCCTGGGGCTCAGTGGGTTTGCGCCTACGACGTGAAAACCGGCGAAGAAATTTGGCGAGCCAGTTATGGATTCGGATTCTCTGTGACTCCGATGGCGGTGTGGGCCGAGGGGTTGATTACATTTTCGACTTCATTCCCTAAGGCAGAGTTTATCGCGATCAAGCCGGGAAAGGGTGATCTCACGGACAAGATTCTCTGGCGGCAGCGAAACGCCCCATCGATGTCATCGTTTATTGTTGATGCTGGAAAGATCTATGCGGCGGCGGATCGACCGGGCCGTTTAGTCTGCGTGGACTTGAAAACGGGCAAGGTGGAAAATCAAGTTCGGCTGTTGCCCAACGTTTCGGCTTCGATTCTCAAATCGGGTGAAAATCTTTACTTGGGCAATCGCGATGGAAAAATGAAGATCGTTCGTTGCACCCCTGAAATGAAAGAGGTGGGCTCGTTTGATTTCGCCAGCCCAATACTGGCAACGCCCACCGTGGTTGATAACGATTTATTAGTGCGAACACGTGAATCCATCATCCGGATTGGAAAACGATAAAGTCGTTAGTATTTCGATGGAATCAAAACGTCTTTTATTTGCCACGGTAGTTCCGTTCTGGAAAAATTCCACGGGCGCTCAGCAGCGGATTCTGCATCTAGTGCAGGCCCTCGCGGCGGGGGTCGGGGTTCACGATGCACACACGGTGAAAACGTTCTATATCGGTCAGAATTTTGACGACGCAGATTTAGCGACCGTCCAGCGACTGGGATTGG
This sequence comes from uncultured Pirellulaceae bacterium, assembly GCA_964510005.1. GTDB lineage: Bacteria > Planctomycetota > Planctomycetia > Pirellulales > Pirellulaceae > Mariniblastus. The sequence continues at coordinate 3,350 of CAZDZX010000098.1, forward strand.
ATGTGGAGCATCATCAGTCCGGCGATCCGTCAACGAGCAACCAGAATCGAATTCGCTGGCACCTCGAAGGGACCATTCATTTGGTCCGTCAAGCGTTTCGCGGACAAGACAAATCCAATGATGCCTCCAAACCGGTGGTGCCCAGTGATTATCGTTGGCCTTGGGCGATGCGGGCGTTTGCGAGTTGTGTCGAGCGATTCGAGCCCGATGCGATTGTCTGCCAATACATCACGATGGGCTATTTGCTGGACGCGCTGTCCCAAGAGCAGCGAAAACAGATTCGCTGCGTGGTCGACGCGCATGACATCCTTCACGAACGCCAGAAGCAGTTCGCCGAATTCGGATTCGAACACTGGTTATCCATTGATCACGATGAGGAGGCGTTTGAACTGAAAAAGTTTGATGCGATCCTTTCGATCATCGAATCCGAGACCCCGCAATTTCAACTGATGGCACCTAACGCCGATGTGTTGACGGTGGGGCATAGCATTGAACCGGTGCTGGAGTCGACAGTCCGATTGCCGGCGCGGAGTCCCGATGGAATCCTACGTTTGGGTTATTTTGGGTCGGGCAATGCATCCAACGGTCATGCCATTATCAAATTCATTCGTCAGTCATGGCGGCGCATCCGCCAATCCAATGATTCGATTCGATTGGTGATCGCGGGCGGCGTTTGCGATTGGCTGATGTTCCACGAAGAGAATCGTTTCGAGGATGAAGATTCGATGTCGCTGAGAGTGAGTCTTGCCAGCGACAGTCAGGTGGACTTTCTGGGCGCCGTGGATAGCGTCTCTGAGTTCTATTCCCAAGTCGACGTGGCGATCAATCCGGTTGAATTTGGAACCGGACTCAAGATAAAAACTTGTGAGGCCTGCGCTTTCGGAATCCCTTCGATGATGACCCACCACGGGGCTCAAGCCATCCCGCCGGAGGCTGAAGCGGCATTCGTCGTGGTGGATTCAGTGCAGGCGATGGGCGGGGCCATCATGGACCTTGTCCGGAATCCGGCGTCGCTGGAGTTGCTCAAATCCAAAGCCGAAACCGTGGGCCGAGAGGTCTTTAACGATCAGCGGGCTTATGGCGATTTGTTCCGATGGTTGGCGAAATAACCGATCTGCGGCGGGTTCAAAACTGTCCCTCGCGATAGCTGGGCCTGCATTGTGTAGCAAATCACCGGTTTTTTGCGGTGGGTGTCCGGTTTAGATCTGCAAGCAGTCTGTGCCGTTGATTCCCGAAGAATGCTGTTAACGGTGTGGTAGACTTGTAGGCCGCGCAGAAGTTACATCATGAACTGCATCTCGGGACTTTTACGATGTCAAAAAGATCAGGATTCACACTGGTTGAATTGCTGGTAGTCATAGCAATCATTGGGCTGCTGGTCAGCATGCTGTTGCCTGCGGTGCAGTCTGTCAGAGAGGCCGCCCGCAAAACGCAATGTCTCAATAACCTGCGACAGATGGGTTTGGCGATCCACGGCTACGAAAGTTCGAACATGAGGATTCCTTCCTCGCGACCTGCCGATGGTTTTTTGACATGGCCCGTATTCTTAATGCCATGGCTGGAGCAGCAGAACCTGTTCGATCGATTGGATGTTCAGGCTCGGTACATCGATCAGGATCCCGCAGCATTGATGCAAGGATCACCACTGATGATTTGCCCCAGTCGTCGATCGGGCGTGATGATCAGCAACCGCGAAACCAATGACCTGCCCCGGGGAGCCGTTGGAGACTATGCCGGCAACGCAGGTTCGCATGTGAATTTCCTGAATCTGGAATGGGCTTTGTTTACCGATGATGTGGACGGAGTTTTTAACTCGGGCTTCATTCGTGACAATCCGATTATGAACAACCGGTTGATTGGTACTCCCCAAGGGCGTTACGAGTTCGGTTCGGTGACTGACGGTTTGAGCAACACGGTCTTTATTGGCGAAAAGCATCTTGACCCCAATGCTCTGGGAGAGCCTGGCGGGGTTGGGGATGGCTGTATCTACAACGGCGACGAGCCCGCGACTTTCATGCGGCTTGGTGGGGTTGTGCTTCGGATTGCCCCCAACTCTCGTATCGGAATATCTCCGGGGGAAGCGCCCGTGTGGGGATCGATGCATCCCGGTGCGGCCAATTTCCTGTTAGGAGATGGCAGTACACAGACCTACCCCGTCGACACCGATGAGGAAGTCGTATTCCGACTTTGCTCTCGTAACGACGGCATGGCTGTCGACAGCGCGCAGCCCTAGCATCCATCCTGAAAATGAGTGCGAAAATGCAGCGTAAAGTCTGGTTTGTCGGAAGCGAAGCCGAAGTCGCCCACCATGCGGCTCCGCTGCAGTCTTGCCGTTCGTTCGATGTCGAAATCGTTGCCGCCGATTCGGTGGTGGAAGTTGCGTGTCCTAGCGATCTGGTCGTTTTTTTCTCTGAGCACTTTGATCGGTTCCGAAACGCGATCGTTCAGCTGCGTGAAAAACGAGTGAGCACGCTGTACCTGATTGACGGGATCCTTGAATGGCGAAACGCGTGGGAGAATCGCGAGGACGAGCCCGCCTGCCCGTTTGCGATGCGTCCTGTCCTGTGTGACAAAGCCGCGTCGATCGGCCCGTCGCAGACTCGGGTTTTGAACAGTTGGGGAAACACCGGAAAGGTCGAAACGGTAGGCATGCCTCGACTGGATTCCTTGCGCGATCACTGGCTTGGATCGGAGTTCGCCCCAACCGATTCAAAGACGCTTCATTTTCTGGTGACGACCGCCAAAACACCGGCCTTCACCGACGAACAGTTACTGGTGACCCGCCAGAGCCTCCGTTCACTGAAATCCTTCTTCGACCAGAACCGTTCGATCCAAGGCCGGAAGGTAAAAGTTTCATGGCGACTGACGGCTGGTTTGGACCAAGCCATTGGCGTGAAAAATCAATTGGGAGATTTAGCCGGAGCCAGCATTCGAAAAATGATCGAGGCGGCGGACGCTGTGGTCACGACGCCATCGACGGCGATGTTGGAAGCAATGTTCCTTCGCCGCCCGGTCGCGCTACTGGATTTCCACCACTGCCCGACTTATGTGCCCGCGGCGTGGACGATCGATAGCGAACGGGCGATTGCTCCAGTGATTCAAGGTCTTGCGAATCCGTCCGCGGCGCGTATGAACTTTCAGGATTTCATCGTCAGTGACGCGATGCAGGTGGCTGAATTGGCCACGGCCCGATTTGAAAAGTTGGCCAACGCCATGTTTGATGTCATCGAAGCGTCGCATGATTCAGCGGAGGAGCTCAAGTTCGGTTCAAATTTACTGAACGATGCAGAGATCGCTCCAGCATTTCCCCGCCAAGCGATCTGGTCTGAATTTGAAGAGTTTGCCGACGGCGATACTGTAGAGTTGCAAACTCGATTGGCGCACGCCCGGCGCGAAATTGAGCATCAGAAACGAGAGAACTCAAGGTTGCACGATGAGCTGCGGCAGGCTCATGAGATTTTTGAGCAGATTCAGGATCACCCCATCGCCGGACCGGTTGTCCGCCTGCGAGAGCGATTTCTGAATTTGTTCAATCGAGAAGCCCCTGACGATAGCGATTCGGATTCAAGCGTGACGCCCTCGAACTCCAAAAGTAACGGGAGTGTTGTTTAAGAGTCCATGTTAGCCCGCCCTGATCCATCTCCTAGTGCTTTCTCAGACGAGGTTTTTTCCTCGAAGGACCCGGTGCTGCTATGCGCTGCGGATGAAAACTACGTGCGGCCATTGACGGTGATGTTGCATTCAGCCGCCCAGCAATTGGGAGACGGCCGGGAGTTGAATGTTTTCCTGTTCGATGGCGGAATCGAATCCGAGAGCCTTGCGGGGATCCATGAGTCGATGTGCGGCTTGCCGGTCAATCTGCGGATCCTGCGTCCGTCCTTGGAGCCGGTTCAGGACTTGATGACGTCTCATCACATTACGCACGCGGCGTATTTGCGGTTGATGGCGGCACGGCTGTTACCCGATTCGATTGATAAAGTCATTTATTTAGATTCGGATGTCCTCGTGGTCGACGACCTGACGGAGCTATGGGAAGTCCCGATTGAGGATAACTATTGTTTGGCCGTGACCGATATCTCCTGCCCTTTTGTCGACGCCCAAGAAGTCCGCGATCCTGAGGTGCAGCGCTGCAAGCCTTACCTGAATGCTTTGAATCCGGTTGGCAATTGGAAAGAACTGGGGCTGGAAGGTTCCGCCAATTACTTCAACAGTGGCGTCATGGTTCTGAATCTTGAGCTCTGGCGGCAGGACAATATCGAGGAAAAGCTCTTTCGCTGTCTGCGTGAAAACGAGTCCCATGTCTGGTGCTGGGATCAGTACGCTCTCAACGTGGTGTTCGCCGGTCGCTGGGGGAAGCTGCCGCTGCGATGGAATCAAGGGGCACACGTGTTTGAGTATCCGTGCTCGGAGTTGGCGCCGTTTGCCCCGGAAGATTTTGAAGCCATGCGGGATCGCCCCGCAATTGTGCACTTCACCACCGAGTTTAAGCCGTGGGACTTTGTGCCGTTTCATCCGCTGCGTTCAAAGTTCTATGATCAGCTTGATCAGACGGTTTGGCGAGGATGGCGTCCATCGAACCCGGGTTTCAACTTTCGCAAGTGGCTGGACCGCAGGGTGTGCAAGCTGATTCGTTGCTGGTTGGTCCAGTGGCGAAAAGCCAAATTGTTGTTTGCTCAAATTTGATAAGGCGCCGTGGTAAACGCTTACAAAAATGAAACTCAAGCCTCGCAGTCGGAACCGACTGCCGATCAGCTTTGCCGTGCGCCGGTGACTCTGTTTGCATTGCCAAAGCCATTTGTTGGCGATTCTATTCGCATTCAGCGGAACGCGTTTCTGTCTTGGCAGCGTCTGCAGTCGAGCGTCGATGTGTTGTTGCTTGGTGACGAAGAAGGGATCGAAGAGTTCGCGACTGAAAACGGATTTGCCTACGGTGGTGGGGTGGATCGAAACGAAGACGGGACTCCGCTGGTGAGTTCAGCTTTTGCAAAAGCCCACGAGGTTTCCGCGTCGCCGATACTGGTGTACTGCAACTCGGATGTGATTCTGGAACGTGGTTTCGTGAGGGCCATGCAGGCGCTTGCGGATCACTTCGTTGAATCGGGCAAGGACTTTTTGGCGATCGGGCACCGGACGGATTTGGCCGTGGAGCGGGATGTGGATTTCTCCAATCCTCACGATCTTGAATCGTTGATGGAGCAATGTCGGAAACACGGCACAAAGTCGTCGGCGGTGTGTAAGGAATATTTTGCCTTTCGTCATGGGTTCTATCAATCGATTCCTCCCTTTGCCGTCGGGAGGGGAAATTGGGATAACTGGATGGTGGCTCACGCTCATCAGCAGAACATTCCGGTGGTCGATATCTCTGAGGAGGCATTGGCCATTCATCAGTCCCATGACTATTCACATGCGGGTGTCAGTCGAATGGCCTGCTATGTCAACGGAAAAGAAGCTCGCCTGAATCAGCGGCTTGCCGGCGGGCGGAATTTAGTTTCCGGTTCAACGGCGAATTATTTGCTTTCCGGTGGCGGCATCAAGCGAATGGGAGTCGCCAAAAAAATGATCCGATTTCTGCAAGATGTGCCTCGTTTTTCACGGTTGATGACTCAGCTCCTGGTGCAAAAGTAGATGTTTCCTCTCCTGTTGTTTCTGGCGGCACTGCTCCAATGGCTGTTTACGCTTTGGTTCAAAAAATGGTTACGGCTCAGGCCGAAAGCCGAACGCCTTGCCGCTGGCGAGCAACAGTCGACTTGGGCTGTGATTTGCGTTCGCGGTGCAGATCCTTCGTTGAAGCAGGCGATTCAACGGTTGCTTGATCAGGACTATCAGTCGCTGAAAATTTGCGTCATGGTCGATCACGAAAGCGACCTCGCTCATGAAGTCATTGCAGAAATAAAAACAGAGGTCGACGATTCACGGTTGTTGGTGCGGAATTTGAAATCGCCGCTATCGACCTGCTCGCTCAAGTGCAGTGCCTTGGCTGAGGGCATTGAGTTTTTGTTTGAGCATGACCCTGCGGTGGTGAACTTCGTCATGTTTGATGCCGATGCGGGAATCGATTCAGAGTACGTCTCTCGGTTGGTAAAGCCACTGACCGACCCGACCGTCGGGCTTGTTAGCGGGGTGCAGTGGTTTGAACCGAGTGGTGGCTCGGGCATTGGCACGATTGTGAGAAGCCTGTGGAATGCTGGAGCTGTGTTTTTCGGGATGCTGTTCCAGAATCCATGGGCGGGGGCGTTTGCCTTGCGGGCCAGCGACGTGGAAAAACTGGCGTTGTTGGATTTGTGGCGGTCTTCTGCGGTTGATGATGGCCCGCTGAAGAAACGATTGGCCCAGCATGATTTGCGTTGCGTGACGCTGCCGGGGTTGGCCACGGTCAACAAAGAGGAATGTTCGAATCGTTTTTTTCTGCGTTGGACGACACGGATTCTGACTTGGTCGCGGATTCACGAACCCGGCTTTTGGTTGACGTTTACGCAGATGGTGTTCGCCACCACGTTGATCGTCGGTTCGTTAGTTGATTTGATGCGCTTTCCGACTCACGGGCTGAATTGGATATTGTTTTGGGGCAGCGGTGTGTTGTCGGTATTGGCTTGGTCGACGATCCGACAGGCCGTGCGCGAGAACTCGCGTTGCCAGTCGGAATTTGGTCGGCTTGGTTTTGCGCTGCTGTTGAAAGCTGTCCTAGTCATGCTGATCGTTCAGGCGTTTTACGCAATTGCCTGTTGCCGCGCCGCGTTTGCGAAAAACGTTCGTTGGCGAGGCGTCGAGTATCGGATCAATTCGATGGGCCTGACACTTCGCGAGTATCGTCCTTACAGCGGTACTAACGATCGCGGGCATTCGATCGATTAAGAGGGCGAGCGATGCCTTCGTGCCTGCTGCTGGCCCCAATGCGGGAATACCAGCCCCTTTTTTGTCGTGCAATTTTTTTCTTGCGCCGATTCTTTTTCTCGAAGATCGGAATTTGACTTGGCTCAATTTACTCATGATAATGAGTTGACCTTGCATATCGTTTTTGAATCTATGATTGGATCGTAAAGTATGGCAACACTCTGTCCTGGTTGTAGCGCCCGCTTGGCTCCCTTTGCCGTCAGTTGTGAACACTGCAGCTGGTCGTTGTCTCAAACGGAAAACAGTGCGGGGGAACCGGCTGTCTCTGTCGATCAATCGCCTCCAACGAGTGGGGGCACAGGTGTCACCGCCCAAACCCATCTGGATCAAGCGATGCTCTTGATCGATCAAGAGCGATGGGAAAATGCCATTGATTCCATCAACAGGGCAATCGTGGTTGCCTCTGCGAATCAGCTCGGAGAGTGTTTTTCGCTGCGGGGCTACTGCCATCTGAAGATCGATGACTTTGGTCGCTCCGAGAAGGACTGTTCGGAAGCCTTGCGGCTCAATTGGAGCGACTCGCAAACCTATGCTTGGCGAGCCGCTGCTCGTGGCGAGCAAAACCAGTGGCGGTTGGCGTTCGAGGATTTGGATCGAGCGTGGAGTGTTGCGGGGGATGACGGCGATCAGTTCTCTGAGCTGATGAACTCTTACGTGGGTGCCTGCGAAAGCTGGTTTGCGCAGCAAGGCCGCGTACCCAGTGCCCTGACCGAGATGGGGTGCGTTTATTTCTGCTGCGGCAAGTACGAACACGCGGAGCTTTGTCTGCGAGAGGCGTTGCAGAAAAGCCCCAACGATCCGATGGCATCAGCGGCGCTGGCTAGGCTGATCACTGAAAACAAGTCTTCGACAGGGAAGTACTCGAAAAAGCAGGCCGGCGAAGTCCTCAAGTTATGCGATGCGGCCATTGGTGGCGATGCTCATTGTCAAAAGATCGCGTTGCCATTGCGGTCGCGAATTCTTAGGGAAAAAGGCGATCTCGGCGCGGCGGTGGAGGATCTTGCTCAGCTGGGCGAATTGGCCAGCGGTGATTCTGAGCTGGCGGTGCAGTGCTGTCGGCTGCGATTCGATGCCGGTGACTATATGGCCGTCATTGATGAGCTCACCAGGATGCTGCGGCAGGAGCCGGCCCCGGTTGAAGCGCTGCTGCTGCGGGGTGACTGTTATCGTCGGATTCGCAATTTTGGGTTGGCCCGCAACGACTATTCGAAATTCATCGAAGCCCGCCCGGAGAGTGCACAGGGGTATTCGCGTCGTGGTGATATTTCGGTTTCGTTAGGGAATCTGGGTGATGCCAAAATCGACATCGACAAAGCCATTGAGCTGGAAGAGAACTGCTTTGACGGCTGGATCTGCCGCAGTCGGATCGCGATCGAGCAGGGGAAGCTTGACGAAGCGATGTCGACCTGTCGCAACGCGCTGGCGATTGATAATGGGAAATCTGCGGTGTTTCAGACGCTGGCTTCGGTTTATGGCAAGCTGGGGCAGTACTCTGAATCGATTGAAGAGTACTCGCGGGCAATCGAGCTGGCGGAAAATCGTCATGAGAAAGGCAGCTTGTTGTATCTGCGAGGAATTGCCTTTTACGAAATCGGAAAATACCAGGATGCCTACACGGACTTTAAAAAGGCTTGTCATTTTCGTCCGTCTCATGCGGGCAGTTGGACGTGGCGGTCGGCGGCTTGCGCCCGTCTGGAGAAATGGACCGATGCGATCAATGGATTGCAGCGTGCGATTGATATTCGACCGGAATCCCAAGACGACTATCGCGAGTTAGGACGGCCGGTAGCGAAAAAAGCGATTGCCTTTTTTGACCGTCAGCAACAGCGGGGGCAGACCAACGCGGATCTTTATCGTCGCCGAGCGATCGCATTTCAGTTCCTTGGTAAATTTCGCGAAGCGGTCGAAGATTATTCCAATGCGCTTCAGCTTGAGCCCCGTGATTCCGACGCGCTCGTTCGGCGCGGGCAAACCTTTATCGCCCTTGAGCAGCGAGAGGCTGCTAGGGAGGACTTCCAGGCCGCGACGCGATGCGACAAGGAAAACGATCGGGCTTGGTACCATCTTTCGCAGAGCCGGTTTCGAGGTGGAGAAATCGAGCAGGCGGGGCAAGATATTCGGCGAGCCATGGGGCTGTCCAAGCGAAATGCGAAGTACTACGCGTTGTTTGCGGATGTTCTGCAGGCTATGGGCAATGGTGATGGCGTGGTCCAGGCCCTCGACCGAGCGGCGTTGTTGGATCCAACCGATCCGTCGATCTACCGCAAACGCGGCCTGCTTCACTATCAAAATCGGAGTTATCGGGACGCCATTGGCGACATGAGCCGTTCCCTAGAGTTGAATCCTTCTCAGCCCGATGTGCTGCTCGTGCGAGGGCAGGCCCACGCGAGGTCCGATCATCCGGAACAGGCCATCGAGGATTTCGAGATGGTGCTGACTCTCAACCCCAACTACGCCAAGGCTTGGTCCGGAAGGGCGGCCGCGATGGCTAGCAAGGGCCAGTACGAGGCCGCTCTGATCTGGCTGACGAAGGCTTTTCATCGCTTCAAAATGCCTCGGGAGCTGTGCGAGCTGGTCTTTGCTCGTGGGAAGATCTTTTGCCAGATGGGTCGGCCAGGACCGGCAATTGATGACTTTACGACCGTCGGCAAGCTGATGAAGGATACGCCATCGGTGTTTGCCGCGGCGAGATATGCGCGAGCGTTGGCTCGATTCGAGATCGGCCAGCAAGACAAGGCGGTCCGTGATTTCAAGCGTGTTTTGCGGGCGGATCCGGGGCATCTGGAATCGAATCAGGCGATTGCTTGGATCGAAGGCGGTTGTCAGGGCGAATGTCCGCCGTTTTTGGTGGAAGCTCGCCCTGTGGTTCGTCCGACTCGCCCCCCAGTGGTTCGAGAGAAAGTCCAACTGGCCACCCGGGCTCGGGACTGGGCTGCAGAAAGGCCTTATAGCCAGTGGATTTTGAGGACTCAGGCAGGCAAAGAGTATGGGCCTTTGGCTCGAGAAGTTCTGAACGAATGGATCCAGCAAGGGCGGGTGGATTTCGGGATGAAGCTGCTGCGGGCTGATTGGTCGGGCTGGAAGCGAGCCGAAAAGATCTTTGCCGAACTGTCGGTTGGGCCCAAGTTGGTTGCCAGTTCAGGGGCGGAAGTCGCGATGACCCCGGAAATTATCGAGTAAAACTCTCGGTCTGGTTTCGGTAGAGCCGGCTTTGCGGTTCGCCGATGTCGGCTCCGTGTGGGCCAGATGCCAGCTTAATCGCCTGAAGCCCAAAATCGTCAAAGGTTTTCAATCTGGGGGGGCATGGTACCGGTGGCTCCCTCGCCGATGGGAAATTTGCACAGAAGGGGAAATCATTTTGGAAAATACTAAATTTCACCGTTGACGGTCACCGACACCATCTTTACATTTTCTATCTTTCCCAGCCAAAACACTCTGGGTCAAACCTCTATC
>CAZDZX010000099.1:0-13659 GCA_964510005.1 uncultured Pirellulaceae bacterium
CCGCGCAACCATAAAACAATTCATGCATTTTCACCGGTTTTACAGTACAAAGCTCGCTCCCCATGAGAACTAATTCCACCTACCCACAAGGCGGTATTAGCCCCACAAAGTCAGAAGAACCGGCATTTTTGGCTTGAAATCCACCCAAAGTCGGAATAATGTTGACTAACTATTTGACGCAGATAGAGAGTTAATTTTGCTCGTAGGGAAAGGACGTTTCCCCACTCAACAGCGTAGAGCCTCCGTTTTGAAGAGTTTCAAAACAAACAAACATGAATAACACTCAACTTACTCTTGCTCAAATTGTCAGTGCCATTCTGCGGCACAAGACGAAGTGCTTGATCGTTTTCACGTCGATCGTGATCATGGTGGCCGCTTTGTTTTTGATCTGGCCAAAGAAGTATGCTTCCGAAGGCAAGCTATTCGTTCAGGTCGGTCGCAGTGACACCAACATCTCGCCCAACCCTCAGGCTCTTGGGGTTTCGATTCAGGATTCCCGTGAGACCGAAATCAAGTCCGTCGAAGAGTTGATCAAGAGCGATGCGATCATGGAAGCGGTTGTCCGCAAGATCGGTGCCAAGGAAATCCTTGAAAGCCCATTCGATGGCTTGATCCCAAAGCTCAAGCTTCCGTCCTTTGGCGGCAAATCCGACGGCGACCTCAGCCCCGAGGAATACGCCAAGCTCAAACGAATTGAGGCCGCGGTCAAGGTGCTCGAAGAATCGATCACCGTTTTCAACCAAAAGAAGACTTCGGTCATTTCGGTATACGTCAAAGCGAATTCGCCTCGTCTTGCCCAAGAGATCGTTCAAGAGATCCTGCAAGAAGTCCGTGAAATCCACTCTCAAGTCCACGCCGTCCCCGGTTCTTCTGCCTTCTTTCAGGAGATGGTCGAAGAGTCATCCGCCAACCTCGAAAAGGCGATGGCGGAACAAGAAAAATTCCGAGCCGAACGATCGATCTCATCGGTCGGTGCAGCCCGTGGAACGCTCCAAGACATCATTTCGAGTTTGGAAAAGCAAGCCGTCGACACCGAGGTTGAGATTTCTCAACTGGAGCAAAAGATTAACCGGCTCGACTCTGTCGTGAACAAAACTCCCGAAATGATTCCCGTTGAAACGGTCGGTGTCGAACGCAAATCTGCGGACGACGCACGAAGCACTGTCTTTGATCTAGAGAACGAGCGGGAACGTCTGTTGGCGAATTACTATCCTTCTCATCCGCTGGTCATTCGCAATGCCGATCAGCTCAAGCAGATGCGTGGGAAGTTGACCCAGATGAAGGACGACCGAACCACTAAAACCATGGAAATCAACGAGGTTTTCGGCCTAGTTAAGGTCCAACTGGTTACCGCCAGTGGAGACCGGGCGGGAGCCATCGCTCGACTGAAAACAATCAAGGAAAAGCTAGGCGAAGCCAAAAAGAAGATGCTGGCCCTTAACCGGGACGAAATCGACGCCAATCGCTTGGAGCGTCGCATCAGCAGCACTCGGTCGAATTGGGAACTGTTTGTTACCAAAGGCCGTGAAGCCGAAGCCAACCGTTTGTTGGATCAGAGTGCTTTGTCGACCCTGCGTGTTGCCTCAAAGCCATCGTTTAAACTGAAACATGTCAGTCCTAAAGCCAGCCTGTTTTTGCCCATTGGAGTTCTCCTCGGCATTCTGGGCGGCCTTGCGACGGCACTGTTCTGCGAACGCAATCACCTGAGTGCTTCTCTGAATGAAGCAGAGGTCGAGCAAATTCTGGAGATGCCCATCCTTGTCACACTTCCTAGAGTCTACTCCAGCCGCAACATGGTGAACTAATGATTGAGAATCTATCTGGAACCGATCAAAAAGATCGCCAACGAGCTAAGCGTATGGGCATCGCGCCCAGCGCCAGATTGCGTCGCCACTTTCTGGCTTTGGCCCGACAGTCGCGTCACTGGTTCGACAACCGTCCAGCAACCGGTCAGACCCGTTCCATCGGCGTCACGTCGCTTGGAGAAGGGGTTGGCACCAGCACCATCGCATACAACTTGTCCGTTTCGCTAACCTCTCTGGCGCGATGTCGAACTCTGTTGGTTGAGACCAACTTTGGGAAGCACTTCATTACCCGTCGCATGGGCAACGCCCGGAACCCGGGTTTCAGCGAAGTCCTGACCGGCATGGCAGAGATGGAAGATTCCGTTGTGGAAACTCCGATCGCCGGATTGAACGTGCTTGGTTGCGGTCAAGTCACCGAACAATTTGCTCTTGAGCTTCCCTTCGATGAGCTTCCCGAAACCATCAATCGATGCTTTCTGGATTACCAATATACGGTTTTTGATTTGCCTTCCGCAAATCATCTGACCGCTTGCTATTCGATTGTGCCCAATCTTGATGGAGTCATCCTTGCGGTTGACGCCAGCCAAATTGATCACCGTCAAATTAAGCGATTTCGACGCATGATGGACAGCCTCGACGTCGAGATAATCGGACTGGTTATTAACAAACAATAACCCGTCACCTCTCCCTTTACACCTTGAACTCCCTTCCTGTTCTAAACCGCTAACAAACATGATTATACGCAATCGCCGTAAACGCGAATCGCTCTTCCGAAGACTCCTCCGTCCGCTCTCGAGTACAGCTCCGCTCCCAGGCTGCCTGAGCGTACTGAGCCCATCGGCTTTCCAAGACGAAGTCGCGAAAGAGATCTTTCGCTCAAATCGTCGCAAGAAGGATCCCGAGTTTGGGGTGATTTCGATCAAGTTTTGTGACCCTAAAATCTCCAACGAAGACCTCGTACATCTGATCGATGCGTTCGGCGAACGCCTTCGCGTCACCGACAGTCTTGGCTGGCATCAACTGAAACTCTCAATCTTGCTTCCCGAAACGGATCGAGATGGTGCGGGCAAAGTTGCGTACTCACTCGACCAAATCGCCCTCGAAAAGGACATCGATGTCGAGACCACGCTGTCAATTTACCCTTGGGATGACTCCCTGATTGGTGAATTCAAAAATCAATCTTCGTCATCTGATAACGATCAAGGCTCAGGTCCGCAATCGCCCGGAAACAACGGTTCTTCATTGTCCGAAGAGTCTTTCCCTGTCGATCTAAAGGATCAAGAGATCAAGCGTTTTGATTCAGGTCACGGTGGCGTTGCCTTAATGGCGCCCCCGAAGCTGTCTCAGAAACTCTCTCAAGTTGAACCCTCCAAAGGCACCGGCAACCGGTACCTGTTTGCCGCCTCCAGTGCGACTCCCGTGTGGAAGCGAGGAATTGATATCGCTGGAGCTGGAGTTGGATTGGTGATGCTGGCCCCGCTGTTCGTGGGCATCGCCGCACTGATCAAACTTTCTTCCAAAGGCCCTGTCTTCTTTCGGCAAAAGCGCGAAGGCAAAGACGGCCAGATCTTTCATATTTTCAAGTTCCGCACCATGGTGCCGGACGCTGAACTGAAGAAAGATGAATTACGAAAATTCAGTGAACAGGATGGCCCTGCATTTAAGTTGACTCACGACCCCCGAGTCACCGTCATTGGTCAGTATTTGCGCAAGTCATGCGTTGACGAATTGCCACAACTGATCAATGTCCTGCTGGGTCATATGTCGATGGTCGGCCCCCGACCGCTTCCCGTTAACGAGTCTCAAGCCTGCCTTCCATGGCAGCGTCAGCGACTTTCGGTACTACCCGGCATGACTTGCATCTGGCAAGCTCGTGGCGGACGGGACATCAAGTTCAATGAGTGGATGCGGATGGATATGGAGTATATTCGCAATCGAGGTTTCATTTACGACATTCGCCTGATCGGCGAAACGGCGTACGTGGTCCTTCTACATCGCGGATCCGTTTGATTCATCCTTTGACATCGCTCGCTGTGCAAGACTATCCAACCCACATCCTGAAACGAGCAACTCGTAACCAGCATGGCATCTCTGTAGTACTATATACGGAGCGATGTTAATGTCTGACACGATCGCTTCAAAACCTTCTGAATTTCGGCTCAATACACCTGCCGATCAATTCTGGAAAGTGCTCAATGTTCCAGCAATCTGGACCACCGGGTGGCTGTTGATTTGCTGCTGCACTTTCATGAATTTGGCTGACTTCAAAGTCGACAAATCGCAGGTCAATGTCGACTTGCAGGTCTTGATCAAACTCGGCTTGGTCGTCTGCGGCGGCCTCTATGGATTGCATGGCCTCATTTCCAATCGGCGCGTTCAACAAGTGATGGGATCGTTTCCCGTGCTGTGGATCGTGGTGATTTCCTTCTTTTACTTTGTCGCCGTACTGGGGTCCCACTCTCCGGCCCACTCGCTGGCTTCCGCCCTGTCCATTCAATGCATCTTGTTGATGACCGTCACGGCTTTGGTTCACATGGGAGTCAAGAATGTGATCTCAGCCATGCTGTGTGGCATGAGCTTGTTCGTCTGCCTCTCTTGGTTGGCTTATTTTGCGGTTCCAGAACTCGGCGTCCTCCAAGAAAAACTCCCCGAAGGCAAAATCGCTCACCGCATGAGCGGACTGGCTCACGCCAACACGCTGGGCCAATATTCTGGCATCACCGTGGTGTTGATTGTCGTCCTGATTGCCACCTATCGAGTCCGCTCGCGGATTGTATTGCTGGTCGGACTGCTGGCTCTGGGAGCCCTTGTTAACTCCCTGTCGCGAACGTCCATGATGGCCACGATGATCGCATTGGTCATCGGCTATCGACATATCTTCATCCGACGGGAACACATTAAATTTTATATCGTCGGCGGCGCTGTCGCGTTGCTGATGGTGCTCATCGCCAGCACCCAATTCGATGTCAACAAAAAACTCGTTTCCAAACTCTCGTTCCTCTCGAAATCTGGCGACACCGAAGAATTGACAACCGCTACAGGTCGATCCGAGATCTGGAACTACTCGCTGATACTCTTGCAAAAGAAACCGCTGACGGGTTACGGTGCGGCCACTCAAAAGCACTTCCTCGCAGACTACTCCTACTACACTCACAACCTTGTCCTTAACGTTGCCTTCAGTTCCGGAATCTTTGGCGGAATCGCATGCCTGTGCATGGTGTTCGGCAGAATCAAAGCGATGTTTCGAAACCGACATCCGTTGGCAGATGCGGTGACAGTCTTCATCTTGGTCAACGGGATCTTTGAAAACGTAATATTTTCGGTCGTTGCCGGAATGCCAACGATGATCTGGATCATCGCCCTGTGCTGGCCCTTATTGACCGACGATCCTGTCGTCTCTTCAGGGCAGCGGAACCTCCCCGATGATAAATCTGGAACCGATGAACGGTTCCTGCGACTGGGGGTGAGCGGATGAGCGGAACATTGACCCAACAAACTCCAGTTTCCGAGGAACTTCGGCACGACGCCCATGTGGTGGTGCTGGTGAATTACCTACGTCGACATCATGTCGCCGCGTTCCACGAGCTATCAAAGCGCGTGCGAAAACTGACCATTCTGTTGTCAGTGCCCATGGAACCCGATCGATCTTGGGAAGCCGAATGGCAGGACCTCGATGTTCAGGTCCAGAAAAACTGGATGTTCACGACCAGCTGGAAACATCCGTCTGGATTTTCCGAACCTAACTTTATCCACGTCCCTGTCGATACCATTCGACGCTTGAGAAAACTCAAACCGGACGTCGTGCTTTCCTATGAGATGGGAATGCGAACATTCCTATCAACGATTTTCCGACGATTCAATCGGAGCGTTCCTCTAGTCATGGTTGGAAACATGTCCAACCACATCGAACAGGAACGTGGTGTGATGAGGCGGTTGTTTCGCAAGCTGATCTGCCGCGGCGTCGACTACTTCACTTACAACGGACCCAGCTGTCGGGACTATCTGAAGTCGCTCGGAATTTCCGAAGACCGTTTGTCTCACGTTCCCTATTGCATCGACGACGAAATCGTCTTTACAGGTGAACGAAGCATCAATCAGGACACCACTCAACCGCTCCGACTGCTGTATTGCGGTGCGATCAGTGAGCGGAAGGGCATCGTCGAGTTTTCCAGATCGCTCGCGAATTGGTGCAAGAACAATCCGCAGCGCCCTGTAAATCTGGCGATCGCCGGTTCGGGAAGTTTGCGTGACAAAGTTGAATCTATCTCCGGTGGTTCACTTTCGATCGAATTTTTGGGCAACTGCGATCTGGTACAGGTCCGTGACGCCTATCAAGCCGCAGACATCTGTGTCTTTCCAACTCTCGCCGACGAGTGGGGCTTGGTACCGATCGAAGCCATGGCCTCGGGCATTCCGGTATTGGGCAGCATCTATGCCCAGTCTGTCGAGGCTTGCTGTGTCGAAGGTCGCAACGGTTGGATTTTTGATCCGATGGACAACGACAGCATGGCTCAAGCGATCGACCGCGCCATGAACGTCTCGCCGGAAACTCGCTTCGAAATGGGGCAGCACGCCCGCGAATCGGTCGCCGACATCACGGCCTCCACTTCGGCCGACTGTTTTTTGGAAGTCGTCCGCAAGGCAACTCGGAAAAACACCAACTCCGTCGGCTCAGTTCCTGCCCTGAAAGAGCAGACGGTCTAAAAAGCCACCCGCCAGATTGTCACTTGGCCTCTCGCCCCTAAATGGTCCCGATTCCGCTCCGAATGAGGGTCTTGAGACATCCGGACCGCCAAAACCCTACAACTGTGGGCCTAAATCTCTAGCCAGTCGGCTCAAACCTCTTTGGCACGCGGGTTGCTTTTTGGTGTACGAACATCTCGCGAGCGTGGCAGGCTGTCAGTCTGTTCATTTATCGGGGCAAAATTCGTTTTTTGCACCTTGAAGTCCGACCCGCGAGGCCCAAAATCCAGACATCAAAACACCAGAAATAACACCTACCCAATTGGAGAAAACCGGTGCCAGCTAAACAAATGGTATTTGACGACGATGCTCGCAAGCCGCTACTGAAAGGCGTTTCAAAGCTTGCCAAAGCCGTCCGAAGCACATTGGGCCCACGTGGTCGCAACGCGATCCTCGACAAAGGCTGGGGCAGCCCCAAGATCACCAAGGACGGCGTGACCGTCGCTGAAGATATCGAACTGGATGATCCGTTCGAAAACTTGGGTGTTCAACTGGTCAAAGAAGCCGCCAGCAAAACCAACGATGTTGCTGGAGACGGCACCACGACTGCGACAGTTCTTTCGGAAGCCATCTTCCGCGAAGGCATCAAGATGATCGCAGCGGGCTTTGACCCAATGGCATTGTCTCGTGGCATTCAAAAATCAGCCGCTGCAATCTGCAAAGAGCTAGATCGCATCTCGAAGCCGATCGATCCAAAAAGCAAAAAGGAAATCCAGCAGGTCGCGACCATCGCTGGCAACAACGATCCTTCGATCGGTGCCGTCCTTGCAGAAGCCTTCCTCAAAGTCGGCAAAGACGGTGTCATCACTGTCGAAGAAGGACGCAGCAACGAGACTTACGTCGATGTGGTCGAAGGCATGCAATTTGATCGGGGATTTCTGTCTCCGCACTTTGTGACCGACCAAGACAACATGGTTGTTGAATTGGACAACCCCTACGTTTTGATTTTTGAAGAGAAGATCTCTTCGAACAAAGCCATGATTCCTCTGTTGGAAGCTGTCAGCAAAGCGAAGAAGCCGCTGCTGATTATCGCCGAAGACGTCGAAGGCGAAGCGTTGGCAACACTGGTTGTTAACAAGATGCGTGGCATCCTGCAGGTGTGTGCTGTCAAAGCTCCAGGCTACGGCGATCGCCGCAAAGCCATCATGGGAGACTTGGGTGTGCTCACTGGCGGCCAAGTGATCTTCAAGGATCTTGGCATCGATCTCGAAGGCGTTCAGTTGAGCGATCTGGGACGCGTCAAGAAAGCCCGCATCACTAGCGACGAAACAATCTTCGTCGGCGGCGGCGGAAAGAAAGACGCCATCGCAGCTCGCGTGACTCAGATTCGTAACGAAATTGAAAACACCGACAGCGACTACGATCGTGAAAAGCTGCAAGAGCGTTTGGCGAAACTGGCCGGCGGTGTTGCCCAGATCAACGTTGGTGCCATCACCGAAACCGAAATGAAGGAACGCAAGGACCTTCTCGAAGATGCCAAAAGCGCAACCGCGGCGGCATTGGCTGAAGGAATCGTTCCTGGTGGCGGCATCGCACTGCTGCGTGCTGAAAAGGTTCTCAACAAGATCGGCGACCTCGTTGGCGATGAAGAAGCCGGCATTCGCATCATCCGCAAAGTTCTTGAATACCCACTTCGCTGCATCGCTGAAAACGCGGGCTACGACGGGGGTGTTGTCGTGAATCGCGTTCGCGGCATGAAGGCCAAAAGCGAAGGCTTCAACGCCGACAAAGGCGAGTACTGCGATTTGGTTGCGGCGGGTGTTATCGATCCTGCCAAAGTTGTCAAAACAGCTTTGCAAAACGCAGCCAGCGTTGCAGCTCTGCTGCTGACGACCGAATCTTTGGTTGCTGAAATCCCAACCGAACCTGAGCCAGAAGGCGACCACCATGACCACGGCATGGGCGGAATGGGTGGCATGGGCGGCATGGGCATGGGTGGAATGGGCGGCATGGGTGGCATGGGAATGCCCGGCATGATGTAGTCCGAAACCAACACAAACAAACAAAAACAACAACACAAATTACAAGGAAACTAAAATGGCAAAGCCTAAAATCAATCCGCTTGACGATCGCGTCGTTGTCGAGCCAATGTCTGCTGAAGAAACAACTGCTGGTGGAATCGTTCTGCCCGATTCAGCTCAGGAAAAACCTCAGCGAGGCACCATCGTCGCCGTCGGTCCTGGCAAATTGCTGGACAGCGGAGATCGCGGTGAGCTCTCGGTCAACGTGGGTGACGAAGTCATCTTCGGCAAGTACGGCGGTAGCGAAATCGAAGTCGATGGCGCCGAGTACAAGATCCTTCGTGAGTCAGACATTCTGGCTAAAGTCGTCTAGTTTTCGCTTGAAGAAATGTGGCTGGCTTTCCCCAGCCACAGTCTTTTCGCAATCGGCGTTCAGCGTCGATCCGATCTAGTGGCGACTTTCCGTCGTCGCCCGACCAACCTTACAACAACAAACTATCGAGGAAACAATCATGGCCAAGCAACTTCTCTTTGACGACCACGCTCGTCAGCGAATGCTTCGCGGCATCGACAAACTGGCCGATGCGGTTGCGGTCACAATGGGCCCCACCGGTCGCAACGTGATGATCAACAAGTCCTATGGCGGACCGACAGTCACTAAAGACGGTGTCACCGTCGCCAAGGAAATTGAACTGGAAGACCGTTTCGAAAACATGGGCGCCAAATTGGTCGTCGAAGTCGCTCAAAAGACTTCGGATCTGGCCGGTGACGGCACCACCACGGCCACGGTACTGGCTCGTGCGATCTACAAAGAAGGGCTTCGCAACATTGTTGCCGGCAGCAATCCTACCGCTGTTCGTCGCGGCATCGACAAAGGCGTCGAAGCAGCCGTCGAGAAACTCAAGGCCATGTCTAAGAAAGTCTCTAAGACTGAAGAAATCGCCAACGTTGGTGCGATCAGTGCCAACAACGATCAAGAGATCGGCAACCTGCTGGCCGAAGCTCTCGATCGCGTCGGCAACGATGGCGTGATCACAGTCGAAGAAGGCAAAACGGCCCAAACGACTGTCGAGTACGTTGATGGAATGCAGTTCGACAAGGGCTTCATTTCGCCTTACTTCATCACCGACAGCACCAACATGACTTGCGACTACGAGAACGCCAAAGTTCTGATTTTCGAAAAGAAGATCAGCAACATTGCCTCTCTGGTTCCAATCCTTGAGAAAGTTGGCCAGTCTGGCGTTCCACTACTGATCATCGCCGAAGACGTTGACGCGGAAGCATTGACGTTGCTGGTTGTGAATCGCCTGCGTGGCACACTGAACGTCTGTGCCGTCAAAGCTCCTGGATTTGGCGATCGTCGCAAAGCCATGCTGAGCGATATCGCTGTCGTCACTGGCGGCACGCTGATCAGCGAAGATCTTGGCATCCAACTTGAGAACGTCGAAATCAGCCAGCTTGGTACGGCCAAGAAACTGGTTGTCGACAAATCAAGCACAACGATTGTTGAAGGCTCAGGTTCTCGCAAGGACATCCAAGGTCGCATCGACCAGTTGACTCGTCAGATCGAAGCCACCGACAGCGATTACGATCGCGAGAAGTTGATGGAACGAAAAGCCAAATTGGCTGGCGGAGTTGCAGTCGTTGCTGTCGGTGCAGAAACCGAAGCCGACATGAAGCAGAAAAAAGCCCGCGTCGAAGACGCTTTGCACGCCACCCGAGCTGCCATCGACGAAGGCATCCTGCCTGGCGGTGGCGTTGCCTTGCTACGTGCTCGTGAAGCCGTTGAAGGGGCTCGCAAAGGTGCCAAAGGTGACGAGAAGATTGGTGTCGACATCGTCGCCGCTGCTCTTGATGCTCCGATCCGTCAGATCGCCAGCAACGGCGGCATTGATGGCTCAGTCGTCGCGGACATTGTCGGTGGTAAATCAGCCAACCACGGTTACAACGCCTTCACGGGTGAATACACCGACATGTACAAAGCGGGCGTTATCGATCCTGTCAAAGTCGTTCGCACGGCGTTGGCAAACGCAGCCAGCATCGCTGGACTGTTGTTGACCACTGACGCTATGGTTTCCACCTACGACGAAGACGACAAAGAGCGCTTCGTGGAAGGTGCAATCAAGTAGTTATGATTTAGCGCAGAATGATTGCGGCGCCCTGCCGCAGTCATTGAGCGCGGAATGGTTGTGGCGTCATCAACTTTGACTCATTTGGCAATCTGACACATCCGTGTTTGGGGGTCACAACCATTCGTTGGCGCTGCGGCCGTCGTGCCGCAGCTTTGTTTTCTAATTTATCCGACCTACCCGATGGCCAAACGAGACTACTACGAAGTTCTTGGTGTTGCGCGAGACGAATCGGATCGTGGCATCGCAAAGGCCTACCGGAAACTGGCGGTCAAGTACCACCCCGATAGCAATCCGGGCGACGAAGAGGCAAGCACGAAGTTCAAGGAAGCTGCCGAAGCTTACGAGATTCTTGGCGACTCCGAAAAACGCGCTCGGTTCGATCGCTATGGACACGCCGGCATCCAAGGCGGCGGCCAATTCGGATCCGCTGAAGACATCTTTGCGGCCTTTGGAGAGATCTTCGGTGGCGGCGGTGGTGGCGGAGGCATGTTCGGCGACCTGTTTGGTCGCGGTGGCCGAGGCGGACAGCGACGCGGCAACGACATCCAAGTCGACGTCACGCTCACCTTAGAAGAAGCGTTTGCCGGCACCAATAAAGTCATCAAATTCCACCGCCAGAGCAGCTGTGAACCCTGCGGCGGCAGCGGCAGCAAGCCAGGCTCTCAGCCCCAGCATTGCCAGCAGTGCGGCGGACGAGGCCAAGTCCTCCAGCAAGCGGGAATCCTACGTGTTCAGACAACTTGCCCCGTTTGTCGTGGAGCCGGCCAGATCATTGTCGATCCGTGCAACGATTGCGGCGGGGCAGGGCAGATCATGTCGCCGGCCGAGTTGGACGTCGCCATTCCTGCGGGCGTCGATGACGGCATGCGTGTGCGACTTGGCGGTGAAGGCGAAGCCAGCCAGTCAGGCGGACCCAGCGGAGACTGTTACTGCTTTGTCAACATTCGCAAACACAAACTGTTTCACCGTGACGGGCAAAATCTGATTTTGCAATTGCCGATTTCGTACACCCAAGCCGCACTTGGTTCGACCATCGAAGTCCCCACACTAAACGGACGCGATGAACTGGAGATCAAACGAGGCACCCAATCTGGAGACGTGTTCAAGCTTTCCGGTCGGGGCATGCCCAATCCACGCGGCGGCATGAAGGGTGACATGCTGATCCAAACGTACATCGAAACCCCCAAAACAATTTCTAAAGAACAGGAAGCTCTGCTGCGAAATCTTGCTGAGCTGGAGCAAACGGAGGTCATGCCAGAGCGGAAGAACTTCTTGCAACGGCTAACCGAGTATTTTGCCACCGAAGACTCCTAAATAGAACCTACTCCTACTCCTTCCTAAAACGCTTATCGGAACGACCGATCTCGAGGAAACCCAATGACAGACGAACAGAACGTAGAACCGGAAAACGAGTCCGGGACTGAACTTCCGAATCAGGACAATGCCGGCAGTGACACGCTGCCGACCGACGAAGCGTTTACGTTTGAGAATGCTTCTGGAGGCGAGGGCAGTGAAGCCGATCAGCTTCGCGAGCAACTCAAAGATGCCGAAAAACGAGTCCTAATGGCTCAGGCGGATCTGGAGAATTTCCGCCGTCGCGTTCGTCGCGAATCCCAAGATCAAATCAAATACGCTTCGAGCGGAATGATGACCGATTTGCTGGAGTCGCTGGACAACTTGCACCGCGCCACCGACGCTTACCAAGCCGATGCCAACGGAGACGGCTTGCGAGACGGCGTGAAATTGGTTGCCACTCAGATTTTCGAGAGTCTGGAGAAACACGGCTGCAAGCAAATCGAAGCCACCGGTCAGCCCTACGATCCAAACCTTCACCAAGCGTTGCAAATGCAACCCAGTGACGAACATCCAGCCAACACGGTCATGCAAGACTTGCGACCCGGATTCCAGCTGCATGATCGAATCCTGCGGCCCAGCCAAGTGTTTGTGTCCACAGGGCCTGCTTAAGAACATTTTGGGGTACAATGCCCACCCCCTCAACGGTGTGGCACCATCAGTGTCGCATCACTGAACATCTTTAAACTACACATTTCAAATAGAAAAAAACCATGTCAACTGCAGCCGCACGCCACATCCTCGTCGAGACCGAAGAAGCCTGTCAGGATCTGAAAGATCAGATCGAAGCCGGACAAGATTTCGCTGCCATCGCAGCCGAATTTTCTGCCTGCCCATCGGGCAAGCAGGGCGGCTCGCTGGGAACATTCTCCAAAGGCCAAATGGTCCCTGAGTTTGACCAAGTCGTCTTCAGCGCCGATTTGAACAAAGTTCATGGCCCCATCAAAACTCAGTTCGGTTTTCACTTGATCGAAATCACTGAACGAGCTGAGTAACGCGGACGCGTTGGCCGTAGCTGGCTGGTCGTAGCTGGACTGGCAACAGTTCAGAAGCCTCAGAGTGGGCTGTCTAAAGTCTTACGACATCAGCTACGGAAATTTGCAAGTTGAAAACGCCGAAGTTATTTGCCCATCGTCCTTGGCGGTTTTGACTTGAGGACGTTTTCAATTAACTTACCCCATACGCATCCCGCCTATCCCGTAGTGGAGTCCAACCATGCCAACCTATGACTATGAATGTGATGCCTGCGGTCACGCTTGGGAGATGTTTCAGCGAATCGTTGAAGACCACATCAAAAAGTGCCCCGAGTGCAAAAAGAACAAAGCCCGCCGCCTGATCGGTAGCGGGGGCGCGATCATGTTCAAAGGGTCGGGATTTTACGAAACCGATTACCGCAGCGAGTCTTACAAAAAAGGCGCCAAAGCGGCCAAGGACGCGAAAGCAAAATCCTCTGGCGGATCGGACTCCAAAGGCAAAGGCAAATCGGACTCATCCGGTTCCAAGAAAGATTAAGATTAATCCGACGGTTCCTACCCCCTCACCTAACACTAACAACGGACGGCAATTGTGACTGACTACAATTCTCTCGATGGCGAAGAGACTCGGGTGATCATCAACAAAGGCACCGAGCGCCCCGGATCTGGAAAGTACGATAACTTTGACGAA
>CAZDZX010000100.1:0-13647 GCA_964510005.1 uncultured Pirellulaceae bacterium
CTCATGAGGGGTTCTCGGGATTGTCGGAACCTTCCTCGTTAGGAGGCTCCAGAAAGTTCTTGGCCGCGGACCGAATTTCTTTGCGAATGATCTGCAACTGGTTGGGGTTGCGAATCTTATTGCCCTCTTCGTCGGTGACGTAGAACACGTCAATCACTTGATGAGCATAAGTCGAAATTCGGGCGTAGTTCACATCCAATCCCAGCTTGTAGATCTTTTTGGAGATCTGATACAGCAAGCCCGGTTTGTCATAAGCGAACACGTCAATGATCGTTGCCTGACGCACCGCGTGGTTGTTGGTTTTGACCGCGATGTCGGGACGCGAAAGTTGTACAGCCAAGGTTTCTTCTTGTCCCCATTTTTTGGCAAACCGTGGAGCTTCTTTGAGTTTTCCGCCAACGACCTCAATCGCCCGACGCTGAATTTCATCACAGCGGAATTGCGGTAACGCTTCGTTGGGTTTGCCATGGGTGTCTTCGAATTGAAACGCAAAAAACATGGCGTCGCCAAACAAAGGCTTGATGTCGGCGGAGCGAATCTGCAATCCCAGACTCGAGAGCAAGCCGGTCAGACGATAAAAGTTGCCCGATCGACGGCGGTCCAGATTGACGATGCAAGCCCGATGGAGCCCGGTGTCGGATGTTTCAATCCAGCACATCGGCGTGCCTTCTTGAAGATCGCGAACTGGAAGAAAGCGGTCTGCGATTTCTTTTGGCGAGTGCGACTGCAGGTAGTTGCTGGGAAGGTTACGGATCGTTTCTCGCAACCATTTGCTGGACGATTCGTCGGGACCCAGCGAGGCGACTTCTTCACACAGTCGGTCAAATTCGCGATTGGCGTCTTCGTCCCCGTCACCGGTCAGGACTCGCTTCGTGCGATGGAAAAGCTGCGTCAATAGCGACATTTTCCACGGCGTAAGCACTTCCGGGCCGACCGCAGAGATATCCGCACACGTCAGCACGAACAGCATGTTCAGCATCGACACGGAACCCAACTGCGATGCAAACTCAGCCACCATTTCGGAATCGTTGATGTCACGATGCATCGCGAGGTGAGACATCCGCAGGTGATGCCGCACCAGAAATTTGATCGTGTCGATGTCCTCGGTGGAAAGGTCCAAGCGTTCGCCGGTTTCTTCGGCAATCCGTTCGCCGACAATGCTGTGATCCTCAGAGAAGCCTTTCCCCAGATCGTGGAGCAGCAACGCCAAGTGCAGGATGTTCTTTTCCTTGATGTTGCGATAGGTCTTGCCCACGATCGAATTCTCTTCTTCGAAGGCAATCGCATTTTCGACCGCTCGCAGCGAATGCTCATCCACGGTATACAGGTGATACTCATTGAACTGCAACAAGCCGCGAACGTGTTTGAATCCGGGGATGATTCGATGCAGGACTTGAGTTTCATGCAGTCGCCGCAGCAAACCGCCCAGTCGCTGGGTGTTGGAAAGCAACGCCATGAACATCCGCGCCGCTTCGCGAGTGAATCTCACGTCGGGGAACTTGAGCATCGCATGGCGGATCGCGATCCATGTTTCGTGCTCCAATTTTTTGTCGTGCAGGCAGGCCAGTTGCATCAATCGCAACACCTGTTCCAAATCGTTTTTAGCGGCGTCCAGTGAGGCTTTGCCGATACCGATCTCGCGCCCGCTGATGCGAAAGTGCTCGTCGATTTGCCGCCCAGCAAACGGGCTAAACATCGCCGAACCCGATCGAGATTTGCGATTCTGAAGCTTGGAAACGAGGTGATCGGAAATGTACGTGATCCGACTTGTGAACCTGAAGTACTCTCGCATAAACGATTCAACGGACAGCATCGCGTCGTCACCGCGGTATCCGAAAAATTCCGCCAGTCGGACTTGCTCGTTACGTCCCAACGAGTCGTTGGCACGTTCGGCGTGGAAGTGCATTTCGTTGCGAACACGCAACAGAAATTCGTGGGAGGATCTCAACTGGTTGGTGTCGGCCGTCGAAATTCCACCCCGTTTGAGCAATTCGCGAATGTCGGTGACGCCGTATCGAACGAAGCCCAGCCAGCGAATGAAGTGAATATCTCGCAGGCCTCCGCGTGTTTTTTTGATGTTGGGACGCAGCAGATAGACGGTTTCGCCGTACTCGCCACGTTCGGCCGATCGCGCTTCGACGACGGCTTTGGTCAGATGATTGACGTTTCGATTGGTCAGCCGACGGAAGCGGCTGAGGAAATTCTCGTAGAGGCCTCGGCAGCCGGCCAGCAGACGCGCTTCAGTCATCGAAGAAAAAATAACCGCATCCTTGAGCGCCATATTGCAGGCTTCGCGCGGCGTTCTCAGACTGTATCCCAGCGGCAAAGTGGAGTCGGTCACGTCTTGGGAAACGCGTCGCGAAAATTCGCGGACGTCTTCGGTAAGAGCACCCTGATAGAGAACCATCAGGTCGACATCTGAGAAAGGGGCAATGTCGCGACGACCGCAACCGCCAAGTAGAACCAGAGAAACTCGCCATTGAAGATCAGAATTGATGTCATCAATGATCGATTGGTACAGATTGACCAGAACTGAATCTAGTAAATCCGTCAGGGCGGTGGTGACAATCGCACCGGAAGCACCGTTGTCGTGTTTGTCGCGTATCCTGCTACGACCGTTCTTCCAATCCTCTCGGGCTTGGACAACGCTGTCTCTGAAACCGCCTGTTTTCGTTGACAACATGCTCAAGGCAAAAAATTAGAGGAAGGAGTGTCGGTCAAATCGTCATGATGAGTGACGAAAAAAGGTCAATGGTGGTTGGCAGGGTAAGCCGCAAATTTTAGGGGACTGGCCGTGTGGTCGGTGGCAAGTCCCATCACACAACGCTTATACCGCGTCTTCGCCGGTTTCACCGGTACGAATGCGAATGACTTCTGAGAGGTCAGAAACAAAAATCTTTCCATCTCCCATCTGTCCGGTCTGCGCTTTGGACATGATGGTGTCAACGACACCTTTCAGGTTACCTTGAGCAACGACAACTTCGACTTTGACTTTGGGGACAAAATCGATGGCGTACTCGTTGCCTCGATACATTTCTGTATGACCTTTCTGGCGGCCGTATCCTTTGACCTCCGTAATGGTCATTCCTTCAACACCAGCTTCGCTGAGAGCAGTTTTGATCTCGTCGAGTTTGAAGTGTCGAATAATGGCTTCAACTTTTTTCATATAAAACCTTTCTAACGCGGTCTCGGGGCTTTTCGAGGCCGAATGCACGACCCCTGTAGATAAAAGTGTTGCTAGATATTGATGTCCAAACAACACCCTCATTGTAGCGGATTTACGCCGTTCCTCATCCGTCAATCGCGGCTCGAGGTCGTAATTTCGGCGGCTTTGATTGGTGATTTTTTGAAAAAATTCCGCTGAAACCCGCTTTGGCGTCGGCATCTAAGCGAGTCGCTTCCGCTGCGGATTGTCATTCAGCTGTGGGTTGCGAACCAATGATCTGGCAGCCTTGTGGAGAAAGTGCCCGTTCGAGCCCCTTAAGGGTGTTAGTGCTGATATCGGTGTGGCTGATGTTCAGATACTTCAAATTGGGGAGTTCAAAAAGTGAAGCCGATCCTTTGTCGGTGGCCTTGGTCCAGCCAATGTGCAGCCATTTGAGTTGGGGCATTCTCTTCAGCAGGACCAAGCTTTTATCCGTCGCCGAAGTTCGGTCCAAATTTAGTTTCGTGACGGTGTTCAATCCGACAATACTCTCCACGACCACGTCGCCGATGGCGGTGCTGCGCAGGTCGATCGATTGCAACTTTTTCATGCGAGCCAGATGGGGAGCCGCCGCATCGGTCACGCCCGGCGAGGCGTTTTCACTCAAATCCAGTTTGCGAAGGTCGCGTAGCTGAGCCAGAACTTCCACGCCCGCGTCAGAGATTTGCGTGTTGCTCAACACGATGGTTCTAAGGCTAGAGATCTTGGCCAGCGAGCGAGCACCCGCATCGCCGACTTTGGCGCCGTAAAGATAGATCTCCTGCAGGCCAGTTCGCGATTCTAGTTTCTTCAGGCCGGCATCGGTGATGCCGGTTCGATTGAGCCCCAAGACTTTGAGGTTTTTCATTTGGGCGATTGCGTCCAGCGAGGCATCTGAAATCTGCGGGCCTGTTACTTTTAGAAATTTCAGTTTAGGAAGTTCAGCTAGATCAGCGATCGCAGCATCTGAAACTGCATTGTCGGTCAAATCGATGGCTTGCAGCGTGGGTAGGTTTTTCAACGTCGACACGCCCGCAGATGTGATTTGGGTTTTCGCGCAACGGATCTGTTGCAAAGCCGGAAAAGTCGAAATCAGTTTTAGGTTGTCGTCGGAAAGACTGGCATCGTTGAGTTGAACATACGTCAGTGAGGGCAGCGTTTTGAGCTTTTCAAGATCTGCCAGCGATGGTGATGATTTATCGAGATCCAACCGTTCAACCGAAGTTAGTTTCGAGATCGCATCAAAGGAACTGGCATTCAGCATAGAACCATTGAGCGATACGCGTTTCAGCGAAGGGGCGTCGGCAAGTTTTAAAATCAAGGCGTTGCAGAGGGCGATTTGATCGGCTGGCACCGACGTGAGATTCACTTCACTGATCGCGTCCCCGTTAAGACGTGCCTTGCCGCCAAGTCCGCGAATCTCATCGATCAGGGAAGGCGACTTTGCTGGCGGGGTTGCGGACGAACTGGCCGTTGCGGTGGCTGGGGCCGAGGATGGGTCGGCTTCTTTTTCCAGCTTTTCCATCTCTTGTTGCTGCTTCCGATTTTCGTATTTCAAAACCAAGGCGTCATAGTCAACTTTCTTTTGGCAACCTGACAACAGGCACAGCACGGCAGCAGCAAAACCAATAGAGAGGAAAATAATGGACGAAGGTTTCATGGAAGCACCTGCTGATGTCGAGTTTGCTCGTTGTGCAAACCCCCATGGTACTTGCTGAATCGAGGTGGCATAGGCTGGAATCGCTGGAAGCCTATGCCACCTGCAATGCAACGACCTTCCTATGAATCAGCCGAAAGCAGTTCGTCAATTTTTTGCAGCGCTTCTAAGCCACCGCAAGGAATCGAAATCGTTCCCTCGGGGCCTTGGCTCTCGCGCGGATTGATGCGAATCAATTTGGCGAATCGACGTTGCATCAGAGATTCGGTTTGCCACCGTACGGTAGGCACCGCCGTGCCGGCTCCGATTTCAATCACCACCAGATCTGAACGTGGCACCTCCATGATCCATGAGTTAAACCGATCTTCTTGAGTTGCTGTGTGGGTGCCAATCCACTGGCCATCGCCAAACATCAGGATGTTCGGACGGGCCACCGCTTCACAAGAATCGCATTTTGGTAACGGCTCGATGGCCAGCATGCTGGATTCATCCACTTCCAATTTCAAATCTTCGGCCGACCACGTTCGCTCACCGCAGGGCGCCGAGCATTGCAGGTTTTGAAAGCTGCCATGACATTCGACGATGCGATTGTTGTCAAAACCGGATGCTTGGAAGTGGCAATCGACGTTGCTGGTGTACACAAAACTCCCGCAGGGCTTGGTGTCGCCCCAACGCTTCAGAATCGCAAAACCTGCATTGGGTTTCGTCGCCGCATACAAATTGAAGCGGTGACCATAGAAGCCCCACGCCTGAGTCGGGTCTTCGGTAAACCATCGCGGGTTCGCCAAATCGTAGAAGGAGAGCCCGCGTTTTTGAAACGGCGGATAGGCTTTCCAGAAACCCTCGTTGCCGCGAAAGTCCGGCAAGCCAGAATCGACGCCCATGCCGGCCCCAGTCGCAATCAGAATGCCTTTGGCGTTAGAGATCGCTTGCGCCGCTTTTGAAAATGCAGTCATGGATGTGCACCAATATTAATTTTGGGAGGCGTTAATATGAGCCTTAGAGAGAGTAAGGGATGGCTCAATTGCGTTGGAGTTCACTGGGTTCATTTCCTAACGGTGCATCGACAACGCGTGTCTCCAGTCGCACCCCGAGTGCTTTGAGCACACGAATGGCGCGATCAAGGGTTACGCCATGATATTCATTGCGTTCGTCTCGTGATACTTGAGATTCATGGACCTCCAAACGTTTTGCCAATTCACGTTGCGAGATGCCTTGAGCGATCCGCAGCGAAACGAGTAACTGGCCAATGCCTTCGAGGTTTTCTAGCTTTTGAAAATCCCCGCGTTTCAAACGCTCGTAATGCTGCACTTCTTCTTGGAGTTGTTCGTGAAATGACCACATCGGATCCATCACACGCTTGAGTTCATCGGGAGCGAGGCCTTCTGCAACCAAGCGCTGGCGGTGTTCGACAAAGCGTTCCTTTTCCGCAGTCACTCGTGCGACAGCTTCACGATATTCCTGCTCGTTACGGATCATGATTTGCGCTCTTGGATTAGTTTTACGATGCCCCTCGGACGACCATCGCGACGAGAGCGACGGAACGCAGCTGGGAATTCAAGTTCGTTGCCGTGTTCGTCCTGAATGCCACTGATCAAACCAGTCACATGCGAGTAAAGTTCAACGCGATAGGTGTGCCACATTGGAAGTTGCTCTTTCGGGTAACCCGCATAAGGTCTCCTTGTCGCCGGATTCCATGTCCATACTTTCTGCGGATCAAGTAGGTTCAATTCTCGCTCCAGCTTTCCCGATGCCAAATCGTGAAGGCTGCAAACGAAGTAACCATCAATGTCGTTCGGATGTTCTTTGTCTTCCACAAATGAGCCATCGACAAAAATCTCGTCGATCCCGATTTGCCAAAGTTGTTTGGCCATCACTTCCAATTGCTCGACCAGCCACAGTCTCCAAGCGTCATCCCAGTTGGGAACCTGTTCACGATTTTCTGGGCCCCGCACAAGAATGGAATCTTTGAGCTCAACGAGGGTCATGTCGTAATCGTCTGGGGGCAGCAGTCCGTCGCTGTTGAACTCAGGTATTGGCTCGACCATGTCACACCCATGACTTTAATTATGTGTAGAGCTAGACTTGGATGTCAAGTTTTGCTGTTTGCTAGCATATGGAGTGCAGGGGGGCGTTTCAAGGATTTTCTTCGGTGATTTGAGCTTTGAAGTGTCTTCGTTAGGCTTACTGAAGCGCTCCGACGGCAAATCCCAAGGGCCGATTTTTGGCTAGATAACCTTAGGATTTCAAAATGCTGAGCAGCGGATCGTGAACGCGTCCATTGCTGGCCACAACATTGCCCGAATCAATCCGAGCGACTCCTTGCCAGTCGGTGAATGTGCCACCGGCTTCCACGACGATGGGCATCACGGCCGCGGCGTCCCAGATGTTCAGTTCCGGATCGATCATGATGTCGATCCGACCTGTCGCCAACAGCAGGTAGCCATAGACGTCGCCCCATGTCCGGCAAAAATACGTCGATTCAGCCAGCTTGCGGTAAACCGGCAGCTTGCCAACCTCGTCGAAGGTCTCCACTTCGGAGGTCGCCAATACGCAGTCGGCCAACGTTGCCGTGGTTGAAACCGAAGCCCGTTGCGGTTCGCCATCGCCGCGAAAATGCCAAGCACCTCCGCCGGAAATCGCATGGATACCTTCGTCCAAACCGGGAACGTAAACCGATCCAATCATGCACTCCCGCGAGCCGTCGTCCAGTTCACGGTCGACCGCCACCATCGTTCCGTACAGCGGAACTCCGGAGATAAACGATTTGGTTCCGTCGATCGGGTCGAGTATCCAACGCCAGCCACTGGTGCCCGCGGTGGTTCCGAACTCCTCGCCCACGATCGCGTCATCGGGAAATGACTCGCCGATCTTTTCACGAAGGTGTTTTTCAGATTCCTGATCGGCGATCGTGAGCGGCGAGCGATCGGATTTCTTTTGGACTTCGAAACGGTCGGTTTGAAACCAGTCCAGCGTCAGTTGGCCTGCCGATTTTGCGATGGCCTGGGCCAGTTGATAACGAGCCACGGCTTCATTCGAATTCACAATGCTTTAGGGGGCTTGGGTTGATGATTCAGGGGTGACGTCGACGGTTCGTTCTTCTTTTACTTCGTTTTTGTACAACACGAACGAATGAACGAACAGCATAAACGCTCCCACCACCAACAACGAGTCCGCAATGTTGAAGTTTGGCCAAGGATCAAACCACGGGACGCCTTCCAAACGAAAATAAATCCAGTCCCGCACGTTGTCCCGGATCTGCTCGGGATAGCCGGGGCCGGCTCCAAAGCCAAGCCGATCGTAGCAGTTGCCAATGATGCCACCCGCCACCAATCCCAGTGCAAACGTCAGCCAACGGTCAACGGCCGCTTTGAAAACGAACAACCAAATCACGATCCCGGCGAGGGCCACGACAGAGAAGATCGCGAACAGCCAACTGTATCCGCTGCCCATTCCAAACAGGGCGCCTGGATTGGTTGACGTCTGAATCCCCAAGACACCATCGATCAGCCACGTGACATGCTGACGCTGATGATTTTCGGAGAGCGTTAAATCGAAGTGCTGATTGAAAATCATGGTTTTGGAAACCAGATCCGCCAGCGCACCGATGATCATCAGAAACAAAAAAAGGACGAGTCGACTTGCAGGCGGTCGATCGTCCCGAAGGATCTGCGAATTGTCTGTCGAAGGGCTGTTAGTAGTTGTCTTCTTCGAGTTCACTGGCACATTTTACGCAGTAAGGTGTGTAGGGAATCGCTTTGAGCCGAGTTTTTGGAATTTTGCACTGGCATTCAGCGCAGAGACCATAAACCCCCTCTTCGACCCGTTCAAGAGCACCTTCAATCAACGCCAGCGTTTCACCGCCACTGTTCATCAGCAAAATGGAATTGTCCTGTTCAAAGGTGTCGCTTCCCATATCTGCCATGGGGTTGGCTGACGCCGAAGAACCGGAACCGTTGCTGCCTGATGCTGATAAAGCCGTGCTTGCCAGCGTGCTGACATCGCCACGCATGCGGGCTCGCAGGTTCAGGAGCAGTTCCTTGAATGGTTTGATCTCTGCCTTTTTCAATTTCGCCATAAATGCCTATTCCTCTTCAAAGGGCCGACAAAAGCCGACCATCCCAACGATCTGTTCCCATCATTTCTTTAAACCACCGACATCGAGCTTTGGTTTCGAAACTCCTCGTTCGAATATTGAGCCGAAGGTCGTCCCGGTCCTGTTAGTCACGGGCAAGCGGGTTTATCCTATGATTTCTGTACGGTCTGACGTGACAGTTGGTTTCGAAATTCCATCTATTTTGCGGGTTCGGGACCGTTTGTGACGTTTCGGTTCACTTTGACCCGAAAACTCGATCAGACCTTAACGTCAAATTTTATTTAATGTAATAATGAGGCCCGTTAAGGGGTTTTGAGATAAGTCATGCCAGAATTAAAGATATCCATCGGTGGAGCGGCAGGTCGGATGGGCAAGCGACTGATTGCCTGTATCCATGAAGACGCTGCGCTCGGTTTGGCCGAAGCGGTCGACAATCCGCAGCATCCTTCGCTGGGCTCCGATGCTGGAACGTCTTCGGGAGTCGATCCGATGGGGATCGCTGTTTCGGGGAACTACCAGATCGAATCCGGCACCCAGGCGGTGATTGATTTTTCGACCCCCGACGGTGCCACAGCAGCCATCGATTTTTGCACCCAGCACAAAGTCCCATTGGTGATGGCCACCACGGGTCTCGAAGAGGAACACATTGCTGCGCTGAAATCAGCCACCGATTCGATCCCGGTCGTATGGGCGCCCAGCATGAGCCTAGCCGTCAACGTGATGATGAAAGTCACGCAGTACGTCGGAGCTGCATTGAAGAATCTGGACAAAGTCGATGTCGAAATTCTCGAGCGACATCATCGCTTCAAAGTCGACTCGCCCAGCGGCACGGCGCTCAAGTTCGGTCAGCTGGTTGCAGAGTCCATGGGATTGGACAAACACGTTCACGGTCGCGAGGGCGTGGTCGGTCAGCGAACTGACAATGAAATTGGTTATCACGCGGTTCGCGCGGGTGATGATCCCGGGCAGCACACGATCCTGTTCGGCATGCAGGGCGAGAAAATTGAATTGCATGTCGCGGCTTCGAATCGAGACTGCTACGCCTTGGGGGCGCTGGCGGCGGCGAAGTTTGTGGTCAACCAGCAACCGGGTCTTTACGACATGTTCGACGTGCTTGGGCTTAACGATGGCCAAGTGTGACGAGGGCTACCTCTGTGAGGTTTGTGGTGAGGACGTCGCTCAAGTCACCGACAGCGATCTGTACTTGCGCTACGTGATCGGTTTGCTGGATCCTGAGTTGCTGCACGCCACGCCCGAGCGACACATCCGCTGCAATCCCGTGTTGGCTCAGTTTATCGTCGACGATGGCTTTGAGCCGGTGATCGTCGAAGATGAATTTAGCAAAGCCAATTTGGATTCAGAATACGTGACCCAGCAAGAGGCTTTGGTCACACGAGGCTGGAAACGGTTGGGAGAAATTCGTTCTATGGGTGAAGTCTCGGTGCTTGATCTGCCGCTGCCGGAAGTCATCGCGGCGTGGGATCGCGGTTGATCGGAGGACACCAACCCGAGGCACCGGCGAGGGGCGTTCCCTAAGGCTTTCGGATGGTTTCGTATATCTCGCTCGCGCGTTGAGTTCGTTTGGTCAATTTCTGTTGATCAGAAATCGGGAAACAGGTGCTTTCCCTCGCTGCCCCAAGGCAGTTCTTTGACCCACAGTGCCAAGTCTGTTTTCAGTTCGCCATACAGATGAGGAAACAACGCTCCGCCACGTGAGGGCTCCCATTTCAGATCCTCTCCCAAGGCTCCGGTTTCCACCGCGACCAGCAGCAGTCCCGTCTGACCGGCGAAGTGTTTCGCGGCCGTCTCTTGCAACTGCTCTGAATCTGAAAAGTGAATGTAGCCGTCCTGCAAATCGATGGCAGCGCCCTTGAAGACACCGGCTTGTTCGGCAGCAGTCCACTGTTCAGTGGAAACGATTTTGAAGATCAGATTCGAGTCAGACATAAATCCCTTTTCTGGCGAGAGTTCGCGTTGGTTATATGTCAGAGCATAAACCTTTCGTCGCCGGTGACTATCCCTGCGATTGGTTTCTGGGGGGTCGCTGGCCTCGCTTGCGCGTCGGGTTATTAGGTGCCCGGCATTCGCAGTGACAGCAGATGCTTTATAGGTTTGTATCGATTCACCTGTTAGACTTGGGTCTCTGTAACATCGCGAGCCGTCATGCCGCGAGTTTAACGCAACGGAGGGGAAGGAGTCGCTTCAGTGTTTACGTCGCTGGACTGGCAACAGTTCAGATGCCTCAGGTGAGGCATTCCGAGGTCTTGCGGCATCGGCGACGAAGACAATTCGAAACACTGAACCTGTTTTCCCATGTCACTAAGGAGAGAATGATGAAGGGCTTGAGTCAAATTGTTTTTGCATTGATCGTGACGTTTTCATGGACGGCCATGAGTGTCGAAAATTGTTGTGGAGGGGACGAAGACACGCGTCCCATGATTTCGGTATCAGGCAGCGCCGAAGTGCGGGTGAAGCCTGACAAAGCGGTATTCACATTTTCCATCAGCTCACAAGAAAAGAGCATTGATGACGCGGTAAAAGATAACGACGCGAAAATCAAAGCCGTCACGCAATTCCTTGGCGAATCAAACGTCGTCGCAGACAATATCCGCACCGAGATCATTTCGATCCGACCGATTTTTGAACGCAGCAATAGTAATAATTGGAAAGGCTCGCTGTTTCCCCAGCAGTTATCGACCAACTTGTCCGCCCCCCCGGCTATCCCCGTCGCTGAAAAGAAAGCAAAAATCAAGCCGATTGGTT
Source organism: uncultured Pirellulaceae bacterium (assembly GCA_964510005.1). Classification (GTDB taxonomy): domain Bacteria; phylum Planctomycetota; class Planctomycetia; order Pirellulales; family Pirellulaceae; genus Mariniblastus. The sequence continues at coordinate 11,701 of CAZDZX010000100.1, forward strand.
ACAACGCCCGTCGCCAGCTTTCGATCACGATCACGAAACTTGACACGTTTGAAACGATCTATCGCGGATTGATCAAGCGCGGCGTCAATGATGTGGGCGGAATTTCGTTTCAAACGACGGAGCTTCGAAAGCACCGCGATGTAGCTCGTGCCAAAGCCGTTCAGGCGGCCAGAGAAAAGGCAGCAGCAATGGCCGACCAATTGGGTGCGAAATTGGCCAGCGTTCAATCGATCCGCGAGGGAGCCAGTCCCGGATGGCGAGCGCCTTTGCAACGGTCATTCGCAGCGTTTGATGGACCGGCTTTGGCGCCACCCGGATCTGCAACTGGGGCCACAGTTGCTTCAGGATTGATTGAGATACAAGCTTCCGTCGATGTCGTATTTGTTCTCAGCGAAACCGCGTTAAACGAGTGATAAAAGGCATGGAAGATCATGAAGTCAGGTACGCCCATGACTTCCTCAAAGAACTAGATCCGGAATACGTTAAGTCGATTTTGAAGGTAGGCCTTGGTTCGGATGACGAAAATCTCATCTCATGATCAACCGATGCCAGCAACTGGCAACGGTGAACCTCGATCCTGACTTTTCCATCGGCCTACTGCGTTATCGATACTCAAAAGTCAAAGCGGGAAACACGAACTAGGTCTTCGCGATGCCAACCGAATCGATCCACTGTTTGGCGACGTCCTTGGCAAGCTCTTCAACCATTTCCACCGATGGCTTGGAGGCCTCGATGGTGGGGCCGAAAAATCCGGAGCCCCAACTCCGCTCTTTGAGGATCGTGGGCCAGAGAACCATGACTTGTTCGCTGACACCGTCGGGCCCAGTAACCATCGGGATCGAATCCACAGAGGCTTCGCCGAAAACCATCTGGGCGATATCGGGTTTTGGACTTGGGATGCCGAAATGCCACCACGCTCGATCCGCACTCTCACTGTAGGCTTCGCCTTTGGCGGCTTTGGCGATGGCTGCTTTGGGGTGTTGTCCGCCTGGCAGTTTTTTTCCGATCGCACATTGCAACAACGAAAACAGGTGAAAACAGTTCGATACGTTTTTGTAACGGAACTTTTGCACCCGCGCCGATTCGGCATGAATGATCAGCAACGTTCCCGATCGCCGTGAGAGAACTTCATGAACCCACATAAAGCAGTGGCTGTAGTTTTCCAGAAAGCCAATTCGCTGCAGAACCTCTGCGTCTCCCGATAACTTTTCGACCAGCTCTGGCATCCGAGCGAGGTGGGCAACCAAGCCTTGGCAGAGCGGCGCGAACGCTTCGGCGTTGGCGACCTGTTCGGGGGAAAGCTCTGGAACGACGGGTTCGCCTGCGGCGGTTTCGTCTTCGGTGGTCGCGGGGAATTCCTGCATTCGCAACACGAATGCCTCCCACATCGCGGTTCCTGTGACGCTAACGTCACAGCCTTGTTCGACCATGGATCCAAATAGAATGCCCAGCCACGCAGCACCATGAATGGGCAAGCTTTTCAGGCCGTCGATCAGTTCTTGGGGTGGCTTGCTGCCGGTTTCCTGCGATTCAAAAAACTGGTTGGTCTTTTCGACTAGCCACGGCTCGGGTTCGCCTGTGAATTGGGTTTTTTCCAGCGCCTCAATGAACTCAGCCAGCATGTCGATTCGCCTTCAGTGTTGCGTCGCGTTACACGATCGCGGATTCAAACTGTTCGATGATCCATCGATCAATGTCTGACAGAACTTTGTTTGAAAGTTGTAGCGAATGAGGGTACTGCCTGACAGTGGTGGTGAACCCGGCAACGAACAAAAGTCGCAGGTTTTCACACAGTTCTTGCTCGGGACAGTTTTCTTCGTCCTCGAAAGCAGAAATTAGGACTGGGATTTGGCGACAGCGCTCCCAGTCACGCAAGGAAACTTGGTGGTTGTCCAGCAGTCCACCGATTGAAATCACACCTGCGAATATTTCGGGTCGCTCGAAAGC
>CAZDZX010000101.1:0-8123 GCA_964510005.1 uncultured Pirellulaceae bacterium
CCGAGGCTAATCGCTTTTGTCCCTCCGGGACATTTCAACGCCACTTCGTGGCGACGATCGAAAGTAAGTGCCATTAGGCGCTCGCCGCCGGTTTTGCATCGACGGCGCGCGATACCGGCGGCTGCTAGCGCCTTGCCGCTCACCGTTTATTTTCTGTGCGCCAGCGAATCGACATCGGCGAACGGGAGAGGAATCGATTTGTCTTGCCATGCTCGCAAGAACCCGTAGGAAGTCGTCAGTCGCGGATTCACTTCGATCAATACATCCTGATCCGAGGTCTCGCCGATCACCATATCCATTCCAAAATAGCCTTGGGCCGTGGGGAGACAATCAACAACCCGATTCGCCAAATTCAAGGCTCGTTCCCGTTGCTCCAACGGCAGTGGGAAATCTGTTCTGACATGGATTCCAAACGGTTCGCGATCGAATACTTGGATGCCCGGTTCCATTAATTTACCGTTGACCACCGAAACGCTGACCGGAGTCCCCGGTGCAAAAGTCTGCAGCAGGAAAGGGTATTCCAGTTGCGCGAGTTGATTGCGGTGACTCACCATCATCACGTGCTCGCTACCGGCTCCCATCAGCGGTTTGGCCACCAGCAGTCTGTTGGGGCGCCAGTTCAGCAACGCCACCTGTTCGGCGGATTGGACTTTCCATGTTCGCGGCACGGGAATTCCGTGTTTTCGAAGGAAGCTACTGCATTTCCATTTGTTGCCAGTCAGTTGCACAAACTCGAGATGAGGGCTAGCCAATTTATCGCTGAAGGGCTCAAGCCATTCCAGAATCGATTCCAAGCAATGGTGGGATTCGGGAGCAATCACGATCACCGCATCACATTGCTCAGCCTCGCCGCACAGTAGTTCTTGAAGATCAGTGTCGAGTGAAACATTGATAGTTTCAACCAGAGAAGGCAGTCGGACGTCGACATGGCAATCGACCGGAACCACCACGTTATGTCCGGCGGCAATCAGGTCCTCGCAGAGCGGGAGGAGCATCGAATGCCCTTGCTCGAGAAAGTTGGCCAATCCATTATCGAAAGGGTGTTGGTCAACAGCCCCCCCACCAACCAGAAACTCGAATACGAGTACATTCATTTCTTAATAAGCCAGGAAAGCATTGCGGGAAGTAGCACCATGTCGGCAAACAGGGCAGCCCCAATTGTAATAGTTCCCATCGCCGCGAATATGAAATGATCGCGAGAATCACTAAATAAAACTGTAGAAAAACCCGCGACCAATACCACAGTCGTCATGATCAACGCGGTCCCCACTCCAGTGAAAGCGCGGCGAATGGCTTCGTCTTTTTCGAATCCCGCCCCCCGTTCTTCCTCGAAACGGGTCAGAAAATGTATCGTATCGTCGACCGCGATGCCTAAACATACGGTAAACGAGCAAACGGCGACAACTTCCAACGGGGTTCCGCTAACCACCAGATACAGCCCCGCAAAGAACAGCGGAAACATGTTCGGCACGAAACTAATTAGCCCGATCCGCAACGAACGATAAACCAGCGTTAGCACCACAAAAATAATCAACGCCGCCGTTCCGAGACTTAGAACAAGGTCGATCACGATTTTGAAAACGTTCTCCCAGCGAAAAAAAGCATTGCCAGCAGTCGACAACGTAAATTCAGGATGTTGTTTCTCGATTTCCCGCAGCCCGTCGATGATTCGCGAAAAGGGACCGTCGTACTGCGAAATCCCAAGGTCTCTGACATGAAAGTTGACTTTCGTCATCCCGGCTTCGGGTTCGTAAAAGGCACGCTTGAAGGGCGGCAGCAGCAAATCCAACATCGACATTCGCTCTTCAGCGGGTGCATCGCCGGGCATCGAATTGACCAGATTGCGAATCGATACCGGATGCCCGATCAGAGGTTCGGCAGACAAGAGTTCATCGACTTTGGTGACGACTTGCATGACTTCCGGCGAATCCGCTTCCACTTGGTCGGACCAGCGCACCACAATATCGCCACGCTCCAGCCCATCCATGGCGACATCCAGCTGTTTCAAAGTCCGCGCGGCCTGACTGCTTTCGGGGAGCGCCGCACTGAGTCGCTCGTCGGGTCGCAAAGTCAGACACAATCCCGCCAGCACGATCGTAACCACGATGGCGGCGATGGAAACGAATCGCTTTCGCAGCAACACAAAATCAATCACGCCAGCGACCTTGCCCAAGTTCTTTTCGACCAGTCCGGGCTTGCTGCCCACGATCACGAACCGACCAACCCAAGTCGAACAAACCAGCGGAATCACGGTGACCACTGAAACAAAAGTGCAGATCACGCCAATTACACAACTGTAGCCAAACTGTTGCAAGAATTCGTGGCGGGCCAATGCGAGGGAGCCAAATCCAATGGCGGTTGTCAGTGACGTCAGGCCGCAGGCGAGGCCGACCTGAAACAGCCCCTCTCTGGAAGCATCCCGCGGCGCAAGCCCACCACTGCGCAGCTTGCGAATCTGAACCATCAGGTGCACCCCGTCGGTCAAGCCGACCAAGCTGACCATGATGGGCAGGATTCTGTCGACAAAGGGATTGTTTTCGTAGCCCAGAAAACCGACCAGCCCGAGGGTCCAGAAAACGCCGATCGCGGGAGCCGCGGCCAGCACGATGACTGAGGCAACACCGCGAAACAGCAGAACGCTCATCGCGAAGATGACGCTGTAGCCGATGATCTGGTAGTAGAAACTGTTGTCTTCACTGTGGCTCATCAGGTTCAGGAAAATCGGCAATGAGCCCGTGACTCCAAATTCGATATCGATGTCATGTGGGGCGGCGGCTTGGTTGGCGATTTCGATCAGACCTTCACTGCACTGATCATCATTGTCGATGAATAGGAAATCGAAATTGATCATCAGCAGCATTGTTTTCCCGTCGGCGGACAGAAGTTGCCCGTTAATGAAGGGATTCTCAAGTGCTTTTGTTTTGGCTTTTTGGTAGAGGGCTGGCGATGCGGTGGGTTTGGGGAACGTCGGTTCGGGAAGGCCAAACAGGTTCAACGGCGGGACGTCTTCGATCCAGACGACGCTTTCGACGTATTGCAGTTGCTTCAAAGTCGCGACGACGTCCTGCATCGCCGCGGCGCCGGCCGGCGAAAAGAACTCTTCCGATTGAGCCACCAGAATCGCGTTGCCTTTGAAGGCAAACGAATCGACCGCCGGACGACTCTGATCGGACATGTTTTTCTGCCAAACCGTTTGTGGCGCCGATTCTTCATCGTCGAAGTACTCGGTCACAACCTCCGGATGGAAATGTCCGACCCACGACAGCGCCGTGATCAACATCAGGACCACGACGGTCAATCCGGGAAGGTCGACAATCCAACGGGTGGCCTTGCTGAAACGTTCAAGCATGATCTAGAAGAGGAGCGGGGATGAATTCGGTTCGGTAAGTGACGCGGTTCAGCGGCGGTTGGTGTCGCGTTGTTGCTGTGGGTTTCGAATTCTTCTTTCCACTTGGCTCTGGATTTCATCTCGTGTGACTTTATGATCGCCATTGGTGTCGAAACGACGGAAGCCATACGTTCCGACAGCACGGGGGACTTCGTCTTTGGTGATGACGCCGTCTCCGTTTTTGTCCATGCGCTTCATCACGTCTTCGACCATTTTCTGGCGTCGTTTTTCTTGACGTTCGACGGTGCGGTTCATGCCCCGCACAAAAGCCGTCGACTCCCGCAGCGCCTGACTGTCGGCGACCGTATCGGAATCTTCGCGGGGGACTTCGATATCGAAAAACGCGATCGCCATTTCTTCCCAAGTTTGATCGCCCCATGAAACGTGCTGGGTTGGATCGGGGTTAAAAGGGTTGGCTTTTGAGTTGTCGAATTCGACGTTGCCCCGCAATCGATGGAAATCGGACAGCGCCAATGGCTGGGCGAATTCGTATCGATGTTGCCAATTGAAATCGTAGTTGGGAACGCGGACCAGAGGTTTCGTCGAATTGTCGGCGGCCACGGTAAAGGCTTCGAAGGACTTGCCGCGGTAATGCATGTGAGGAGCGACGGCTAGGAGTTTGCCCTGCTTGGGAAGCCGCCGGGTGGTGACTTGCACCTCGTGGGACGGATCGTGGGGTTGGATCTCGAAGGATTGATCCAATGCCATCACCGTCATCAATTCACTTTCGATTTTCGAACTGTCGGCAAACACCAACCCGATCTTGGTCACGTCTTCTGCGGCAGTGCCGGTGGGCGTGTAGTGTTGTTGAAATACCAGTTTCGATCCTTTGGGGATCAAGCGTCCGCGTCCCGGTTGCCATGTCAGTGGTGTTTGACCGGGAACGTAAGCCGCCAGCCAGCCGACGCCTCGTGGGCGGATCCCATCGGGTGGTCGCACGAACACGATGCTGTGATGCACGACCGAGCGATTGCCAGGGATGACTTCAGCGGCGGTGACCCAGCGGTCTTCGGTGAAGCCCGGATCGGCGACAAAGTACTGGTACTCGATGGTGCCGCTGACGGGAACGTGAAAGGGTCGCTTGCGCATCTCGACCACGATGTCGGGCTCGCGCGGGAGTCGCCAGCCAGCGACGGCTTGATAAGGCTCGGGCAAATTGGCCTTGTCTCCCTCAGGGGTGCCTTGATCGACCCATGTTTCGAGGGTCTCGATGTCTTGCTTGCTGATCGTGCGCGAATTCAAAAAAGTGCCGACGTCGGGGTCGGCGTGCCAGGGCGGCATTCGCTTCTCTTCGATGACTTCCAGTATCATGTCCGCCCAGCCAACGGTCTCGTCATAGGTCTCCATCGAAAACGGCGCGATCTCGTCCGAGCGATGGCACTCGATGCAATTTTTTTGCAACACACGGATGACTTGATTCGAAAACGTCACCGTGGCGTCTTTGCTGACGGTGCGGACGCGGCCTAGTAAACAACCTGCCGGTTCGGTCCGGGGGACTTCGATGGGTTTGCCGGCGAGGGCTTGGTCGATCGCCAGTCGCAAGTCATCTCGGTTGGCTTTGTTGCGAGAAACGCCTGGCAGGTACTGATCGTCAATCCGGCCACGGTAAATGATCTTTCGCTGACGGTCGCAAACAATGGTCTCTGGAGTTCGTTTGACGGATAATCGATCGGCGATCACGTTCCGATTATCTCGTGCCATTTCGAATTCGATTCCGGTTTTGTCGACATAGTTGCGGATGTCGTCGAGCGAATCTTGGACGTTGCTGTTGATGCCAATGAAACGAACTTCGGGGTAGCGGTTCGCGTAGTTCTGAAGGCGGCCAGCGTACAATTTTGCCAACGGACATTCGGTGCCCAAGAAACAAAGCACTGTCAATTTATGATCAGGTTTTTCGCTGACGGAGACTTTGGAGTTGATCTTCAACCCGGGCAGCGAGAACGGAGAAACCTCGCTTGGTTCCTGCCAGCACCCTTTGGACTGGTCCGTAAATGCCAAAGTTAATACTAACAGGCAACAAAAGTTCAAAAAAATGAGTTTCATCGCCATTTCAATGTGATAACTGAATTCGTGAAATCCAACCGCTTCGGTACAATTCGACCAAGCTTTAACCGCAATGAATACCCCATAACCACAGTCCAAATCATGTCTTCAAAAATTTTGTCTCTGTGGGTTGCCACGCTGGCATTGCTGTCATCGGGAGTCGTCGGTGCTCAAGACACTCCAGCGGTTGTCACCAACCCCTACTCGAAACCGGCATTGGCGGGCGATTCGTTCGACAAAGACATCGCGTTCAAGTGGCTGGAAGCGGTTTGCAAGATCGGGCCTCGGATCAGCACCACCGAGGGTATGAAGAAACAACAACAAATGCTGATTGGCCACTTTCAATCTGTGGCAGGCAAAGCCTATTACCAGCGATTCAATGTGAACGATCCTCGCTCCGGCCAAGCCGTCGAGCTGCAGAATTTGATCATTCGATGGCATCCTGAACGAAAAAAGAGATTTATGTTTTGTTGCCATTATGACACTCGCCCTTTTCCCGATCGTGACCCCGTCAATCCCCAGGGTGTCTTTATTGGAGCCAACGATGGCGGTTCCGGTGTGGGGCTTTTATGTGAACTGGGGCGGCATATTGAGGTTCTTGGTGGCGACTACGGTATTGACTTTATATTCTTTGACGGCGAAGAATTTGTTTTTGTCGATCGGCGTGATCCGATGTTCCTTGGCTCACAGTTTTTTTCCGACCAGTACGCGGCGGGTCGCTATGATGTTAAATATGAATCGGCCATCCTGGTGGATATGATTGGTGACGCGGATTTGCAGCTGAGGTTGGAAACGCACAGTTTAAAGTACGCGAAAAAGCTGTCGCAGAGTATTTGGAGAGTGGCTAAGAATCTGAAAGTCAAAGAATTTATAATCCAACGGGGGCATACGATCTTTGACGATCACTTGCCGCTGAACAAAACCGCTAAGATTCCTACCTGTGACATCATTGATTTCGATTACCCTGATTCGAAAACTGGCAACCAGTACTGGCACACGACCAAAGACGTTGTAGAAAATTGTTCCGCCGACTCGCTAGGTAAAGTCGGCAAAGTTCTGCTGGAATGGACTCGACAAGTCCAGCAGATTAACAGTCCCAAAAAGAAAAGATAATCGTATAGCTGTGGAGTTAGCATGTCCGAGATGATGCAGATTTTATCCGATGTCGCCGGGACCGTGAGTGGTGCCGGTTTGGTTGCGATTAGCCAGTCAGTGAAAAACGGATCGTTAGTCCTTGGGCTGGGTTCGCTGGCCGGAGGCATTTTTTCGCTCTACGCGCACAAGCATCGCTACGACGAAGTTTGCAACTCTCCCAGTATGCATCGTGAGTTGGCATTTGAGACGCGCAAGTATCGCCGACGCGCGATCGCCAGTTCTTTGATCGCATCGACTGGCATTATGCTGGCCGGAATTTATGGCGTGGAAGAACCTCGCACCATTGCCATTTTTGTAGCGGTGATTTTGCTGATGTTAGTGGGAATCGCCGGACTGGCGTTTTTCGATCTGTTTTCCGTTGGCATTCAGGAAATCGCCAGAACTGACGAACCGGCTCGCCAAGCACTGGTCGAAGAGTATCAACGACAGCGGCAGAAATTGGCCGAGTCGAAACGCAACGCCGATGGTGAGTCCGATTCGAACAATGGCTGAAACTGCGGCCACCGCTCAGCAGCGGTTACCTTTCCTGTCCGCTGGCTGGGACCGGGACCTCGGACTGCTGGGGTTTGCTTTCGGATGATTTTCCAGCGGCTTTCTTTTCATCTTTCGCGGTCGGCTTTTTGACCGCAGCGAAAATTGTTTTCGCGAGGATTGCGGCGCCTTCGGCGTTGGGGTGGACCTTGTCGGGAATCAAGGCGTCTTTTCCGTCTAAGGCTGCATACAAGTCGATCACGGGCAGGTCGGTTTCTTTAGCGACCGCCCGCACAATCGGAATCACTTCGTCTTTGACGATCTTTTGGGTGATTTCAAAATTGCCTTCACCGGCGACGTAGGTCGGCAGGCAGAGGTAGATCTTGCAGTCTTGATTAGCGGCGCGGAACGCCTTGATCATCTCGCGATAGTCCGAGCCGTATTCGTCTTTGAGTTTCCAGTTGCGAGGCTTGGCATCGTTGGTGCCTAGTTTGATGAGGACGATGTCAGGTTTGAATTTTTTCGCGTTGGCAAATGCCTTCTGTTTCCAGTAAGGCTTGTTGCCGTTTTTCAGCATCGTCGAACCGCTGACGCCAAAGTTCTTGACTTGATATTTGTCTCCCAGCAGGCCTTGGAGTTTGGCGGGGTAGCAATTCTGTTTTCTTTGCTCGACGCGGGCTCCGTAGGTGATGCTGTCGCCGACACAGGCCACCCGAGTTTTGTCTGTTTCTTGGCCCAGCAAGGGACTGATCAAAAGAAGAAACGGGATTTGCAAAGCCAATACTAATTTTTTCATCTGGTTCGTTCCAAGTGTTTTGTACGGGTCTCAACACGATAGAGTGAATGGCAGGCAATGCAATGCTCAAGTTTTGTCTGTGCCACAGTTCGTTTTTCTTTAATGGTTAGTGGTAAGGCCTGTGTGGTTGTCGTGACCCTGAATGTAAATTTGGTGATTGGGCGTTGGGTCGACCTTAGACCTTAGTGAGCGGCAAGCCCAATGGCACTTACTTTAGGCAGCGCAGTTCCTGTGAGTGATAAGGATCAAACCTTTTGGGTATGCCATCCA
>CAZDZX010000101.1:8223-13612 GCA_964510005.1 uncultured Pirellulaceae bacterium
AATTAGTTAGTTGGAGAGACCTGAAATTCTGCCCACGTCCAAGTAGATCACGAACAGCATCAGGCCCAGCACAAAGAACAGTCCGGCGTAGGTCAACAGAATTTCAACATTCTGACTGACGGGTCGTCGGAACAGGCCTTCATAGGCAAGGAACATCATGTGCCCACCATCCAGAACCGGGATCGGCAAAAAGTTAACCACGGCAAGGTTGGCACTGAGCAAAGTCAGAAACAGCAATAGCCGACTGGTTCCCTGAGACGCTTCCGATGTCGCCACCACGGCAATCGTTCCAGGGCCACCAAAATTCGTGGCCGAAAGCTCACCAGAAACAACTTTCTTGAGGAATGTAAACACACGGGTCCCATCGGCCCACACCTGCGAAGCTCCATTCTTCATCGCTTCACTCCACGTTTTAGCTTGGTAAAAAGCTTCGTCGGGACTCAAGTGGATGCCAAGCTGCGGGATGAACAGTTTCTCCGAGGCCTGCAAATCAACCGTGAACTCGATTTTCTCATTCGCTTTGACACCTCGCGTCGCGACACATTTGAGCTGGGTTCCAAAGGGAAGCCTTTGGACGACTGCATTGATCTCCGCGAGATGCGTCTTGTCATCTTTCAGGGTAATTGTCTTTTCATGCAGCAGTTTAAATGACTCGTGGTCGCGCCACTCTTCAGTAAAGACGTAGGTCACCGAAACGAGCTTGTCCCCTGCTTTCAAGCTGGAGACTTCCGAGCGACTGGAGTCCACGGATCCAACCTCGTCCGATACCGAAATGGCAACGCCCAAGGTATCCAAAGCGATCACAGGGAAGGAGCCTTGAATGGTGCCCGAGTGAGGCACCCGTGGCGTCACGTTCAGAGAAACCATTTTTCCATCGCGCTCGACCCCGATTTCTACGGACTTTTTGTCTCGCACAAACGACATGATTTCCATGTCGAAGGTCAGCACATCCGGGGCAGGATCTCCGTTGACGGTTTTGATTTTGTCGCCGACTTTAAAGCCTGCGGTTTCCGCAGGGGAATTTATCTGGATCGCGGTCACGGCGTCCCATTTGATTGAAAATCCGTACTCGCGAACCGGATTGGCATCGACCACACTGGTGATGATTTCTTTTTGATCGCCCTCCCCTCTTTCTAGTTTCAGCGTCACCGGTTTGATGGCTTCTAGATTCAATGAGGATCGCAGATCGGTCGTGTTTTCGATTTTGATATCGTTAACCGCGATGATCCGGTCGCCTTTGAGCAGTTTCTCGGACGCGGATGCGGCACCGGTGGCCGGCGCAGATTCGTCGCTTCCGATCACAGGGAGTTGCTGGTCACGGACGCCGACCATGGGGAAGTCCGGTTTGTGAGGATTGAATCCTCTCCGAGCTTGGATTGAAACGACTTCTCTTTCATCAGAGTCTCTACGCTGAAGTTCGAATTCGATGGGCCCGGAGCTGGCGGAGAAAATGATCTCCTGCACCATGTCGATAAAAGTGAAGTACCGGTCTTCGTGGACTTCTTCGCCGCCGACACGAAACAGAGTTGCGTCCGCAATGTCGGCTTCCCAAGCAGGACCGCCGCCCACAACCGGACCGAGTGAGGCAGGTTGATAGTCAACGCCACCGCGGAAAGCGAACGCCGCAAAGAACACAGCAAAAATTAGATTGAAGATCACGCCGGCAGAAATGATCGCCATCCGCTGCAACACGGATTTGGCGCGAAAGCTACGCGGGTCCAACTCGTTGCGGTCGACGAATCCGTCGGCTTCGATTTTGCCGTCTTCATCGGCGGCACTGCCCTCGCCCTGGGATCGCTCGATTTCTTTTTCGATGTTGGCCGGGTTGTCGTCTTGGCCAAGCATCTTGACGTACCCACCCAAGGGGATGGTGCCGATGCCATATTCCGTTTCGCCAATGGTCTTGCGAAAGAAGGCCGCCGGAAGGATTTGGACTCCGAACAGCTTGATCGGAACATCAAAACCAACGTAGAACTTTTCGCATTTTACGCCACAGGCTTTGGCCACCAAAAAGTGGCCGAGCTCGTGGACAAAGATGACCATCCCGAGCCCAATCAAGACCCGCGCCATCGCCCACCAGCTTTCCGGTTTCAGCCAAAAGCTTGTTTCCGCAATCAATATCAGACAGTCGTCCACCTGTTCATCTCCTGTCGAGCCCACGCGTCGGCAGCCATCAGCTGTTCGAAGGTCGGGTCATTTATAAAATCGTGTTGTTCCAGTATCTCGCGGCAGCTGGAGGCAATATCGGTAAAGGATAGCTCGCGGTTGAGAAACGCTTCAACCGCACTTTCGTTGGCTGCATTTAACACGGCACCCGTCGTGCCGCCTTTGCGAGCGACGTCGAAACCAAGCCCCAATGCTGGAAACCGTTCCAGATCAGGAGGCGAAAAGTCAAGCGACATCGCTCGTGTAAGATCCAGTTTGGGAGTCAAGCCTCCGACTCGGTTCGGCCATGTCAGCGCGTGCTGAATAGGCAGTCTCATGTCCGGTGGGCTGATTTGAGCCAGCGTTGATCCGTCCACGTACTCTACCATCGAATGCACAATGCTTTGAGGGTGCACCACGACATCAATTTGGTCCGCTGGCATATCAAACAGCCAGCGGGCTTCGATGACTTCGAGGGCTTTATTCATCATTGTGGCAGAATCGATCGATATTTTGGCTCCCATCGTCCACGTGGGGTGGGCCAAAGCTTGTTCAGTCGTTACCGCTCGGAGCTTCTCAGCGGGCCAGTCTCGAAACGGGCCGCCGCTGGCCGTCAGAATGATCCGAGCGACTTCTTCCCGCTTGCTTCCCGCAAGGGCTTGGAAGATCGCATTGTGTTCGCTGTCCACCGGCAGGATTGTGCTGTTGTTCTTTCGAGCGAGGTCAGAAATCAATTGTCCCGCCACCACCAGCGTTTCTTTGTTCGCTAACGCAATGGTCTTCCCGGCCTGAACCGCAGCCATCGCGGATCGTAGGCCCGCGGCTCCCACGATCGCGGCAACCACAATGTTCACGTCCTGATGAGCCGCAATGTGTTCGAGATGCTCCTCGCCGATCAAAACATCGGTTCCCGGTAGGGCGCCAAAATCAAAATTGCTGGCACTTTGCTGGCAAGTCGCCACCACGATCCGGGGGCGGAACTCGCGGGCGTCCGCAGCGAGCTGCTCCAGTCGTGAGTGTCCTGACATCGCAAACACAGAAATATCATTCAGATGCCGCGCCACATCGAGCGTGCTTTGCCCGATGCTGCCGGTGGCTCCCAGAATGCTGATTTGTTTTGCGTTATTCATAAAGTGGCTAGGCAGCAGGATTAAAAAACCCGAAAATTTCGTGGTGTTAGTCTGGGTAATTATCGTAGGTCTGAAGCGTGATGTGGGAAATCAACAACGTTGCAGAAAATCAACGAAATGATTTACTTTTTAAACCCTGACTCACCCATCCTGCCGGGCCAAAATTTTACGAATCCGTGGAAAATATCACAAGCCGAACCTGAGGGGCGACATTTCTGCAACTGGCGGGCCTGAAGCAGGAGGGATATCATTGCCTTCCCGCAGATCCTAGTGTCAAACAGACTTTGGCACGGAAACTGCGCTTCGGCACGGAAGATGCGACCACAGGCCTTCTTGAACAAAAAGAGATTTCCACCCCATGACAGAAGAACCTATGGATCCGAATCAAAAAAAGCCCAACGACAACAATCGAGCCAATTCTGCGACTTGGTTTGCCGTGATCGTGATGGGCTCGCTGGGCCTGTGCATTGTCCTGATCCTCTCCCAAGGCAAAAAGACCCTTGGGTTCAGCGATTTTGAGCGGCTGATTGATGAAACCGCTTACGTCGATTCGATCACCGAAGAAAAAGTCGAAGGCAAATCTGGACAGATCACCATCCGCGAGGGCAACCGGGAATTTATCGCTTCCGAGCCCAACGATTTGAGAATCAGCAATTCCTCGATCAGCGGCAAGTTCTACTATTACGAAAAAGCCGAAGGGAAGCCGCAAAGCAAAGTTCGCTTCACCGTGGTCAAGGATGATTCTGAGGCAACCAATAACAGCCTGCGGACGGATCTGGATCGCTCCCTCATCAAGTATCGATTTGTCGATGCGACGTTCTTAGAAGAGTATGGCATGAGCATCCTGATGCTGGCCGGTTTGGGTGCCCTGTGTTTCTTTATGCTGCGTCGACTGGGGGGTGCCGGTGGACCAATGCAGTTCGGTCGCAGTCGCGGTCGCTTGTACGCCGAAGAAGATCTGGGCGTGAGTTTCTCAGATGTGGCTGGAATCGATGAAGCGGTTGAAGAAGTCTGCGAAGTCGTGGACTTTTTGAAGTCGCCTGAAAAATACCAAAAGCTCGGCGGCAAGATCCCCAAAGGCGTCTTGTTAGTCGGACCTCCGGGAACCGGAAAAACTCTATTGGCCAAAGCCATCGCTGGCGAAGCCGACGTGCCCTTCTTCAGCCTGTCGGGAAGTGACTTCGTCGAGATGTTCGTGGGAGTCGGTGCGGCGCGTGTGCGCGACATGTTCCAACAGGCCGTTGCCAAATCGCCTTGTATTATCTTTATCGACGAATTGGATGCACTGGGGAAAACTCGTGGCGGCCAATCCGTTGGCGGTCACGACGAACGCGAACAAACACTCAACGCTCTGCTGGTCGAGATGGATGGGTTTTCATCCAACAGCGGCGTGATCGTGATGGCGGCCACCAACCGACCGGAAACTCTGGACCAAGCCTTGATGCGTCCCGGGCGTTTCGATCGCCACGTGTTGGTTGATCGTCCCGACGTGCTCGGCCGCGAAGAAATTCTGAAAGTCCATGTCAAAAATGTGAAGCTTGATCCGAACGTGGATTTGAAAAAAGTTGCCGCCATCAGCCCTGGCTTTGGCGGTGCGGAACTGGCGAACTTGGTCAACGAAGCGGCTTTGTTGGCCGCCAGAAAAGGCCAGAACTCGGTCGTGATGGAGAACTTCAACGAAGCCGTCGAACGCGTGACTGCCGGTCTGGAAAAGAAACAGCGGGTGATGTCACCGGATGAAAAACAACGCGTCGCCTACCACGAAGCCGGCCACGCATTGGTGGCTTACGTATTGCCCAACACCGCCCCCGTCCACAAAGTCTCGATCATCCCGCGAGGTTTGGCCGCATTGGGTTACACGATGCAGCGACCGACCGCCGACCGTTACTTGATGACCAAAAGCGAGCTCGAGAGCGAGTTGCAGATTCTGGTCGCTGGAACCTTGGCGGAGGAATTGATCTATCAGGATATTTCCACCGGTGCCACCAATGACCTTGAACGTGCTACCGATATTGCTCGTGGAATGGTGATGCAATACGGCATGAGTTCCATGGGCAGGATCAACTTCAAGAAAGATCGCAGCAGTCCCTTCTTGGCCGGCAGCGGCGGTTCTG
>CAZDZX010000102.1:0-11592 GCA_964510005.1 uncultured Pirellulaceae bacterium
CTTGGCTTATTGATTTTACGCCATAGGTAAAGCGTTGCAGTGCAGTCCTGTCGCCCCTTCGGGGCTGAAAAGAATGGGCGGGTTGACGATCCATGGGCTCACGCCCATGGCTACATGCTGCCGCCCCTTCGGGGCTGAGATCTTCGGGCCAGATGGCTCTATAGGCATGCCAAAAAGGTTTTGATTCTGATCGCATGTGGGAGCTGCGATCCTTAAGGCAAGTGCCGTTGAACAAACGCCCTCCGACAATCCTCTAGCCTTCGAGATTCTCTTTCATGCCGCTGAAGTAGTTCAGTACGGCCAGTTCCACGATGTCGCGATCGAAGACCAACGGTCGACGATGGAATTCGCAGAAGTCGCGTGCTTGCTGAAGCAGGTCACCAACGTGGCAGAAACGGAACGGACGTCCAGGACGTCGGTAGTGATACTCGATCAAGTGCTCAACAACGCCCTGTTCGACTTTGAACTGGCCTTCGTACAGCAATTTCTGGAACAGTTGCTTGTACTGCTCTTCGCTCGGATCAAAAACTTCAACCTTGTAGGGAATCCTTCTCAGGAAGGCTTCGTCACAGATTTCAATCGGATCGAGGTTGGTAGAGAAAATCAACAACTGATCAAACGGAAGCGAGACTTGACGGCCCGAAGGCAGGTTCAAGAAATCGTTGCCAGATTCCATGGGAACAATCCAGCGATTGAGCAGTTCCGAAGTCGAAATTTGCTGACGACCAAAGTCATCCACCACCATACAGCCACAGTTACTTTTCACATGAACAGGGGCTTCAATGATTCCGGTGATAGGATTCAAAGTCGCTTCAAGGTGCTTCATCTCCAATTCGCCACCGACCACGATCGTTGGACGCTTGATGCGAATCCAGCGATGATCAATATCCTGACGGGTGAGCGAACCGTTGTCGGCCAGCGGGGCGGCCTCGTGCTGCATCGGGTCGTAAAGCCGGATGACTTCTCCGCCCACGGTCAAGGCGCGTGGAATCCAAACGATTTCATCGACTGAACGAATAGCCCGTTTCGCGATACTGGTTTTTCCATTTCCCGGAGGGCCAAACAGGAACATGCTGCGGCCCGAGTTGATGGCTTGGCCCAATTGGCAGATCATCAGATCCGACAGTGTGAGGTCTGACAGGGCGTTGCGAACGTTTTCAAATGTCGGACGAAGATCCTTGACCGACTGCGCTTCAACCGCTGCACGATACTCGTGCAACGAAACCGGGGCCGCGCCACAGTAGCTATTGCGAGCGAGGTGAAGTTTAGCTTGCTCGACGCCTTTGGGCGAAAGCTCATACTCAAAGTCGCTAACGCCGGCCGATGATTTGTGACCCACCAGCAAGTCGGCTTTCAGCTGCGCGAGGACGGGCTCAAGGATATGAAAGGGAAGCTTCAACTGAAAAGCGATCCGGCTTCCTGCATTGTTTCCGTGCAGAAACAGAAACTTGAGAATCAACGAGAACAGGTCGTTGGGATGCAGGCCAGCTTCTTTCAGCGAAGTCGGTTCTTTAGGTGCGTACTCGGCATTGGTTTGGGCTGCTGCGTTTGCAGTTTCGACGAAAGCCTGTGAGTCGACGTTGGTTGTCGAGTCGTTAACGAATTGTTTTTCCATTTTTCCGCCAATCTAATTCGATGGTGTTCTTCGTGTTTTGATTCGACAGAACAAAGCCGACAGTTGATCTTTTTCGCTCGCTGCGGTCTTAGATGTCCGCCGGAGGGATGTCGAGTATGCCGACGTCAACGGTTACTCGGCGACCGTGATCGAAATTGCCGGTACAAGCGGAATATCCGGAACCGCAAAGCATCAAGGCCTTAGCAACATGGCCCTAAACGTGAGCTACGATTGGATGCCCTACTACAGATTGGGCCTATCCCTGACCCGTCAGCTCCTCATGATCCACGTCCGAAATCTATCCAAACGTTACAACGAACTTCGCACCGATGGATTCTTGGCTCTTGCAGGGATCAGCTTCGACGCGATGCCTGGGCAGATCTACGGACTGCTGGGCCCTAACGGAGCCGGTAAAACGACGGCTCTGAGGATTCTTAGTACGGTTCTAAAACCGACCGGCGGCACCGCCATTGTCAACGGCTTCGAAGTCTCCAAGTCACCCGACGAAGTTCGACGTCAAATCGGTTTCGTTTCGACCAATACAGCCATCTACGACCGCATGACGGCTTGGGAGATGGTTCAGTTTTTTGGGGCCCTCTATCAGATGGACCCGGAAAAGCTCCAGATTCGGATGGAAAGCCTGTTCACTAAATTTCAGATGAACGACATCCGCAACATGCTCTGCAGCAAAATGTCGACGGGCATGAAACAAAAAGTCTCGATCGCCAGAGCCATTATTCACGATCCACCTGTGCTGATTTTCGACGAAGCCACTTCGGGCCTAGATATTTTGGTCGCCCGTGAAGTCCTTGGAACCGTCGAACAGCTTACCGATCAAGGCAAATGCGTCATCTTTTCGTCACACATTATGTCGGAAGTCAAAAGGCTGTGTGACCGAATTGCCGTCATGCATCACGGAAGAATCCTTGCCGAAGGCACCATCGATGAACTGGTTAACACCTATGACGAACCGGATATCGAAGAACTTTTCTACCACCTGATTTCGGAATCCGAGCGGAAGCTTCAACCGCAGTAAACTGAACCAACAAAGACCGAAATGACCTGGGCCAACGTAAAACTTATTTTTAAGCGAGAAACACGCGATCAGCTGCGCGATCGTCGTACGCTATTCACGATCGCTGTGATGCCGCTGCTGCTGTACCCATTGATGGGCATGGCGATGTTGCAGATGGCGCAATTTACACGAGAGCATCCCACGCGAATTTGGCTGGTGGGAACGGAAAATCTTCCGCAGAGTCCCTCGCTGACGGCCGATGGTGGTATCGATTCGAAATGGCTTGGAGACGAACGGGCGGACCTGTTGGATCTTCACTTCTCAGACAGCGAAGACGAAAAATTCCATCAGCTGGTCCAGTCTTTTCGTCAACAGTCGGCTCAGCAAGGCAACAGCGATCTCGTTGATGGCCTTGTCGAACGACACATGAAAGATCGTGGGATCGATCTGGCCGTGGTGGTCACGCAAAAGCCTCCACGGACAACCGGGGAAGACTCAGAAACCGTTGCTGGAAGCGTCCCCGAAGTTGGCGGACACTCGATCTACATGTTCCTTAATTCGGCCAACGACCGATCTCGCATCGCGTCGCAGCGGTTTGGGAATATCCTGACTCGCTGGAAAACAGCGGTAACCGACCAACGCTTGATCGAACACAACGTTTCACCTTCGCTGGTACACGGAATCCGGATCGCAACTGCCGATGTTGCCGCCAAATCAAAAATCCAAGCAGCGACGTGGTCGAAGATTCTGCCCTTTATCGTGATCGTCTGGTCACTGACAGGAGCGTTTTACCCAGCGATTGACCTCTGTGCCGGTGAAAAAGAACGAGGAACATTTGAGACATTGCTCAGTAGCCCCGCCGGTCGAAACGATATCGCCATCGGGAAACTACTGACGGTGATGTCGTTTAGTATGGTGACCTCCCTGCTGAACCTATTAAGTATGGCCTTTACCGGTCTGTTCGTTGTCTCCCGTTTGGGTGGCTCGATGGGAGTTGCATCCGGAATTGGTGTGCCTCCGATGAATGCGTTGTTTTGGTTGGTGCTGGCCCTGATTCCAATTTCGGCTCTGTTTAGCGCGATCGCGTTGGCGGCAGCTGCTTTTGCTCGCAGTAGCAAGGAAGGCCAGTACTACCTGATCCCGCTGATGATGATCTCAATGCCTCTGATGATGGTGCCGATGCTGCCCGCATCTCAATTGGATTTTGGTACCAGCTTGATCCCCGTGAGCGGTTTGATGCTGCTGTTGCGAGGATTGATCGAAGGTCAATTTGGCGAAGTCCTACCCTACGTACCATCGGTTTGCATGGTGACGTTAACCTGCTGCTATCTAGCCATTCGCTGGGTGGTGTATCAATTCAATTCGGAATCGGTTCTATTCCGCGCCAGCGAGAAATTTGGCGTTGGAGCTTGGTTCCAACACGTCATGCGTGAGCGCGATGAGCTTCCTACCGTTGGCAGTGCCTGCTTGTTGGGCCTACTGATTCTGGTACTACAATTTTTCATTCGACTGGCGGTCCAAAGTCAGCTGCCGACGTCTTGGTTCGATATCGTCAAAGTCACTTTGATTGTGTTGATCTCGACCACTGCCGTACCGGCTGTTTTGATGGCAATGTTCCTTGCCCGCAATCCACTGAAAGCGTTGCGTCTGCGTTTGTGTTCGATTCCGACCGCCTGTGCTGCAGTGCTGACGGCGATCTGTCTGCATCCGCTTATCACATGGTTCACCGCGTTGGTGATGTACGTTTATCCACCCGGAGCTGATCTGGGAAGCATGGGCGCCTACATGAACAATCTGATCGATCAGGCTCCCGGTTTGTGGGCCATCGTATTGGTAATTGCCGTGTCGCCCGCCATTTTTGAGGAACTGGCCTATCGCGGCTTTATTCTGTCGGGTCTGCAGGGAATGCGGAACAAATGGCAGGCGATTATTCTATCCAGCCTGTTTTTCGGTTTGGCCCACGCAGCGATTCAGCAATCCATCGTGACATTTTTCGTCGGTGCGATTCTGGCTGTCATTGCCGTTCAGACACGCAGCTTGATCCCGTGTGTTCTTTATCACGCAACGCATAACTCGATCACGGTTTTACTTTCGCGGGTCGATACGATGTCGGTTGAATCGTCCCCATTGCTGCCATATTTGTTGTACTCGAGCGACGGTGTCGCCTACCAGTACAGCACCATCGCAGGAATCGTCATGACGGTCGCTGGGATCGCCTTGCTGGCTCGCTTCCTGCGATATTCTGGTGAATTCGAAAGGGATGAAAACTGCTCGCCCGTGGCAGTGTTTCAGCAAGCATCACGGACATAGATCGTCGTTGGCTGGGAGTCAGCCAGCCAAGTCACTCCCCTTCCCTTCCCTGCCCTGCTCTACATTTGCATTTGCGAATGTTTCGTGCAGGAACTACTTAGCTGAACGCATTTCCGCTATCGGTTGACACCAAGGTTAAAGCTGAAGATGTTCTCGTCGTCCCCTTCGGCAGTGCTGATCGGAAACGCAAAATCGAATGCCAGTGGAGCACCGATTCCCAGTGCCGGCAAATGAACTCTCAAGCCGACTCCGGGAGCGACGCGAAAGTTCTCGCTGTTGATTTCAATGTCTTCTTCGACGGTACCAAAATCAACGAAGGCGACGCCTTTGACCATGTCATCGGGAGTCACTGGGAAAGTGTATTCTACGGAGTTAATCCATTGGAATTCACCACCCACACGGACCTCGTTTTCCAAGGGAGCCGCACCACGGAATTCAAAACCACGCAGTGTCGAGAAACCACCAGCGAAGAAGTTCTCAAACACGGGTGTCTGCGAACCGGAGAAACCGAGCCTTGTGCCGTAGCTGATCGTGTGTCGTCCTGAACCGTCAGGCCGTTCGTAGATCAGGCGATGGCGTCGATATTCGACTTCACCACGAGGAAAATCAAAGTCCCCGAATCCTTGGGTGTACGTTAGCGAAAACAGGCTACCTTCGGTGGGTAGGAAGGGATGGTCACGTGTGTCGCGAGTCAAACCGACATTGAACAGATACAGATCGTTGTCGCCCAGAACGGCGTTCAGCTGATCCGAAGTATCCAAGCGAGGATCTGAGATCTCAACGTTCTCCAGTCGCAGTCCAAAGTTGACCGACAGGTCAGGAGTCAGGCGGCGACCAAAGGAAAAACGGCCTCCGATTCGCTGCTCATCCCAGTCGAAGAAAACTCGCTGAAACAAGAATGCAGAAACGCTAAAACTGTAATCCGTGCCGAACAGGAAGGGCTCCGACAGACTGACCAAGTATCGTTCGACGTTATCACCAGGAACCAATTCAAGGCGGAACGCTTGGCCGCCACCGCGGAACGCGGTCTGGTCGATGATGTCTTGAAAGCTTCTTGGAAACGCCGTGATGTCGAAGTTTCGCTCGTCAATAATGAATTGTGCGGTCAGGCCGGCATCGGTGTTGAATGCTCCACCGACGTTGATGCTACCGGTTCGTGTCTCGCCAATGAAGACGTCAATGTCGGCAATGCTGGGGTCAGGAACGACTTGGCCAGGCAGGAAGGGTTGGACTTGAGGCGTGAATTGGGGGACTCCGCCAGGGTTTTGAAACACGGGTTGTCCGATTCCTTGGCCGGGGCTTTGGAACAGAGGTTGGCCTCCGCCCGGGAATACGGGCTGGTTGCCACCTTGAAGCGGATTTTGGAAAACAGGTTGCCCGCTGCCTTGGACGAACGGTTGTCCGCCACCCTGGACGAAAGGTTGTCCGCCGCCTTGGTTCACTTGCGGCAATTGGTAAGCCGTCCGCTGCACTTGTCCCGTTTGTCCGTTCGTGGGGATGGATGATGCTTGATAGTTTCCGTCCGGGCTTTGGCCTCGGTAGGGTGCCGTTTGATTTTGCGACGCGGGCAAGGCGTTGGATGCCAGTTGATGTTGGCCGGCGAGGGCGTTGAGGTCCCGTCCTCGGACCGAAGGATGAGTTTGAGACAGCTGATTGTTCACCAGCGAAAGGAAGGGTGTATTGTCTCGAGGGTTGGAGAGCTGTGCGCAGCCACCGCCAAAGATGAGACTCGCCACCGCGACGCAGAGCAGTTTCATGCGAAAAATTTCGCCGCTGCCAGCCACTGGGGAGTGTTTCGAGTTTTTCAATTCAGTTGTCATAAGCTTTGGAGTCAGCTGAAACAAAAGTGTTTTAAACAAACGGAAGCCAGTCATCATCAGAACCTCGAACCCGATCCACCACCGCCGCCGCCACTGCTGCCTTGCGATGCGCCCGAAGGTCGCGAGCCAGAGCCTTGGGATGCGGTGCGAGATCCACTTCCGCCGCCGGCACCCCCTCGAACTTTGGTTCGGTCGAAGCCTTCCGATCCTGGCGGATTGACCACCACACGCGGGGGGCTGCTGCCAGGTTCCTGTCCGGTCGCGAAAATTCCCGCGCCTCGGAGTCTGGATTCGGCTCGTTGGATTTGTCGGGCATCGATCAAGTCACCGGATCGCAAGCCAAGGCGATTTCGGATGACTTCATGTCGCGTGATCCCGTTGCCGCCTTCGTAGTGAATGTTGATGGCTCCCACACGACACTGCTGGCCTTCTTCAATTTTGTAAACCATGTCCAAATAGCCAGGCTCTTCTAGGAACCGAGGTTCAGCATTCACTTCTGCGAAAACGAAACCGTTGGCTCCGTAGAGGTCGCGAATCGCCACCACGTCCTCGGACATGTGGGATGATTTGAATTCAGGCAGTTGTCCGTTGACCGGTTTCATTGCTAATAGTTTTGCCAGTTCTTCTGAACTCCATGTCTGATTGCCGACAAAGCGGACTTCCCGAACACGGTAGCGTGGTCCTTCGTTGATGATAAAACGAATGTTCAACCAACGTCCACCTTCGGTTTCCGTGATCTCTCGACCAATCTGAACGTTGAAGAAGCCAAGGCTTTTGTAATAGGATTCGAGTCGCACAACGTCTTGGTCGATGACTGACTTTTGGGCGACGCCGCCGATGATTTTCGCAATCCCCGGCTTTCCTTCGATGAAGCTACGCAGTCGGCCGTCAGAGGCGATCGTGTTGCCTTCGAAATCCACGCTCCAAATACGCTGCTTCTGGTCCTCGTGGATCAGGAACACAATTTTCGAATCGGAGGCTTCATTTCCCTCTTGGATTTCGACTTGAGATTTTGGGAAGCCTCGCTCACGGTAAAGTTCTTCGATGCGATTTTTCGCCAAACGAATTCTGTGAACGTCGAGGTGACCGATATCATCCAAACCAGATTCGCCGCGAAGCGTGCTGTCTTTGACGGCTCGGTTGCCGATGAAGACGATTTCTTGAACCGCATTTCGCTCTTCGATATCGATGGTGACTTCGACACCGCTTGGAGTTTGATTGACGTAGGGGCCGTTGACTTTGGCGACTTCAGGCAATCGCCAGATCTTTTGGATGTCCTGCTGCAATTGAGCGGGATCATAGAATCGTCCCGGGCGAGAACTGATAACGCTTTGCAGTCGTCGGGTGGGCAGTGTTGAGTTTCCACGGAATTGAACGACTGACAGGAGCAGGGCTCGATCGACATCGTCTTCAACGGTTCGCACAGGGCCGTCTAGATTTGAACGGTGGGACTGATCATTGAGCAATCCACCACCTCCGCCTCCTCCTCCGCTACCGCCGCCTCCGCCGCCGCCCGATCCACGTGAACCGGATCCTCCGGGGCTCTGGAAGCGAATGTTGTCCAAGGCGGAATCATCCAGCTGCGCCGGTGGCGCAGGAAGCTGACTCGTCTGCTGCGAGAAAGTCGTCGCGCATCCTGACACTAGGAAGATTGCAAAAAAAGTTATCAGCAAAACTGCTTGTGAAGCGGTTTTGTGGAGAAATGCTCCGGTCATCCTTGACCTCGTTCTTGAATTTTTTCAGTCGCGTAACTACATAAACCCAGAAAAACTGACAACCCGAATAGAGCTGGCGAATGTTGCTAGCAACCGTGGAAGGGGCTGTCGATGGGTTGATACGCAGTGGATCCACAAAGGTTCGTGCTGGCAATTTGCGAGCAACGGAAAGGTCAGAAAAAGTGGACGGGACGCTCGGCGGCCCGAAATATTTTCCCGTGAGGTTGTCTGACCGCTGGCAGAGGGGCGCGATCGAAAATGCTTCCGAATCAGGGAGGCTTGGGCTCGCAAAAGATGGCTTGGCCGCGGAACGTCCAAGCTACGAAACTGAAAAACTCGCTACCAATTCGCCCAAATCGGCAATCCACTTTTCCGCCGTAGGCAGTTCGGAAGCCGGAGAGCTCAGCTTGAAACTCATCAGTAAGGATTTGTCGGTTCGGGCTTCGACCGGCAGTCCTTCCGCTTTATCTTTTCTGGCGATGACCAGTTCTGCTTGCTGGATATCCAAGCCGTAGCGAGAAATCAGTGCTGCCGTTTTCTGAAACGAACTTCGCTCATTCTTTGAACGGACCGCTATCAGAACGTCCGAGCTAGAATCGCTATCGGGTTTGATATCCACAAATGGAGACGGTTGGTGGTTCACCGCATCGTGGGCCTGAAACAACCGAGTCAGTTTTTGAAGGTCGGAATTCTCGGATGTCGATGGGCGAATTCGGGACAGAAAATCGATGACGCTTGTTTCTTCGGCCTTCGCCTCTCTGGCAATCTGGTCGGCCAGCACGGGATCCGGGTTTTCCGTAAACGTGACATTTCCATCGGTTGCAAACTCAAACACATCGAGGATAAAGTCATGAGACTCCGACGTGTAAATATTGGCTCCGATCAACCGAGTCTGTTGTCCGGGAAGATCCGACAGGATTCGGGCCAGCTGGCCTTTGTAGCTACTGCGTCCCAGCACCGCCACGCGGGTTCCGTCGCTGGAATTCAGGAACAGTTCGCCCGCAAACTGGCAGATCCGCGACGCTAATAGGCCCTTGAGGTGAGTCACCTGATCTTCACGTTTGGTGCGGCGAAAATACTGCGAGGGCAAATCGCGAACGATGCTCGTCACGACATCATCAAGCTCGAAATCGATATCGGCTCGAATGTCTTCGATCAGCTCCACAATGCGGCGCTGATCGAATTCTTCGTTGCTATTTTCATCGGGAAGTCGAAATTCGTTTTCCATGAAAGACTCTAGCGACGACATGCTGAAATTGCGAAAAAAAAGGCTGGATGAAATCCAGCCTGAGTAATAACTGTAAATTCTGCGACGAATTAACGTTTCGAGAACTGAGTGCTGCGGCGGGCACCGTGAAGACCGGGCTTCTTACGCTCTTTCATGCGTGAGTCACGAGTCAGGAAGCCGCCGTCACGAAGAGGCCCGAAGTTTTCGGTGTCCAAGTTGACCAATGCACGAGCAATGCCCATGCGGCAGGCGCCCGATTGGCCGCTGACGCCACCACCGGAAACGATGATGCGGGTGTCGACAGACTCACGAGCCTCGACGATGTTGAAGGTGTCCAAAACGCAGCGTCGATCCTGCTCGTTGACGAAAAACTGATCGAGAGGTTTCCCGTTAATGGTGATCTTTCCCGAACCTGATTTGATTCGGACGCGTGCAACCGAAGACTTACGACGGCCGGTGCCAAGTGCTTCGTTAGTTTTAGGATCTGTCTTTGCCATGATATCTGTGCGATGAAAAGATGAGCGGTTGTTTAGGACTTGCTAGAACGACGCCATTGGTCGAACGGTTGCGGTGACTGAGCCGTGTGTGGATGCTCGCTGCCAGCGTAAACCTTGAACTTGGCCAGCATTTTGCGGCCGATTTTGTTCTTAGGCAGCATGCGGCGAACGGCTTCACGCATGATATCTTCGGGCTTGCGGGCAAGGCGATCACCAATCGTCTCGCTGCGTTGACCGGTGTAACCGGTGTACCAAGTGTATCGGCGTTGCAAACGCTTGTTCCCGGTGTGAACGACCTTTTCACAGTTGGTCATCACAACAAAGTCACCGGTGTCGGCGTTGGGTGTGTAATTTGGCTTGTGCTTGCCCATCAAAACAGTCGCGATGTCAGACGCAATGCGACCCACGGTTTCGTTTTCGCCATCGACAATAAACCACTGTTGAGTGAGTTCAGCGTCCGTTTGAGCGTTGTAGGATTTTGTGCCAGGCACGATCGTTCTCCGAAAATTAAAATATCCCGCGTCTGTACCGGTTGCTACCGGTGTGTCCAAAAGTGATCGGACAAAACGTGGGCCAGGCTCAAGGAGAATCCTGAACCTTAAAAACTGAGAACAGATCTGTCCCAGTAGAGCGGCGGATTTTAGGCCGGAATGGAAAATCCGACAAGGGTTAACTGAGGGCAAAGCTCGCATTTTTCCGTTCAAAACGGATCACCCCATCCTCCGTTTCAGTTTTGGGCTGCCCAATAATCCGCAGAAACAGCGATTTCCGGCATCTGGAGCCCGGATACTGGCAAGAAAGCCCGATTTTTCCGGGTGTTTTTCCTGTTGGCCCCCATATTTCTAGTGTGACAGCAAACCGAATCTTGCCTTCGGGCGTACATGTTCCTGCCGGTCATTTCGGCGACCTGCTGAAAAAACAACTCGCTTTATTCCCCTCAAACCCCCTCGTGTTATGGATTCTCTGAACACCTTCCCCAGTTGCCAAGAAAAAGCACCCCTGTCCGTGTTCGTGGCCGAAAGCAACTCAGATCAGACAGCCAGTCCCCTGCCCCAAGGTTTGCAGACTGCTTTTGCCGACGTGACGGGTTGGGAATTGGGGCTAATTGGTGAAGAAGTACAGATTGTGGACATGAGTCCGACTTGGCCTCCCAGCCGGCCGACCGCCAATCGCAGAACCTGTGACCAGCTCGCCGCCGAGATCTCAAAGCTGTTGTCAAAGTAAAGGCAGCCTTGTTAGCGCACCGCAAATGTCCGCAAAGGGCTAGGCGTTGGGTTATTCAATTGGGTGCCATGTTCACCGCGGCAGCGAGGGGTTGCGGTAATTCGAGTGCCATTGAGGCGCGGCGTTTGCGGACTTCTCAGAGGGATTTTTGTCGGCCACAGATGAAAC
>CAZDZX010000102.1:11692-13593 GCA_964510005.1 uncultured Pirellulaceae bacterium
TCGCCCCTATCGGGGCTTTGTTGCGCGATGAGCCTTCCATGGGCTCACTCGCTCACGCCCATTGCTTACATGCTGTCGCCTTTATCGGCTACGTCATGCAGTGCCTGCCCTCGTTCAGACAAAAAATCAGAAACCGACCTTCTTTCTTGAATGGCCGACCCAACAGTCCTACCGTAACTTCCCGGCAGAAGTCTCTGCCGCGATCGAATCGATGGCGTGATCGCAAGCCAACTCAACAGCGTGCTGCCATGAGGTTGCCGCACTGAATTCTTCCCGCTGCCAAGCGAAAATGATCCCGCGGGAACTGTTGATCACTCCGCCCAACCCGTTTTCGTCCAGCCCGCCGCCGACATCGGCCGCCGATCCGCCCTGGGCGCCAAACCCCGGGATCAAGAAAATCGTGTTGGGCATTCTTTTCCGAAGTGCCACCAGTTGCTCAGGCCAAGTCGCTCCGACGACCGCTCCGATGCTTCCGTAGCCCGAACTTCCTACATTGGCTGCCGCTAGAGATTGAATGTGATCGGCAGCAGACTCAAACAGGGTTTGTTCGGGGTACGCTTCGTTGGCAACAAAGGTGCGTTCCTGAAAAAGCTTGCTGCCGGGGTTGGAGGTTTTCGCCAACACAAACAAGCCACCGCCATGCTGGTTGGCCACATCAACAAATGGAGTCAGGCTGTCATCACCCAAATACGGATTCACGGTCAGCGAATCGCAGCGCCAGGGCGCGGCGGGGCCGCGATCAAGGAAGCCTTGCGCGTAGGCCATCGCCGTGCTGCCGATGTCGCCACGTTTCGCATCCATGATCACAATCAGCCCTTTCTCGCGAGCGTAATGGGTCACGCTGCACAGCGCCACGACGCCTTGGGGACCCAGTTGCTCAAAAAAAGCTGACTGCGGTTTCACGGCTGGGACTTTGTCGGCCACCACATCAATGATGGCTTTGGAAAATGTCTCGTAGGCCTGAGCGACATCGCCGCCTTGGAGTTCTTCAGGCAGCTTGGCGGCTCGTGGGTCAAGCCCGACCACGAGCGGTGTTTGTTTCTGTTTGATGGCGCCGATAAGGCGATCGCCAAAGTGTTTTTCAGACAATTTCGTTCCCTGTTGATTCGTAGATTGCCTCGATTCGCGGTTGGCTGGTGTGGGATCCAATGCAAATTAAGAACTAACGACAAATTATCCTGCTCCCCGTGTGACTGTAAACGGGTTCTTCTAAGTTAGCGATGGGAGGGACCGTTGAGGTGCAACAATTTCATCGCTCTGGCCTGCAAATGCGTAGGTTTTTAACCTCGCCTTTTCTCAATCCGCCGATTCGGTCACGATAGAGGCCTTGCCCAAAGACGCTTACCCCTTGGAAAGATCAAACATGACAATCAGGCGAATTGCAATCACAACAGGTGGGGGCGATGCCCCAGGGCTCAATGCGGTAATCCGCTCGGTAACGCTGGCGGCGATCGACCAAGGTTGGGAGTGCATTGGAATCAAAAGCGGATTCGATGGCGTGCTGCATCCGGAGGACTTTCCCGAAGGTGGCACGATTCCGTTGACCGCGGACTCCGTTCGTGGGATCGCCCACACCGGAGGAACCGTCCTCGGGACAACCAATCGCGGCAACCCCTTCGACTACGCGGTTGAAAAACCGGATGGTTCGGTTGAGCGTCAGGATATTTCCCATCGCCTGATCGATGGATTTAAAAAGCATCAGATCGACGCCCTTGTGGCGATCGGTGGCGATGGCAGCATGGGGATTGCCAATCAAGTCGCGAAGCTGGGGATTCATGTTGTCGGCGTTCCCAAAACGATCGACAACGATCTGATCGGCACTGTGGCGACCTTCGGTTTTGACACCGCGGTTTCCTACGCGACCGATGCGATTGGCCGCTTGCACGCGACAGCCCAAAGTC
>CAZDZX010000103.1:0-13524 GCA_964510005.1 uncultured Pirellulaceae bacterium
GGTAAACATGCTCACGCTGCGCGTGAAGCATGGCACCCGAATCGTCTCACATTTCGTGGGGCGTACGCTTTCACTTTTCTGCCGCTGGCAATCCCAGTTTTTGCCAAATTTGTTTGGTTTTCGTGGCGTGATTTTCTGCGTTGGCTGGATTCCTGAAAGCCGCTAACATCCCGGCATGAGTATGGGAGCCGAAAAGAAATTGTCCGCCGATTCAAGCAGGATCGATGCGTTGCCAGAAACGCAGCAGGCGAAATCTATCGGAGCGATCCTTGACGCCAAAACGTCGAAGCCGGTCGCTGATCATGGTAAACCCATTTATTACTTCGAAAGCAAACGGGCATTGGTCTGTTTGCTGTTTCTGCTGCCACTGATGGTTTGGTACGAGTTCGGCAAGTTCGTGTTGCCGTGGTTGTCCGATGGAGCCCAGCTGAATCCCGGTTTGGTGGAAGGCTGGTTGATGGCTCTGGTGGGCCAAGCCGGTTTTGCGCTGGCTGGGATGGTGCCAGTTCTGATGACCGGGATTTTGTTGATGCTGCATCATCGTCGGAAACGGGATGCCCCCATCAGGCCAACGGTCTTCTTTTCGATGGCGATCGAGATCATCGGTATTTCGCTGCTGTTGTTTCTGTTCGGCGATGCGATGCTGCTGTTCGCTGAAGGCCAGCAGCCTCGACCGTTGGTTCATTTGTTCGATTTCTTTCGGACGCCTCAATGGCATGCGGTGCTGTTGGAGAGTCTGGGAGCGGGGCTGCAGGAGGAGTTAATCTTTCGGCTGATTCTGTTTAATTTCGCGTCGATTTGGTTGGCCAAAACCATCGGTGACGAACTCGTGGCGGTGACGATGGTGGCGATTTTTGTCAGCGTGTTGTTTGCTGCTGCACATTGTGACTTTGTGAACCCGGATGCCAGCCCGTTTCGAGCCTCGACATTTCTTTTTCGTTTTTTTGCTTCACTGGTGTTGTGTGTGCTGTTCCGTTTTCGGGGCTTTGCAATCGCAGTGGGCGTGCATTTTGGCTTCGATCTTCTGGCAACGGCCGGATAGCGAGGTGTCCAACTGGCACTGCAATCAATGGTTCTTGTCAATTGTTTTTTTCTGATTTCAAGCCAAAAATTGTTTTCGATTTTTTTCCGCTACCAAAAAGTTTTTTTAAAAAACCAAACTGTGCCTGATTCACTTTTGCTGTCAGGATCGCAACGTATAATTAACGAGTGGTTTGTGTTTTTTCGTTTCGGGGTAAAGGATTCGTTAGCTCTGTGTCGAAAATGTAACTACAGTTGAATTAAATTAATCTCCTTCGATTGAGAATTTGTCTGTGCTTTCGGTTCGTCCAAAAATTACCGGGATTAACTTTCATTTGTTTGCGCGTTCGGTGCATCCCGAGCTGGTCCAGGTGTGCGGAGCCCGAACGATCGAGCGCGACAACTATCGGCTTGATTTGAACATCACGACCGACGGTCACCTGATTACTTTCCGTCATCGGAATTCTGTTTACTGCGAAGTTGCTGCGGCGGACAGCCATGAGCTTCCCCATCAGTGTCGGCTGATTTCTCACGTGGTGGATGGTTCCACCATCAACGGCCCATCGATGTATGAGGATCTGATCGGATACCAATCCAGCGTGGCGTTGGAGGTGGTCGATCCAAAGATTTTTGTGACGATCCAGCAGCAGTTGGACAAGCGTGTTGAAACCGATGGTTTGGTTCATCGTTTTCAGTCCAATGGTCGGCTGAATTTTGGGGCGATCAGCTACATGCACGCCCAGTCATTCATCAGTCACATTCGAGTTCGCGCGTTCCATACGTTCCCCGAAACGTGTGCGGTTCTAAAGTGCGATTCTGTTTTTCGCGTTGGCACTGCCTGAGCGTTAGGTCCGCGCAGGGGTGGTTCAGGACAAGCATGAGCATATTCCACCGCAAGCGTGCGGGCGTTCTGGTGGTTCGATTTGGATGCTATTTTCACGCCCAAGCTGATCAAGCCACGGATGAAATACAGCTGGACACAGATAAAGACGATGTTCGTCGCACAACTCATCTGGGTTTCATCTGTGGCCGACAATCTTCCCGCTGAAGTCCGCAAACGAATCGGGCGGCTCGATAAAAATTCACAGCCTCTTCGGGGCTGAAATCTTGGGGCCCTGATGCATGCCAAAAAGGTTTGATTCTTGTCACATATGGGAGCTGGGATCCCTAACTTAAGTGCCATTGGCTAGCGCCAAAACGGCTAACGCTGCCAAACCACTGATGTTGGGTTTGTCGCCTGTTATCTTTGGGCTAGGAAGGAACGTTGCAAAAAAAATCCCTCAACCCAAATGAATGGATTGAGGGAATCTGATTTCAAATTCAGTAAGCGTTTGACGCGACGCTTACAACTCAAAGTCGTCTTCGGCACTCCGGTCTTTGTAGATCGGCAGGAATCGGTAGTAGACTTCTAGAGTCATCGTAGCCAAGGCGGTGGAGTAGAGGCGTCCGCCTTTTTTACCGGCGTGATCGGCGGCCAAGTACCAGCTGCCTTTGACGTTCCCTTTTTTGCCTTGGGTTTCGATCAGGTAGTCCCGCATCTGATTGTTCCAATTGGTCCACTGATCGCCACCGTAGTGCTTCATGACCTGTGTGGCGTAGTAGTTGTAGTACATGTTGCAATGACCGCTGTTTTTCTCCGTGCTGGGACCTCGCTTGCTCAAAAAATCAACTCCGTTTTGGATGCCTGGGGTGTCCTTGTCCCAACCCATGTACATCCGGCAAAGCAAACCAACCGCAGATGTCGCACGGCTGATTCGTTTGCCAGTGGGGGCAGCCACGTAGCCGTAAACCGAACCCTCTGCGTTGGAGACGCCATCGAGGAACTTTTCGACGCCACGGATGGTGTTGGTGTTGATATTCAATCCCGAAAGTTTGGCGCTTTTGAGGGCGATCAGCTGCCAGCCTACCGCTGAAGTATCACCTTGCTGGCGGGGCTGGTATCTCCAGCCGCCACCGACTTTGTCTTGAACATCTTCGATGTACCAGATGGACCCCTGTGCATAAGGAGCCAGTGAAGTGTCTTGGGTCATTGCAAACGCTTCACAGAGTACGATCGATGCCAGACCGTGAGAGTACATCGTTCCACCGGGTTCAGTGAACGAGATTCCTCGGCCGCTCCGCTGGGCGCGGCTTTTGAGAAAATCCAAGCCGGCTTGAACTTGTTTTTTGTAGTCGCCATTAAGGTGCGTGTTTCCGGCACCAAGGAAGGGCAGGATCGCAAGTGCAGTGGCACCAGTGCGAGCGTCTGCCAGTTCGCCCGGGTTGGGGCTTTGGCGGAAGTCGCCTTTGCCGATCGTGTGGTCGAGACTCCAACCGCCATCGGGAAGTTGATGCTTGGCGATCCATTTCAGTGCTGCTTCGACGGCTTCTTCGGATTCAGGTGTACCGCCGCCTTTTCTCAGTGCCGCTTTTTTGCCGGCACCGGTTCGGCTGCTGACCTGACCCGGGCTGGAAGCAGCACTCAAATCGCCCACATCGCTTTGCTCGAAGCTGAGTTCTTCGCTGATAACGTTAGGGGCATCAAATGTTTCGACGACTTCGACCAGTTCGACGGTCTCCACTTCGACAGCTTCAGAGACTTCGGTTTCGGTCAGTTCCTCTTCTTCGTTTTCTTCGAGGTCCTCGAAATCGCTAGGTTCTAGATCAATGTTTTCAACGGTCTCATTGACGGTGGAGCTACTTTCGATCGCAAGGTCCACCTCCCGCTTGGTAGGAATCACAAGCAGAGCTAGGAGGATGATCAAGGCCACGTGAATCACAAAGCTGACTATCCAGCTAGGAACAACATTGAAGATCAGCTTCTTGTTGGTGCCGTCTTCTTCGTATTCATTTTCTTGGCCTTGCTGATCAGGGTCTTGGTGGGGGGCTTGCTGCTCGGGAGGGATTTGGCTCATTATCAATTACCTGAAGGATTGAAATTGTTCAGCGTGAGGAGGACGACGGACCTCTAAGTATACAACATCTGAATAGAAATTCCTCTACCGATAAGGTTTATCGGCCAAGAGAACGGCTAACTGGCATACCCATTGGGGCTCAAAGTGATTTAAATAACCATTACAATCGTTCCCTTCGTAGTTCGTTAATACGACAGTTTTTTGACTGACGTTCATTCCCGCCAATCAATGGTGGGCTCAGATACCTTTTGAAAGTGCAACCGTTGTCTAAAGAACCCAATATTGTTTCCGACCCAAACCAAATGAACGAGATCGTTCAGCAACTGCGATCCGCAGGCAAAAAGGTGGGTTGTGTCCCCACAATGGGGGCCCTTCACGAGGGACATTTAAGTCTCGCCCGTGCCTCAGTTGCGGCGACCGATGTCACGGTGGCGACTTTGTTTGTAAATCCCACCCAGTTTTCGCCCGGTGAAGACCTCGACAAATATCCGCGTCAGTTGCAGCAAGATCTCGAGCTGTTGGGGAGTGTTGGAGTGGAGTACGTATTCTGCCCGGAAGCGGATGCGATGTATCCGCCAGGAAGTTCGACTTCGGTTTCTCCTCCGAAGGTTGCCAAGAAACTCGAAGGCGAGTTTCGGCCAACTCATTTTGGCGGCGTGGCGACGGTCGTTTTAAAGCTGCTGAATATTGTCCAACCGGATGTCGCGTTTTTTGGCCAGAAAGATTTTCAACAGGTCGCAGTGATCAAAAGCATGGTGGCCGATTTGAACGTGCCGGTGCAGATCGAAGTCTGTCCGATTGTTCGCGATGCGGACGGACTGGCGCTGAGTTCCCGGAACGTCTATCTGTCGGACGAAGAAAGAAAAATCGCGCTGTCGATTTCCCGCACATTAAACGAAGCCAAATCCGCGATTGATTCCGGGCAGCGTGACGGTTTCGAAGTCGTGACCGAAATGCGTCAAAGTCTGATCGACGCGGGGGTGACGTCGATCGACTACGCAGTGGTGGCAAATCCTGATACGTTGGAGACTGCAGACCCGATCGCTTTACCGGCAGTGCTGCTGATTGCTGTTTATGTGGGAAAGACCCGATTGATTGACAACTGCATTGTGCAATAACCTGACCGTTTGACCGGCACCATTTAGAGGCTTTGATGCTGCAAACGCTTTTCCATATTCCGTCTTCGTGGTTGGGTATCCCCGGCGTGATCGCTTGGTGCCTGATCTGTGCTGTCTGGTTGGTGGCATTCGGGATCCGCGATGCCGTCCGCAAAGAAGGCAAGCTGCTCCAAGAGTTCTTGGGGATGCTGCCCGTGTTGGGAACCGGCATTGTGGTGATCTTTTTTCTGCTGCCCAACATGCAAGTGCGGGGGGTGGATCCCGCCAATCCGGTTGATGCGATGGTCGATCAAGGGCTGGCCATTCGTGGCTATGGCGTGATGTTGATGCTGGCCGTGATGGCTGGCATGGCGTTGGCGCTGATCCGCTGTCCTCGCCTTTCGATTTCCCGCGAGCACTTGTTCCAGTTGGCGATCTGGATGATCGGTTCGGGGTTGGTTGGGGCGAGGCTGTTTTTTGTAATTCAGAATCGGGCGAATTTCTTTCCCGAAGGTGCCACGTTCGCGCAGGTTATGGGCGCGATTTTCAATATGGCTGAAGGCGGGTTGGTCGTGTTTGGGAGTTTGAT
The DNA here is from genome assembly GCA_964510005.1 of uncultured Pirellulaceae bacterium. GTDB lineage: Bacteria > Planctomycetota > Planctomycetia > Pirellulales > Pirellulaceae > Mariniblastus. Next base: position 5,601 of record CAZDZX010000103.1, read on the forward strand.
TGGCGCTCTGTTGGGAGGAGCGTTTGTGATCTGGCGTCGCAAGTTGCCGCTGTTGGCCACGGCTGATTTAGTGGCACCGGCGATGGCAATCGGGCTCTCCATTGGCAGGATCGGTTGCTTGATGAACGGCTGTTGCTGGGGTGGGGTTTGCGATGCTCCTTTGCCCGTGATCCAGTTCCCTGCCGGTTCGCCGCCTTGGGTCCAACATTTGTATCAAGGCCAATTGCTGGGATTGAAGACTCGATCGGCCGGTGAGGATCCGGACTCGCTGGTGCGTGAAATCGTTGAAGTCAAAGACGGGATCGGTGCGGAATTAGGATTGGAAGTCGGCGATGTGATTTCAGTCCGTGCGTTGGAGGCGGAGCGTTTGCGGTTTCTGGTCGGCGATCCGCGGGGGGCCGATGCCGCCAAGGAACTTATTTTTGCCATCGAGAGTCAGCAGCAGGGAATCCTGCGCGTGCCTTTGAATAAGCTGCCATCGGTTTCGCGGGCGGTCCATCCGACTCAGATTTACAGCTCCATCAATGCCCTGATTCTGTGTCTGTTTCTGTGGTGCTACTGGTATGTGAGAAAGGCGGATGGGGAAGTGATTGCGTTGATGCTGGTGTTGTATTCGGTTTCGAGGTTCCTGCTGGAGCTGATCCGAAACGACGAATTGGGCCAGTTTGGGACCGATCTGACAATCTCACAAATTGTCAGTTTGGGGGCTTTGGTCGCGGGAATCAGTTTGTTTTTCTGGTGCCGGATGTTTGGAAAAAGGATGCCTGAAGTTCCCTTGACCCCAAAAAATACGTAAAATTGTCGAAGAGTGCACCGTGAATATGCTGATCATTGGGATTAGGCTCTGAATTGAAACAAATGGGAACTTTGCCGGGACAACTGCGTCAAACTGATGGATAACGCCCTTGATAATCAGAGCGATGACGAACTGATTGGACTGACGCGGTCAGGACAGCAGGAAGCGTTTGGTGCTTTGATCAGGCGATATCAGGGTCGGCTTTACAACTCGATGACGCATTTTTTGCGAAACGAGACCGAAGCCGAAGACGTGGTGCAGGACGCGTTTGTTCTGGCACTCACAAAGCTGGATTCGTTTAAAGGGAACAGTCAGTTTTATACTTGGCTGTACCGAATCGCTCACAACGCAGCGATTTCAAAGTTAAGAAAAAAGCGACCATCGGTTTCCTTGGATCAAACTCGGAACGATGAAGATTCACCAAGATTTACAGTGCCGACAAACGAGGAACAGCCTCACGAAAGATTACAGCGACTTGAACGAGCCGAATTGCTTCAAAAAGCGATGGACCGGCTGACTGATGAGCATCGAAGCATTTTGATTCTTCGCGAGATGGAAGAAATGGATTACGAATCCATCGCGGGTGTGCTTCGGTTAGCAGTCGGAACGGTTCGCAGTCGTTTGCACCGAGCCCGGGGATGCCTGAGAGAAATTATGGAATCCCTTGAACCTACCGAAACCGATCCGATCTCCAGCAATAAACCAACCACTTCGTAACCGCCGATCCACTTCCAGTTATTCGGCGAATTTGTCATGAACAACAAAATTTCTCAATCCGATCACATTCTTGCTGCAAGTTTCGTCGATGGCGAACTCTCGCCGGCGGAAGTCTCCCGAGTGGAATCTCGCATCAACAGCGATCAAGAATTCGCATCCGTCGTGGCAGATTTGCGCCAACAGTCAGCCGCTTTTAAGTCGCTGCCAATCTATCAGCCTGCGTCGGATCTGGCTGATCGGACATTGCAGGCCTCAGTCGACCAAGTGCAAGCCATCATGGGGCATTGGCCTGGAACGGATGAAGAAGCCGACAGTGATCGTGACCTTGTGCCCGCTCGGGCCAGTCAATCCAACTGGAAATCGGTTGCCGCGTTGATTGTATCTTTGGCGGGGTTGGCGCTACTGGCGTTAACCTACTGGCCGCAGGCTTTTGAGAAATCGCCAAGCTTCGCTGGCGTCGCGTCACATGATGCCGTTAGCGAACCCAAGGCTGAATCAATGCCCGCTGAGTTGGATGGGGTGGCCCGCAAAGATGCTGCGGATGAAATTGAATTGAGCGAAACAGAAGAGTCCGCCGCTCAAGTCGTAGAAGCCGACATGGAGGGGATGCAACTGGAATCCGCGCCAACGATGGAAGGCAAATCGACGGGGCTGCCGGCGATCGCCAGTTTTTCTGGAACACCGGCCACTCCTAACCGATCCAAAGAGGTGACTGTTGCCAATAAAAATGTGGCGCAGATCTGGTGGGTCCACACGGACGAATCCAGTGACGAGATTGGGAATGTGTTGGCATCGAATCGGATCCAAGTCAACAGTTTCAAGTCGGCGGATACTGCGATGAAAAAATCTGCCTCAAGTCGATCTGCTTCGGGTAAATCTGATTTGGCGAACAAATTTGGGTTCGGCGCTCCAGCTGACAAGGCCAATAGTGTTGAAGGGTCGCTGCCGGATACTCCCGATGGCGTCGAAGCCTATTACATTGCAGCCACGCCTGTCCAGATGAAGCGAGCGCTGGTCGAGCTTTCGGGACGTGCCGACATTGCACTGTTTGAAGTGCCCAAGTCGAATTCGGAAAACCCGTTCGCCGATGAAATTGAAAAACAGTTTCAAAAGAAAGGGCAGAATCAGGGGACGAGTTTTGGCACGAGCGCGGATCTGGCGGTTGACGATTCCAGCGGAGTCGAAATGGCCGACCCGTTTGAGAGTGAGTCGGATCAATTTAATAGCGATTTGCCAGGTGCGATTGAAGCACCTCGATCACGGGCGTTGGCTCAAAAACTGGTGGCTCGAAGTCTTCCTCGATCAGCCCCGTCTGCTCCAAGACTTTCGTTTGATAGTGCTCAGTCGGCGGGTTCAAGTTCCAAGCCCGCCCCCCGATTCAATCAACAGTTGCCGCCGCTGCCGTCCTCCGATATGGACGAGGAAATCGCTGAAGCGATCGCAAAATCGAAAGCGATCGAGAAATCGAAGTTGATTCCACCTCAAGACTCAGCCGTAGCAGGCGGTGGTGGTGGCTTCGGAGGCGGAATCCCCGGTGGCCAAAAGAATCGAAAGTCACCCCAACGGCAGGCGAAGAAATCAGATCAGCAGCAGTCAGTGCAGTCTGCTCAACTGGGGCAGCAAGAAGCGACCATCAAGACGGCCGAAACCGGGTTTGACCAGTATTTTGATGATTCGGATTCGATGCTTCGCCCCTATTTGATTTTGGTTCGCTCACGGCCGGACGTTGAGGTTCCGCTAGCGCCAAACGCCCAGGCCACCGGGCAAGAACTGCGAGCCAGAGTCTCGGGTTCTGGGGCTAAGGCCGACGCGGAAATCGAAGCTGAGATCATCGACGGTAAGTAAGCGGTAGGATGGGCGCTCTTGCCCGTCGCGCCCTGCGCCGCAAGTTTTCTAGGTCAAGAATTCTCGCGTGACGCTCCTTCGTTAGATAGGGAACCCGCGAAGTAATGAGTCGCTCGGCTGTTGTGAGGCGGGCTTGGCGTTGGTTATGATTCAGAGACTCAAACCCCGATAACCCGTCGGGACCTTGTTGTCTGAATCTGGGATGCCACATGACTTTGCAAACTCGCCGTACCCGCGTAGCCATTGGTCTACACGCCACTGTCGTTGCTGCGATGCTGTCGCTTTCGCTGATCGCGGGGCTATCTGTTTCTCAGTTGCATGCTCAAGAAAGTCGGCAGGCAGGCCTGACCGTCGATCGGATTTTCAATTCGAACGAATTCAGAGCCAAGCAGTTTTCGGTCAATTGGATGCCCACCGGTGGCAACTATTTCGTGCAGGAGCCGGCGGCCGACGGCAAAGGCAAGGACATTGTTCTGATCGATCCCCAAGCCGAAAAGGGTAACCGCAATGTCTTGATCGCGGCCAAACATCTGGTCCCGGAAGGCCAAACCGAACCGATCGCGATCGAGTCCTTTCAGGTGTCGCCGGACAAAAACAAAGTGTTGATCTTCAATAACACGAAACGAGTCTGGCGCCACAATACGATCGGTGACTACTGGGTGGCCGATCTGGCCAGCGGTGCGGTTCGGAAACTGGGAGGCGATGACGCTGCCGAATCTTCGCTGCTGTTCGCCAAGTTTTCGCCGGATTCGAAATACGTTGCCTATGTGCGCGAACGGAACGTCTACATTGAAAATGTCGCCAGCGGACGGATCAATCAGATCACAAAAACCGAAAACGAAAACATCATCAACGGCACTTCTGATTGGGTTTACGAAGAAGAACTCCATGTCCGCGACAGTTTCCAGTGGAGCGAAGATGGGAACCAGATCGTGTTCTGGCGCTTCGATACCAGCAAGGTTGGCCTCTTTACGATGATCAATAATACGGATGAGCTCTATCCGCGGCTGATCAAGTTCCAGTACCCCAAAGTCGGCACCACGAATTCGGCGGTCACGATGGGGATCTATGATTTGGTCGGTGGCGAGACCCAATTCGTTGACCTGCCCGGCGATCCTCGCGAAAACTATCCGGCCCGCGTGAATTGGGTGCCAGGCAGCAACGAGTTTCTGTTACAGCGATTTGATCGTTTGCAAAACACGAACACCATTTACGCCATTGACGCCACGACGGCGAAATTCCGCACCGTTTTCGAAGACAAAGACGATGCGTGGGTCGAGGCCTGCGACTGGATCCGCTGGTGGCCCGACGGGAAGCACTTCACTTTCATCAGCGAGCGAGACGGTTGGAAGCACGTTTACTTGGTCAATCTGGACACTGGTAAACTGAAATTGCTGACACCCGGTGAATTCGACGTGATCAAACTTTATCAGGTCAACCAACAGGAGCAGGCTTGTTACTTTCAGGCATCCCCTGACGATGCGAAAACTCGCTACCTGTATCGTCAAAAGTTTAGTGAGCCCAAGCTGGAGCGTTTGACGCCTGCGGACATGGATGGCTGGAACGATTACAGCTTCGCGGCCGATGGCAGCAGTGCTGTCCATACGTGGTCACGATTCGATGTTCCCCCGAAGGTCTCGACCATCAGTTTGCCAGCGCATAAGACCATCGCTGTCAAAGAAGCCAATTCCGATTTGACAAAGGCGATGAAAACGTTGGCCCCCAGCGACCATGAGTTCTTTCAGATCAACATCGACGACGGGGCCGGTGGCGAGGTCACGCTGGACGCTTACGTTAGGCGACCGACTGAATTCGACGCGTCCAAGAAGTATCCGGCACTGGTGTACGTGTATGGCGAGCCCGCAGGGGCGACTGTTGCCGATCAATGGAAATCGCGGGACCTGTGGCATCGCATGTTGTGCGAGCAGGGCTATGCCGTGTTCAGTTTCGAAAATCGAGGCGCCAAGGCCCCGCGCGGGACGGCATTCCGCAAAGCGATTTACAAGAAGATTGGCATCCTGAATGTTTCCGATCAAGCGGCAGCGATGCAGGCCACGCTGAAAAAGTTTGACTGGATCGATCCTGAGCGAGTCGGCATTTGGGGCTGGAGCGGTGGCGGCAGTTCGACTTTGAATGCTCTGTTCCAATATCCGGATTTGTACAAAACTGGCATCTCAGTTGCACCGGTTCCCGACCAGCGTTACTACGACACGATCTATCAGGAGCGTTACATGCAGACTCCTAAATTGAATCCGGAGGGGTTTAAGAACGGCAGCCCGATCACTCACGCTGCGAATCTTAAAGGCAACTTGCTGCTGGTTCACGGAACCGGTGACGACAATTGTCACTACCAAACGATGGAATTGCTGATCAATAAATTGATCGCCGAAGATAAACAATTTGAAATGTTTGCTTATCCCAATCGTTCCCACAGCATTCGCGAGTACGAAAACACGACGCCGCACTTGCGGACGTTGATGACTAATTTTCTGTTACAGCACCTGCCGCCGGGGGCTTCGGAGAGCGAAGATATGAAATCTGAAGATGGGGCAGCGAAGGCGAAGTAGCGGCCTGGAGCGTTTTTAGGCCGGGAAAATCGAGTCGTTTCAGCCTGAATCTGTGACATCAATGGGATGACGTGTTGTCATCAAATCGAGTGCAAGAGACAGCGAATGCTTTGGTATAAGTTTTTTGGATGCGAAGAGTTTGAGGTTGGAAAAGACAGCTGGTTTTCGTTTTGAATCGAAAATGAGGGCCGGTTTTGTTGCTGGCACCTTGATTGCATAAGGGTGTGGTAACCTTTTACAATTCTGGTTGAAGTCTGCGCAACGATAGGCTTCTCCATCTTCAAAAAAATGAGGGCGTTTTATGTACAAGATTTTATGTTTGCTGGTTGTCGCAGTGGCCATGTCATTCTCTGCAGGCGAAGCTGATGCTCAGCACTTCGGCCGATCCGGTTTTGGTTTCAATAGCTTCAATCGCGGTTTTGGTGGCTTTGGTGGCAGCGGATTCAGCATTGGTGTGAATCGCGGCTTCGGCGGCGGTTTCCCCGTTTACTCTCGACCTGTTTACCGCGGCGGTGGATTCAGTCGCGGTGGATTCAGTCGTGGATTCGGCGGCGGATGCGGCTACTAATACCAGCCAGTTATCAGCTTCTAAAGCGGACTCATTTGAGTCCGCTTTTTTTATGTAGATGTTTGGTCTGGAGTCGCGAAGGGGCGACATGCTGTCGCCCCTTCGAGGTTGGATCTCCACACTGTTGGCGAACAAAAAAACGGGGAGCGAATTTGAATTCGCTCCCCGCTGGGTTTTGTGTTGAATGCTTGGCAGTTGTTCTACAGCAGTCCGCCGCTGAGGTCACCACCTTCGCCCCAGCTTTCGCCATCGTTGTAGAAATCGTCCATGTTGCTTTGCTGGTTGGAGTGGGTCTGAGAACCGTCCAAGCCAAGAGCACAGCGAAGTTCCTCGAAGCGTTGCAGATACTTTTCCGAAGAAGAGTGAACGTGTTCTGCTTCAGTAATGAACTGCATGTTTTGCCGTTCGGTAACGTTAGCTTGCTCAAGGGCAAATTCGTATTGCTCCAGAGGTGATCCGTAAACGATCAGCAGCTTGTGTTCTTCGAACTGGACTTCTTGCGGTTTCGCTGGGTTAAGTACAGCAATCCCGGTGCAGCCATCGTTCAGCAGCAGATCTTCAAAATCATAAAGGATGCTTTTGAGAACAGGCATGTCGATGTTGTCGCGATAGAAATCGCGATGTCCGACTTCGCCACCTGCGTGGCTGGACTCAAGGACCACGTCAACGACGGGGCCTAGTTTTTCGATCAGTTTGATGAACAAAGGGAACAGCTTTTCGCTGGACGCCGCTGCCATCACAACGGGAATCGATCCGCCAGACTCTTCGTCGACGTAAAGCTCGTGGCGATAGCCTTCCTCAGGTTTGACTTTTAGGTCAAGTGCTGGGCGAACGGCATTGGTCAGCTGGAACTGGTCGTACTTGTTAACTTCCAAGTGGGCAGCCAAATCCGATTCGGATGCATGCTCGAAACTGTTCTTGCGGGGGGTGTCGAAATTGTCGCCGAAAAATTCTTCAAGGAAACTCATTTTGGCCTCGGGTCTAGGGGCTTTTCGATCGGCCTGCTGAGCAAGTGGTCCGATCGACACCAAACTCTAGGTCACCTCTTAAACAGGGCTGTGAATTCTCCTAATTGCTTTGCTTTTTCAGTAAACATTTTTAGGTGGTACAATCGTTACGACCTGAACTCACGCCCGAGAACGTTGTGAAATGGCCTCATCTGCGCTCCCCGAGATACGAAATTGATCCCGCTCCCCAATTTGCACACCCAAAGATTGTTGCTGCGTTCACTGACGTCGACTGATCAGTTGCGTTTGACTGAGTTGGCTAACGATCCTGATGTTGCGCGGCAGTTGAAGAACTTGGACTATCCCTACTCGCAGCAGGACGCCGCTGAGTGGCTGGCGAGTTTGGCTCCCGAGTGGGAGGCAGAGCAATCGGCCGTGTTTGGAATTTGTTTGAAATCGAATCAGGGTTCGCAATTGGTAGGGG
>CAZDZX010000104.1:0-13452 GCA_964510005.1 uncultured Pirellulaceae bacterium
AAGTCTTACGTTCTGAAGTCTTACGTTCTGAAGTCTTACGTTCTGAAGTCTTACGTTCTGAAGTCTTACGACATCAGCTACATCGCAAACTAGCTTAGTTGGCAAATAGAAAAAGCATCGGGTTTAAACGTAACCCAACTACCAGCGAGGCTGCATTGAGAGCTGCTTCTTATTTTCACGCTGCTCATCTCCAGACTCTGAAACACCTGAATCGGCTGCGAGGTAGCGTCTGGACGAATCGAGATATCGCAAGGACTGTTCGATCGTAGAATTATAGTTGGCCTCGTTGAAGCCCGTTCCGTGGATCTCAATCTCGTAGGAACCGCGGTATCCATGACGGTTAAGTTTGTCGATCCAGCGATCAATCGGCACACTGCCTTCGCCGGGAATCAAGCGATTTTCAGTTTGACGTTCATTCGAGACCGCCACGGCAGGCTTCTTAATATCGCGATCGGCAATCTGCACGACCGCAACTCGATCGATATAGTCAGGAATCCTGTCATACGCGTCGGCATGCAAGCCGACGTGGTACAGATCGATCGCCAAACCAACATGCTTTGGGTCAAAGACCGAAACCATGTCCAGTGTTTCATTCAAACGCTTGAAAAACGTCCACGGGCTATTGCCTTGATGGGGGATTGGCTCGATCGCAATTCGAGTCCCGTAATCAGAAGCGGCTTGCGCGAGATTATCGATCGCCGAAAGAAAAATTCGCCGTGCGTGACGATCCGTGTGACCATTTCGGCCACCGGGATGAACAATCAGGCAATCCGCGTTAACCTGAGCTGCCAGTTGCACTGCTGCGATTCCGTCGTCAACCGCATCCACAAACTTGCGACCGTCGGCTCCGGTGAAACCACCCGCCCAATTGACGCTGGAAACCCCCATCTTCATCTCGTAAAGCAAATCAACCGCTTCGTCGCGGTCGAAGTCATCCATTTTGGTTCGCCAGATGCCTATTTTGTTAACACCATTGGCGGCGTATCGAAGAACGTCCCGGTAAAAGGTCCAGCGATGGGTAGTAAATTCGCTGATCGAAAGACGCTCGAGCATGATGACCTCTGTGATGCTGCAAAGAAACGCGACGTTCAGAGTATGTGCGTTTTGGGTTTCCTTGTAAACAACACCACCACATTTTGTGTCAGTACAATTTAATTTTCTCAACAGACATTATTTTGTAGTGAATTACGATTTGTGTTTGCAAGATGCTATCATTGAAATCTTTCCTGAAAAAAAATGCGAAACTGACTTTCAAATTTTGGCAAGGGCTTATAATCCGAAGCTCAACAAGGACGGGCAACTATGACCACATCATCTACACGGCTGTTAGTAGGTTTTTTGATGGGAGCGTCGCCATGGGCAGCGGTATCGAAATTGGTTTGGTTTGCGGAGACGAAGTTATTGTTCGCCTCGCCGCTGAGCTATTAGCTTCTTCTCACTACGCATCCCTTCCCCAACTTCATTTTGAATCGAGTTCGGGGGAACTGACCGTTTCTGGAGCGGTCGATTCTTTTTATGAACGGCAGCTGGCGGTGAACTACTGCAAAAACTTACCCGGCGTCGTTGCCGTGATCGATCTCATCGACGTTTGCAGCCCTTAGTCGTAACCGCTGTCAGTACCGGCAATTCTTCGCAGAAATCGGTTACTTGAAATTTCGCCGCAGTGAAAGCGGATCTTGCGCCATTCTTAATAGCTCTTCCATCGCCTCGGCCTTCTTCGAGAGCTCCATTTGCTTTTTGGCAAGCACATTGATTTCTCCAGCGAGTCGCTGATTCAATTGAGTGACCTTCGTTTCCACTTTGTTCAGGAAAAGCTGCTCACGTTTTTTGGCGGCCAAATCCGCGGATTGTTGATAGACGGTCTCAAAAGCCTTGGCGACATGCGGCCCAATCGAACTCACACAGGATGTCACCGGCTGGCTCATGGTGCCTCCGATCGTAGAAGTCACCTTAAACGACCTCATCGAACTGAGCGATTCATTAACCCTTGCGGCAAACTCTTTGCCACCGGCCGTTTCGGTAACATGGTCCAGATGCAGGGCGACATTGTCGAATGTAAATTCAATTTGACCGTCAATTTCGCTCCCGGTTCCAGAGATTTTTGCGGCCACGTGCAACTGGCTGCCACCGGCCATGGTGACTTCCAGACTGCCAGCGTCACCCAACAACATCGAAGGCTGTTCGATACCGCTGGCCACCAGTTCGATCTGATCAGAAAATGCTTCCGCAGCACCACGTCGGTCAACGATTCCATTGATCTGAATTTGGGAAGCCCCTTGAGCATACAACTTGAACGAAACCGGATCCTGACTCAGGTGAGGATGGGATGAAAAGTTATGGATTTTGCCCGCGAACTTAAATCGTTGGTTCCCAAACAATCCCTCTCCATCGACGTCGCATTCTTGGATCACCAGTGGAGGTCGTGGAGTCTCTCCAAACAGGACTTCGCGTCCACGCTTGATGGATCGAAAATCAGTACTCGCATTAGGCACGGTTTCCTGAAACTGACGAAACCATTTCAAACTCTCTTTCGCCAGTTGATCTTGGAGCGGTCCGACCAGCAGTTCATTCAACAACTGTCCGTCAAATTGTTGAACGGCAGTACTGGAAAGCACCTGTTGTCGGTCACGAATCTGAGCCGACGATAGTGTTTCGCGGTCCAGATTGGCCGACTCTTGTAAACTTGAATAGTGCCCCGATAGCTCACTGAGCGAACTACGACACTCTTTCAGTAGTTCACCAGCAGGCACGGTTTCTTTGAATTCTCGCAATGGATTGGGATTCGTGTTGGAGCGATCCAACTTTTTCTCAATTCCCGTTAGTTTGACTTCGATCGCGCTCAGCAATTCACTTTCGGCTTTAAATTGCTGGTTCCACTTCGTATCCAGCTGCCCAAACAAATCGTTCGCCTCAAAATCAGGCAAAGCGAGCATTTGAGTCAAATCCACGGTCAATGAATCTCGAAATTTCTGCGACAAGGCCGCCAACGGATTGCCATCGGGCTCGGCGAAGGAAGTCGGCAGCACTTCCTCATCATTCGAACGGCTGTAATCGACATTCGGCAGAGCACCACTTCCGGATCTTGGCACGCCAATTTTGACTTCGCTGAACCGTGCATGGGGAATCGACAATTGTCGCCACGCCAGCCGTCCGCGATCCAGACTTAAACGACCGACCTCTGCTTGAAACAGATTGTCTTCGGGAGACCGGGGATCGGTGATTTCCAGACCGCCCAAATGAATGGAATCATCGCCGGAATTGATGCCTAACTGCCCAATCTCGACCTTGGCACCGACATAATTCTCTGCCTGCCGAGTTAGCACTTGTTTGGCAATCGGTTCGCGCGCGATCCAGATCGCTAGGACCAGCAGCCCCACGATGACCAATCGAGTCACCAAATTTCTAAATCGTTTCATAAAATCCATGCCCTTCTCAGGACAAAACGGCTTCCTGATCTGACGGCACCCCATCCTCTTCTTCTCCAAAAAACATCCTAACCACAGGAAGCTGGGTCACGGACTCAATGAGGGCAATCCCCCACGCATTGAAAAAGAAGCGGGCAGTAACATAAAGTGGAATCGCAGCAACCAATCCGCAAACCAATGAACCCATCACCACGGTATTGTTGAACCGAGTCCAAGCCATCCATGGGACTTTGATCCATTCGGTGAAAACGGCTTGCAGCGAATCATGATTCAACACAAACATTCCAACGGGATCGAAATAGCCGTCCAAGTGGGGACTGATGATGGACAGCCCGACTGCGGCAAGCACTCCACACAACAGATTTCCACGGCTGATCAGCAGAATCAAAACCATGATCCATGAAAACGCGGAGTCTTTGGGCACCATGCCAATGACAGCGCCTATCGCCACACCCAGCGCAAGCTGATGCGCGGTGTTGACTCCATCTACAATTCGATTCCGGTCGGACATCCTTGTTTCCCGATTTTTGTTGGGCCTCGGCAGCCCTTAAGTGAGTTCGTGTCGTGGTAATTATCAAAATCAATTTGGGGTGTCGAGAGGATTATTCGAACGACACAAACCAAGTTACCCATTTTACAGTTCCGCTAGCCCTTCACTCAATTTATTGACAGCGTCACGGCGTTGTCTTGACAGCATTCGCCTGATCGTGAAAAAGACATTTCTGGGACACCGTTCCGAGTTTATTCCCTCTATTCAAAGTCCAAGGAAATTCTGATGGCACACGACGAGATTTATGCAGACGAGATCGGCGAAATCACCCTCTCTAAAGGCATGGTGCGACTGGATCTATTGTCACTGGCAGGCTCTCATCGCGACGAAAGCAACAAGCCAAGCTTGCAGGCTAAAGCACGTATCATCATGCCACCGGATGGTTTTCTGCGTAGCTTCAGTGCGATGGAAAACCTCGTCAAACAACTCGTTGACGCCGGCATCATCAAACACAAGGCGAAAGGAGCCGACGAAACGAAGATCGGCAAAGGCGAAGAAAACTTCTAGAGCCGCAATAGAGCACAATCTTCTAGAGCTCTACCGCTGCACAGCCAGCGAAAAATCCAAAACGCGAGTGAGGGATCGAACCCTCGCTTGCGCGTCGGGTTGGAATTCAATACAACCCCGAACTCCTCATCGCGTCGTTACAATCCGATGCCAGTCTCTGACCCTCCAAGATCGTCTCGATGGCAGAGAATCGGTTCAAAACTTCAGCACGACCCACGTTGATTTAACACCCGGCGCTGGATAGACCTGTTCATATGTAGACCGATCAAAGCTCGGATCTGCAGCCGCCAGATCGTAAACTCGCTGAGGCACGATCATGTAGTCGGCGACGTACTCCTGTGCGAACTCAGCCAGCTTTTCGTCCGAGTATTGGAACAACTCCAAATCGGCAGCTTTCTGAATATCGTTGAGCTCAATCAGCCGACGGTCCCATTCGACGATCGACTGCGCATCTTGGGGAATGTCTTTCCACGCCACGACTTCGATCCGACCAGCGTACCACTTGAACGTCTGCTGCTGGTCGGGAGTAATAAAGACCGCATCGGCAGCCGTGTTTTCCGAGACCCAGTGGCACATCTTTTTCCAATTCTGCCACGACTGGTAAAAACGTTCCGGACTGCCAGGATACTGAGGCAAGGATCTCAAATCGGCATTCGGGATCGCAACCCGATGCTTGTCCCGAATCATTAACACCGACGCCAGCAAAATACACACGACAAACAACATGCAGGAACATCGTCGCAGCAAGTCTCTCTCTCGTTCCAACCAGAACACGATCACGAAACAACAGCCCAGCGATACCGATACCGGAATCGCAAAATCCGCCAGACGAAACCAATAGAACCGTAACAGGCTGACGGGAAACTGCTTTCCCAGTTCAGCACCGCCGCTGAGTACCAGTCCAGCAAACGAAATCACCAGCGCACCGGCGGCGAAATCACGGATCGGCTCCAGCTTGCGATGAAAAATAATCGGATTTTGGAGCAAGCGGTCCCGCAACCATTTGTAGAGCACCGCCCACACCGCGACCATCAACGCAAATCGGGCGACGTGCCAAACCGGGAAAGCTCCAAAATCGAGATGGTGGGAAATCCGATGGGAGACGTAAATATTATGCGCATGCAAAATCGTTTCACGACGAGTCCCCAGATCGGCCAAAATCGGCGGAATAATTCCGGGCAACGCCAACAATCCGCCCAGCGTCAGGCCAATCAAATTTTCCTTCAACCGAGCTTTCCAGAACCCGGGATCCATTGATCGCTCGTTGCCTCGTCGAATCCAACCCGCAGCACAGCAATAAAAACACGCCAACACTGACCAACCGCCAACCAGCACATGGAATGCCGACGCGGCGCCCAACAGGGGCCAGACATATTTCCATCGTCCTTTGACCACAAACGACAGCGCCAACACCACAAAGAAGTAAGCGATACCTTTGGCTTCAAATCCACCAACGACCCATTCACCCGCCATATGGAAACGGTCATTGAGCAGCAGAAAAAACATTGCTGACAGAACCGACATGAATCGAAACGGCACGACTGCGAAACTCAGCCGCTGCCACGCAAACGCCAACAGCACCCACGTGAGGATTCGGCCAAACCACGCATACTGAGTCAGGGTAAGGAATTTGGTGGGCCAACCCAAAACTGCATAAAAGAACCAGTGGGAGAACGAACTTCCCAAAAACAGGTCACCGGCACACCACTGCGGGTTCCAAAAATGGGTGGCTTTGGTGAGATAATGGGATTCGTTAACGTTAGGGGCCGGCGAACCGGCGTACAGAGAAAAAGCCAACGCAATCAGGGCTGTTTCGATCAACCACTGAAAACGCGGGGCATTCGAACCCTGCGATCGATTGGGCTGTTGACTCGTAATGCCATCCACCAATCGCGGCTCCCGCCCTGTGCCTGGACCGAAGTCTCGACTAATCTTGAATGGTAGATACCAGCGAGAAATTTGGGAGGACATCAGAAGCCGGATGCAAACGAACAGAGGCAAGAATACCGTTGTACTCATCGGAGTCGGTCATACCAATGCCCATGTTCTGCGAATGTGGAAAATGGAGCCGATTAAAAACGCAAGTCTGGTTGTTGTATCGGACTTTCCGGTGGCAACCTACTCGGGCATGATGCCCGGCGTGATGGCGGAGCAGTATCCGATCGAGGATATGGAGATCGATCTGGTCCGTTTTTGCCGCAGTGCCAACGTCCCCCTGATTCTGGACAGGGTGACCGCAATTGATCCGGCCGCTGGCAAGATCCACTTCCAGCAACGACCGATCCTCGATTATGACGCCATCGCGATGGGAATCGGCTCGCGGCCGACGTTCGCGGGAGTCGAACTTGAATCCGAAAAGCCGCTGCTGGCGATCAAGCCGATGCAGACCTTTTTCCAACGGCTAGAGGCGAAAATGGCGGCGCTGCCGACCGACCAACCAACGCGAATCGCAATCGTGGGCGGCGGGATCGGCACCATCGAGACTGCCTTCTGCCTCGACCAGCGACTCAAGACCCGAAACCACGCTCGAGAAATCTCGCTGGTTACGCGTTCCCGCGAAATCGGAAAAGCACTCGCCGAATCGACCCGAGAGAAAATCAACACGCAACTGGATCGTCGCAATATCCAATCGGTTTGCGGCAAAGCGGTTGCTGCCATTATCGAAACCGGCTTGCGGATGTCCGACGACAGCACCCTCGATGCCGACATCATCATTTGGGGCACCACGGCGTCACCGCCCGAATTGATCCAACAGTTGGATTGGGAAAAGGACGAACGTGGCTTTCTTTCGACTCGCCCCACATTGCAAACGCAACAGCACGACAACATTTTTGTCGTTGGCGATTCGGCCACCATCCGCGGACGCGAAACCGACAAAGCTGGCGTATTCGCGGTCCGCCAAGGCCCAGTTCTGTGGGACAACCTGCAGCGATTCATCGAAAATAAACCGCTGCAGACTTATGAGCCGCAGCGTGACTATCTAAAACTGGTCAACACCGCCGATGGAAAATCGATCGCCCAACGAAAGGGCCGCGGCTATTACGGAAAATGGTGCTGGTACCTGAAAGACTACATCGATCGCAAGTTCATGGCCATGTACCAGAACTACGAACCGATGCCGATGGACATGGCGCCTCCCGAAGACCCGGAACAGGCCATGCGCTGCCTTGGTTGCGGCGGAAAAATCGGCGGACAAATCCTCTCGTCGGTGCTGGAAGAACTCACCATCGAAACCAACGACAAAATCATTGTCGGTTTGGATCAACCCGATGATGCAGCGGTCATTCGAACGACTAACAACACCGTCACCGCCACGGTCGACTTTTTTGCCAGCCCGCTGGACGATGCGTGGATCACCGGTCGCATCGCCGCCTTGCACTCGGCCAGCGACCTGTTTGTGATGGGAGCCCAACCGACGGCGGCCCTGGCGACGATTCAATTGCCGGTGATGCACCCTCGCCAACAACTGCAGACGATGCGCGAGTTGATGTCGGGAGCCAACGACGAATTCGCCCGCATGGGAGCCGCGATTGTCGGCGGCCATTCGATCGAGGGGCCGCGGCTGCTGGCGGGATTTACCGTGATCGGCGATCTGAATGGAAAAACGCAAACCAAGGGACAGCTCAAGGACGGCGATGCCCTGATTCTTTCGAAGCCCATTGGCACCGGCTATCTGCTGGCGGCGTGGATGCAGTGTCGCTTGCCGGCGCAGTACTATCCGTCGCTGATCGACGCCATGCTGCAAAGCAACGATGTCGCGCTGGAGCTGATTCGTGAGTTCCCGGTTGCGGCGATGACCGACGTCACCGGATTCGGATTGGGCGGGCACTTGGTTGAGATGCTACGCGCCAGCAATAAATCGGCGACGATCGACATGGACTCGATTCCATTGCTTCCCGGCACGGCCGAAATGTTAACCGCGGGAATCGAAAGTTCTTTGGTTCCTGACAATCGAACGCTAATGGAACGAGTCCAATTTTCAGGAGTCGACGTGATCGATCCCTTGGTCGCGCCCCTTTTTGATCCGCAAACATGCGGAGGCTTGTTGCTGGGCGCGGCAGAAGAAAATGTGCCTAAAATCTTGGCTCTGCTAGCCGATGCTGGATTTGGTTTCGCCACGCAAATCGGGACGGTTCGGACCAATGCAGGCTCAACCTGCGAACTCAACGTTAGAAAATGACCCAAAGACTCCATTCGCACTCCTGACATCAGAGCGACACACTGTCAAAAAACTCGTCTTTGAGATTTCCAGCCGATCCGATTAAATACAGGTTGTTCAGATATATGGAGTTTCAAGATGCGGCACCCAAATAAACCTCAATCAGAACTATCGATACATGAGCCATCGGTGGGCTCTGTGCCCGCCACCGATCAGAAGATTGCCAGAGGATTGGAAGCCATTTTCGAGTGCTTGGACAATGGCGAAGAAGACCGTGCCGTAGAACTATTGACCTCACTCGTCAAAAGCTCACCCAATAGCCCCCAAGTCGCGGAAACAGAGTTGGCGGTCTATCAGCGGTTAGGAATCGCTGAAAAAGCAGAGAGAGCTGCCAGCCGGCTTCTTAAACTTGAGCCCGAAAATGCTGACGCAATGTTTGGTTGCGCCCTCGCTTCCCTACTGTGCGACCGCCGCAGCACCGCACTGGCGCTGTTCCAAAATTTCCTACGACGATGGCCCAACCACGAACTGGCGTCTGAAGCCCAACAACTGCTTCCGATGTGCCTACCGGAAACCGATCGTCGAGCCGCTTGAATTCGCGAATTGAATACGGGAAGATCTTGGATTCCGATGGGATCGCTTAGCTCTTTTATTTCGTTATCAAGCTCTGCGGACCTTTCTTTCTAAGGCATTGATTACTCTGGCGCATCCATGAACAGCCGGTTCGGGCACCACTTCCAAGACAATCAAACTTCTTTTCGTGTTTGGGCGCCTCGTTGTAAAACGGTCCAGCTGGAAACCCGCGATCCGCGGCCTCAATTTCGGGAAATGAAACAGGCAGCCGATGGTTTCTATGAAATCTCGGTGGATGATGTCAGCCACGGAGACGCCTACCGCTTTCGGCTCAACGGCGAAATCTCGCGGCCCGATCCAGCCTCCCACGCTTTTGAAGACTCGGTCCACCAATGGAACACTGCCATTGACCATCGCCAATACTCGTGGCGATCCTCATGGTCCGGCGTACCCAAACGCGACTTGATCATTTACGAACTGCACATCGGGACCTTTACGCGGCAAGGCACCTTTGCCAGCGCCAAAGCCGGCATTCGCAAACTCGCCGAACTGGGCGTTACCGCGATCGAATTGCTACCCCTGGCTCAATGCCCCGGCAAATGGAATTGGGGCTATGACGGAGTCGGGATCTGGGCCGTTCAAAACACCTACGGCACTCCCGACCAATTCAAAGATCTGGTGGATCATTGCCATGAACTAGGAATCGCCGTGATTCTAGACGTGGTGTTTAATCATCTGGGCCCCGAAGGCAACTACCTTTCGGAGTTCGGACCGTTCTTCAATCAAAAACGTAAAACGCCTTGGGGGGATGGCCTGAATTTCGACGGCCGACACAACCAGCCGGTTCGCGACTTCATGTCCGATTGTGCCGTGCACTGGATCCGCAACTATCGTTTAGACGGTTTGCGTATGGATGCCGTGCATTTCATGTATGACGACAGCGACGAACCAGTTTCGATGTCTATCACCCGCTCTGTCGACGAAAACTGCGACGACCTCGACTGGCCGATCCATCTGATTGGCGAAACCAATGTGCGCAGCGCCTCGCTGACGCGCGAAACCTCGACCGCAGGGACGGGCTTCGATGCGGTTTGGAGCGACTGCATGATGCACTCGGTTCTGGGCATTGCCCAACCGGGGTTGGACCTCTGCCATCGCGAACACCGTGGCGGCGAAGATCTAGCCCGAGCTCTACATCAGGGATTTATTCATGAGAACTTTCCCTATGAAAGAAACGACGCCGGAGAGCGGGCCGAACTGGATTCGTTTGTGATCGGTTTTCAAAACCACGACACCGTCGGAAACCATCCGCTCGGTTTGCGCCTGCACCAATTGGCATCGCCCAAATTCCAACAAGCCGCAGCCGCTCTCTATTTGCTCTACCCGTCGATTCCAATGATCTTCATGGGCGAGGAGTTTGCAGCAGAGACTCCTTTCCTGTTTTTCGCGGACTTCAGCGATCCATGGGTTCGCGAAGGCGTGGAAAAGGGCAGGGCGGGGGAGTTTCCTGAACTCTCCGCAAAACTTGGCGGCTTGTCGCCCCTCGATGAGCAATCGTTCTTTCGTTCAAAGCTAGAACCGCTGTCCACAACAGACGCACCAATGTGGACTTGGTACCAGAACCTTATCAAGATCCGCAAGAAGTTTCAGCAGAGCGGAGTCATCGACTCGCAGAGCCTAGCGGTCACTGCCGACTCGGCGGCGGGTGTATTCGAAATGACCTATCCCGCCAGCGACTTATCGTCCGGTCTCCGCGTGTTGGTGCGTTTATGCGAGCCGGGCAGCGATCCGAAACCCCATTCCATCAATGTCGCTGGCCAGACGGTGTTGCTTTCCAGCGATAAAAAAGACCCGGCGAAAGATGGAATCATCGAAATGGGCTCCTGCGAAGCCCTCGTGTTAGAACTGAGCCATAACCGGTGAATTCTTGCTTTCGGAACGGTCGATTGCTTTTTGCTCATAACAATCACCATGACACCATTCTGACTTTTTCAAAATTCATCAACAATCCCGAAACAAATTCGGCGGGCTCTAGTAGGTTCTGATATCAAAACGAAAATCTGGGAGACTGAAAAATGTGCAGTCGATTGTTATTAGTGATGCTGTATCTGGCGTGCAGCGTTAACACTTGCTGGGGTCAAAACGAGTTCCCCTTCGAAAACTTGATGATGGCGGGAAAAACCAAAGAGTGCGAAAAGGAAACTTTCAGCGCCCTCGAAAAGGATCCGAAAAACGACGACATGCGTTTTGCACTGGGAACGGTTCGATTCTTTCGGGCGATCGAAACCATGGGGCAATCCTTTCACCGCTATGGTGCGACGCGACTGGGGGCGGTACCGTTTTTACGTTTACCGGTCCCCGCAAACGATCGCCCTTTGGAAATCAGCTACAAGGAATTTAAACAGATTTTTGTCAAGCTCGAAGCGGATTTGGCGGTGGCCGATAAAACTCTGGAAGACATCAAAGCGGATGATGTGAAACTTAGAATGAGTCCGTTGAA
Organism: uncultured Pirellulaceae bacterium; assembly: GCA_964510005.1. Classification (GTDB taxonomy): domain Bacteria; phylum Planctomycetota; class Planctomycetia; order Pirellulales; family Pirellulaceae; genus Mariniblastus. The sequence goes on from CAZDZX010000104.1 coordinate 11,715, forward strand.
GTACTATCTTGATTTGAATTCGGATGGCAAGACTGAAAAAAGAGAATCGCTGCAGACCCTTGCGCGGCAGTTTCTACCTCGGTCGGGAGACCTGAGCCCGCCGACAATTTGTTTCGACAAAGCCGACGTACACTGGCTGCGAGGTTACTGCAATTTACTTTCGGCGATGTGTGATTTTGTATTGGCCTACGACCAGCAGGACATGTGGGAAGTTGCGGCCCATCGCGTTTTTGAGAACCCAGTGCTTGAGAACGAATTCTTACGAGAGGAAGTTGATATAAAAAAATCTCCTTTCAATTACGAGATGATCATTGATTTCATTGCCGCGATTCATCAATCAAAACTAAAACTGGTTGACGCCGACAGAATGAAAAGCGCCCGCGAACACATGCTCACGACCATCCAGCAAAGCCGTACAATGTGGGTCGAGATCCAAAAAGAAACGGATAATGATGCCGAGTGGATTCCTAGTTCGACTCAAAAATCGGCCGTTAGCCGAGTCCGTTTTACGAAGGAAATGATTACCAGTTGGGGCGAGTTTTTGGACGAGAGCGAGAAGATTCTCAATGGCGAGCTGCTGGCGATATTCTGGCGGGGCGCAGACAAGACTCGCGGCGTGAACATCAAACGTTTCTTTACCGAACCTCAAGATCTCGATGTGGTGCTGTGGCTGCAGGGCGTCGGCGCCAAACCCTATATTGAGCACGGGGAAGTTTCTAAACCCGAAACATGGACAAGATTTCAACGCGTGTTCGGAGGCAACTTCCTCGGTTTCGCGACGTGGGTGAACTAGGCGATGCAAAAAGGCAGCTAGTATAGGCTTCCAGCGTCTACGTTACTGTTTTGGTCACAATTGTAATCATGGTGATTGGTGGCATTCTACTGGGAGACCACAAGACAAGCATTTTGTTGGGGTTGGCTGTAGCCCTGTAGCCCCGGGTTTTGGATTGGCAGCATCTATCGCGACCAACCAGCAAGTCGGGCTTCTCCGAGCGGGCCAACGTATATGCGGCGGTGTAAGCGGTATAACGTTTTAGTTAACCGAGTGCCGTGATTAGATTGTCCATCCCATTCCCCGAAGCACGGCACTTCGCTTCAACGCATTATTATCACGCGCATCAGTTTTGCGAAGGGGCATTTGACCAATCTCCTGCTTTCAGGTGCCACCGCGTTCTGCCCGGGCACCTCGACTACCGTTCCACGCAAGATGTCATGCACTTGCACTGCAATACTAGTGATGAAAAGAAAGCATAACAGGAGCCACAATTCGATGCTCCACATTTCATGGACTATCGTTGGGAAAAACACAACTGCCCCCACCGCAACAATCAAGGGCAATGACCTAAAACAACTGAGTGCGAAAGATCTAGTTGACGAATAGCGAACGGACAACCCGCATTTTCTACAGGGTGTCGAAGAGTCACGTTTACGCCTCCAACTCACACGCACAGCCATTGCCCAACAATCTACGATCATCGGCTCTCTGCAAGCGGGGCAAGCATGTTGTTTTAGGCGTCGGTACATTTGTTTAGCCTAATAACGTCAGCGACCACCTAGCCTCGGACGAGTGATCTAAATATTGAAAAACGCATGCAAGCCGCGCTTCGTGTGCATCGCATTGTCATCTCCGTTTCCCCCGCATTAACTCAAACCCGCCCGAATGAGTGCTCCGTGTGCAACTCTTTGTTATCGGGCGATTTGCGTTAGATTTCGTATTTTTTTCGTGATTGATGTTTAG
>CAZDZX010000105.1:0-7429 GCA_964510005.1 uncultured Pirellulaceae bacterium
CTCAGGGCCAAAGGCCCGGCAGTTCACACTCCCCCAGCCCCCACCGGGCACACGCTTGCTCGGAACGGAACCGCTGCCTCAATTAAAAACCTACTCCGCGACCCTCTACCCCCTCCAAACAACGTTCATCACGAGATCCTCGTTATGATCTCAAACCCGATTGCCGTATGATAAGAACCTCACGCTTACATGTTGCCGGCCCGTCTATTCCCAGAGCCCCCGATGAAACGAACACTGATTCAAATTGCAGCCATTGCATTCGGAATCCTGTCGTACAACCTCGCTGATGCCAACGAACCGACGGCACCAAACGACAAATCGGCGCCCAACGTCTTGTTCATCTCTGTCGACGATCTGAATGACTGGATCGGCTGCATGCAAGGACATCCTCAGGCCAAAACACCCAACATGGACCGACTGGCCGGCAGCGGAATGCTATTCACCAACGCCCACTGCCCTGCCCCGTCCTGCAACCCGTCGCGAACGGCCATCATGACCGGGATCTCGCCGCACAAATCCGGAGTCTACGACAACCGCCAAAGCATGCGGAAAGTCCTGCCCGATGCTGAATTGATCCCCGCCTATTTCTCCCGCAATGGCTACTGGTCAGCCGGCTCTGGCAAGATCCTGCACTATTTCACTGACGCCCAATCGTGGGACCAGTATCATCCTCCCAAAGAAACCGAAGATCCCTTTCCGCGGATGCTCTACCCCGACCCCCGGCCCCTCAGCCTGCCTCGCGCGGGTTCATGGCAGTACATCGAAACGGACTGGGGACCGCTGGATGTTTCCGATGAAGAGTTTGGTGGAGACTGGCTGGTTTCTCAGTGGGTAGGCGAGCAACTCAAAAAGAAGCATGACAAACCCTTCTTTATGGCCTGTGGAATCTACCGCCCCCACGAGCCTTGGTTTGTTCCCAAGAAGTACTTCGATCTGTTTCCCCTCGCGGACATTCAGTTACCGCCAGGCTATCGAGAAAACGATTTGGATGACCTGCCCTCCGAAGCCCAGCGACGCGGCAAGAATCGATACTTTGAACACATTCAAAAAAACGGACAGTGGAAGAAAGGCATCCAAGGCTATCTGGCTTCCATCGCATTCGCCGACGCCATGATCGGAAACGTGCTCGACGCTTTGGACAACGGACCCAACGCGGACAATACCATTGTTGTGCTGTGGAGTGATCACGGCTGGCATCTTGGTGAAAAACAACACTGGCAAAAATATACCGCGTGGCGAGCCAGCACTCGGGTGCCGTTGATGATTCGCGCCCCAAAAAACACACCCGCACTCCCCAGCGGCACAACAGCAGGATCTGTCTGCGACCAACCCGTCAACCTGCTTAGTCTGTTTCCGACGTTGGCCCAGCTGGCAGGCCTGCCTGCGAAGAAATCCAACGACGCCCCCAGCCTCGTACCACTGCTAAAAGAACCCGCTGCCGATTGGCCGCACGTTTCGGTCACGTTTCTGGATCGCCCCAAAAACTATGGCATCAGTGGGAAACGTTATCGCTATATCGAATACGCCAATGGCCAGCGCGAACTTTACGACACCCAAGCCGATCCTTACGAGTGGGAGAATCTGGCCGAGCGAAAAGAGCATGGGGCGTTGATTGAAAAAATGCGCTCCCACGCCCCGACCGATTACGCCCCCTACGTTTCCTCGACAGTGACCTCATTGCCGAAGCTAGAATGGAAATCAGCGAAATCGCACACCAGCACACCGCCCCAACAAACCGGAACTCCGCTCGAAGTGATGATTACCAATGGAAGAATTCGCCCGATCAAGATTTTTGGGCTATCCGTTGACGGCAAAAAGAACTCTTTTGGCACGCTGCAGGCGGCTTGGCGAAAACCGTTCAAGGCCACCACGGGTGCGGTCTTCCTGGTCACCGATGATCAAGAGAATCCATTGGGCCATTTTGTCGTCGGCGACGAACCGTCCCATGCGATCGTCCCGGCCGACACGATTGCTCCAGACGCGAAACCATAAACCGGCTTTGAACTTCAACATTTGAAACCAGACATTCAATGAGTCAATCTTCTTCCTATCATTACGACGTTATCGTGGTTGGTGCCGGACATGCGGGCACTGAAGCCGCTGCCGCCGCTGCGCGGATGGGAGCGAGCACGGCATTGCTGACGACCAACCTAGATACGGTCGGTCAGATGAGCTGCAACCCAGCCATCGGGGGCGTCGCGAAAGGCCACCTCGTTCGCGAAATCGATGCGTTGGGTGGTTTGATGGGACGCGCCATCGATGCCACCGGGATCCAGTTCCGCATGCTCAACATGCGAAAAGGGCCAGCCATGCACAGCCCACGCGCCCAAGCCGACAAACGGGGCTATCAGCATTGGGTCAAATGCGAAATTGAAGGACAAGAAAATCTCGACCTGCGCCAAGAAATCGTTGAAGACCTGCTGACCGAATCGACTGCCGACGGCGAAAAGATTGTCGGCATTCAAGTCAAAGGCGGTTTCCAGTATCGAGCCCCGACGGTCATCCTGACCACAGGTACTTTTCTGTCGGCGTTGATGCACACCGGCGAATCCAAAATCAAAGGCGGACGAGCCGGCGAAGGCACCACCACGGGAATCAGTGCGGCGCTGAATCGGTTGGGCTTCGAACTGAGCCGCTTTAAGACAGGCACGCCTCCGCGGCTGAACAGTCGCACGATCGACTACGACAAAACGGAGATTCAACCCGGCGACGAAAACCCGCAACCGTTCTCTTTCGAAACCCAAGACTTTTCCGTTGAGCAAATGCCCTGCTGGATTACGTACACCAATCCGGACGTGCACCAACTGATCAACGACAATCTGCATCGGGCCCCGATGTACACCGGCCAGATCCACGGCCCCGGTCCGCGATATTGTCCTTCGATTGAAGACAAAGTCGTCAAATTTGCAGACCGCGATCGCCACCAGCTGTTCCTCGAACCCGAAGGACGCGACACGCAGGAAGTCTACGTGAATGGGATTTCAACCAGCCTGCCCCGCGATGTCCAAGACGAAATGTTCAAGCTGATCCCCGGATTAGAGAACGCTCGGATTATGCGCTACGGTTACGCCGTCGAATACGATTTCTGTCTACCAAATCAACTGCGCCCCACGCTCGAAACGAAATCCGTTTCGGGTTTGTACTTTGCCGGCCAAATCAATGGCACCACGGGCTACGAAGAAGCCGGAGCCCAAGGCTTGATCGCAGGTGCCAACGCGGCCGCATCCGTTGCTGGCAAAGGCGATCTGGTCCTTGAACGCAACAACGCCTACATCGGCGTCCTCACCGACGATCTGGTCACACTGAGCGTCGATGAACCGTATCGGATGTTTACCAGCCGCGCCGATTTTCGTTTGCTGCTGCGTCAGGACAACGCCGACCGTCGGCTGGTTCCGATCGCCGCCGAGTTTGGGCTGGTTTCATCGCAGCGAGCCGCCCGCGTTGAACAAAAGGAAGCCGAGATCGCCCGCCTGATTAAGCTGTTTGAATCAACGCGATTGGGGCAAAAAACGCTGCAGCAATTGATGCGTCGCCCCGAAACGACTTGGGATGACATGGTTGCCGTGGTCGGCGAACTATCGGAAGTCAGCCCAGACGTGGCTCAACAAGTCACCTTTGACACCAAGTATTCGGGTTACGTGGATCGACAGCAAACCATGATTGAGCGTCGTCGTCGGATGGCGGAGCGTCGCATCCCTGACACATTTGACTATGAATCGATTACTCATTTGCGGAAGGAAGCCAAAGAAAAGCTTTCCAAGTTCCGTCCCGTGAATCTGGATCAGGCTCAGCGAATCAGCGGCATCACCCGTGCGGACATCGATCAGCTGGTGGTCCAATTGGAAGGCCGTAGAAAATAGCGTGCACCGTCGCTCGCCGGTATTCCGGCAATCATTCTCTGTCAATTCAATTGGTTGCCATGTTCAGGCGTATAGCGTGAACGTGCGAACGCCCGATGTTTAGCTTGAAGCGAATCCCAACCTGCCTGCGATGCCTGAACCAACATGGTCACGACGAGCGTGACCATGGCACCCAGCACTCGCATTTTTCCGTATCGAATTGCGGGCACCCTCTGCCCTTCGTCAGACAGGGCCCACTGCCCTCGTCCCTACTCGGGCTTGAACATCACTGTGGCCAACGGCGGGAAGTCGACTTGAATTGACCATGCACGCCCCTGAGCCTCGATCTGTTCCGCTTTGGCCGAATTGACCCCAATGTTGGAACCCGCGTAATACTCACTGTCGCTGTTGAAAATCGATCGATAAGTACCAGGTCCGGGAACACCCACACGATATTCGCGGTGTACGAATGGCGTAAAGTTACTGCAAACGAGGATGTGGTCGTCAGAATCCTTGGCTTTGCGGATCCACGCCAACACGCTCGCATCGCGACTCATGCAGTCGATCCACTCGAAACCATCAGCATCAAAATCAAGCTCGTGCAAAGCAGGTTCGTCGCGATAGATCCGATTCAAATCACCGACCATCTTACTGAGGCCTTTGTGGTCATCCCACTGCAGCAAATCCCACTGCAAGCCCGCATCGCAATTCCATTCGTTCCATTGGCCCCATTCGCAGCCCATAAACATGAGCTTCTTTCCGGGGTGAGCCCACATGTAGGAATACAGCAAACGCAGGTTGGCGAACTTTTGCCAGACGTCGCCGGGCATCTGATCGACTAGCGAACCTTTTCCGTGCACCACTTCGTCGTGCGAAAACGGCAGCATAAAGTTCTCGGTGAAGGCGTAGATCAGACTGAAGGTCAATTCATCGTGGTGATACTTACGATGAATCGATTCTTTTCCGAAGTAACGCAGCGAGTCGTTCATCCAGCCCATGTTCCACTTCAGGCTGAAACCCAATCCACCTTCGTGAACCGGCTTGGAGACTCCACCCCATGCCGTTGATTCTTCGGCGATCGTCAGAATCCCGGGGCATTCGGCGTGCACGTGAGTATTGAGGCGTTTCATGAAATCGATCGCGCCAAGATTTTCACGGCCACCGTGTTCGTTGGGAATCCATTCTCCATCTTTACGGCTGTAGTCGAGGTACAGCATTGAAGCCACGGCATCGACGCGAATCCCATCAATGTGATACTTTTTCAACCAGAACATTGCGTTGGCGATCAAGAAGTTCGACACTTCGTTGCGGCTGTAGTTGAAGATCAGCGTGTCCCAATCGGGGTGCTCTCCCTGTCGCGGATCGGCATGTTCATACAGCGCGGTACCATCGAACTTGGCCAGCCCATGGGCGTCTTTGGGGAAGTGAGCGGGGACCCAATCCACGATCACGCCCAAATTATGCTGGTGGCAATAGTCCACGAAGTACATAAAGTCATCGGGAGTCCCGTAGCGACTGGTGGGCGCAAAATAACCAACCGTTTGATAACCCCAACTTCCGGTGTAGGGATGTTCGGTGATCGGCATCAATTCAATGTGCGTGAAATTCAGCTCTTTACAGTACTCCACGATCTGATGAGCCAATTCGCGATAGTTCATCCAACCGTTGTGAGCACCATCGTCTTTGCGCCAGCTACCGGGATGCAGCTCGTAGACCGAAACGGGGCCATCGAAGACAGGTGTTTCGGCACGTTGGGTCATCCATGACTCATCGCTCCATTGATAGTTATCGATGTCTTTGACAATCGATGCGGTGCGTGGAGGAAGTTCGGCAGCGAACCCAAACGGGTCGGATTTCTCGACGACATTGCCATGGGCATCGGTCACGCTGAACTTGTAGATACTTTCGACTTCCATGTCTGGGATGAACAGTTCCCAAATTCCGCTGGGGACCAGCTTTCGCATCGGATGTCGGCTCAGGTCCCAATCGTTGAAATCTCCGACCACGCTAACGCCTTGCGCGTTGGGAGCCCAGACCGCAAAGTTAACACCCCGAGTCCCGTCGATGACGCGGGGATGAGCGCCCAGCTTTTCGTAAATTTCTAAGTGCGTGCCTTCATTGAACAGATGCAAATCCATATCTGTCAGCAGAGGATCAAACGCGTAGGGATCGTGGATGCTCATCGTGTTGTCGCCATCGGAGTACTTAAACTTGTATTTGCCAGCTTCAATTTCGAACAGGCCCGTTGGGCAGTGAGCCTCAAACAGACCGGCAACGCCACTGGGTTTCATCTCAATCGAAACAGTTTCTGATTCGCTCACGACCCAGACTTTTTCTGCCTTCGGCAGCCATGCCCGAACCAGTGTTTGGTGGTGGGGGTTTTCCCTTAAATCATAGCCTTGATCATCGTCTGAATCAGCGATCGGACCAAGTACCTCAAACGGATTTTCGTATCTTCCCGAAATGATGCGTTCAAGCTTCTTTCGTTCCAAAATGGGCAGGACGTTCATCGGTAGCTCAGTGGTACAGGATTCAATAAAACAGGGATAAAACGCGACTTTTAGCAGCTCAAGACGAAAATTTCGCTCAGATCAGGTCTCTGATCCGTACAGGTCGCTGTAGAGCGAAAAATCGAAGACCAACGGCTCAGTTCAACGCGCCGCTGAACAAATGCGGGAACGAGAGCTGGCTGCTGCTATCAGGGTCAATTTCAGTGACTCGCGTCCAGCCTGTTCGGGTAGGGACGAATCGCGGGTCGTGGGAGGCAGGAGTTGGGCCCACAGGAGAGGTCGGTGGCAACGGGTGGGTCTCTTCGAACTCAACCGGGCCTTGTTGAGCCTGGGGTTGGGGACTGAGAAACCGGGGGGATGCCAGATTTTGATGGGTTCGGTTTCGAGCAAACTGCCAAACCCGACAATCAATTTTGTGAATCAGGGTGGCAGCGTGAATGCGCTTCCACAGATCCGCGTTGGCGATCGGTTTCATCAAACCAAAACGTTCCCAACGCCATTCGTTTTCAATCCAGCGATCGAAACCTTTGCGGATCCTTTGTCCTACCAGCTGGCTGGCAGTGATCAGCATTAATCGCGAGGGCTGTTCCAGTGCTTCGACACCTCGGACCACAGCCAAGAGCTGTAACCGCTCCCCCCATACGTCGACTTCGCGTTCGGACACCTCAACGCGATCGTCGGAATTCATCGACTCAAGTACGAACCTCCACCGCCCTCCTTTTTCAGTTTGGGCGGGGTCGTAGTCAAATTCGGTAAGTAAAAAGTAGTGGGGAGCGGTTTTTGACATCGCGACACCTTTGGAGCGAATCAGATCTGTATTGGCAAACCCTCCGTGTCGCATTTGCAGGGGTCCTCATGACAGCCCTGATGCCCGTGGTATCGGCAGCCTCACCCTGTTCCTGAGCCCTTTTCTTAAACCTTTTCCTTTTCTGACCGGAAAGGTTTATTGGAAACTGTTACAGCTGCGATGTTTACTACAACCCGAATGGGGAAGCCTTCGCTGCCGCTGCAAACCCGCCGCTGGGTGATCACTCCGTCGCTAAATTACAGAAGCTCATCGCTTGCCCCACGCAGCGAAAC
>CAZDZX010000105.1:7529-13400 GCA_964510005.1 uncultured Pirellulaceae bacterium
GCGCACGAAAAAAGCCCTCTGCCGAATAACGACAGAGGGCTCCAGAATTTCACGTTGATTCAATTCCTAACTTCTTCGCTTTCTCTTGCCCCCGGGCCCTTTCTTTGTTCCGAGAATCGATTTCGCATCCACACCAGGAACAGGGACTGCATAGGTTCCATCGTCGAGCGGTGTCACGGGTGCTGGACCATCCAATTTGGTGATCGAGTCAACGTCCGCAAGATCTCGAGATCCTGCCAACGCCTGATCCCACTCAACAACCTTGCCGCTGTAAGTCGCCAAGCGTCCCAAAATAGCGGTAAACGTGCTTTTGGCACCATATTCGGCTTCATTGACATAGATGCCATCGACCAAGTTTTTAAACATGTCATCGTGCTCCCACTGGTGACCACGATGCTTCGTGTTTTCAGCTTCGAAGATGACTTTGTTGTCGTTGTCGTAAATCTTTCCTTTCGAAAGATTGGCGTAACCTTTGCTTCCATACACGTACTCTCCGACGTGGTTCCAACACTTCGGAATGTGCCGGCAGAAACTAAACATCTGGAAACCGTCTTCGTAGGTATACTCCACCACGTGGTGGTCAAAGATTTCACCGTTCTTTTTACCTTTGCGGACCAAGCGTCCCCCGGTTCCCTGAGCTTGAACAGGGAAGCCACCTTTCACCCAGTTGATGACGTCCAGATTGTGAATATGTTGCTCAACGATGTGATCGCCACACATCCAGTTGAAGTAATACCAGTTTCGCAGCTGATACATCAACTCGCTATCATCGGCGTCACGAGGTCGATTCCAAACCCCACCACCGTTCCAATACACACGACCGTAGGATAGATCCCCGATGATGCCTTCCTGAATCCGCGTAATCGCGTCGCGATAGCAGGGTTCGTGTCGTCGTTGCAGCCCGACCTGAACCGTCAACTTGTTTTCGCTTGCCTTTTCACCTGCCGCAATGACGCGTCGCACGCCAGCTGCATCGACGGCAACGGGCTTTTCCATGAAGACATGCTTTCCAGCGTCAATTGCTTTTTCGAAATGCATGGGACGGAAACCGGGGGGGGTCGCTAGGATCACCATGTCGACACCGCTGTCGAGCACCTGCTTCCATGCGTCGAGGCCAACAAAGGTCGTGTCAGCGTTGGCTTGGACTTTATCTCCCTTTTGCTCTTTACACTGTTCAACCGCGTCGGCCGCTCGTTTTTCGAAAACGTCCGCGACGGCATGAAGTTCTACGTTCACCCCAGGGGCACTCATGGCGTTGATCGAAGCACCTCGTCCGCGTCCACCAGCACCAATCAATCCGACCTTAAAGGTATTGCTACCGCGAACATTGGCGGACCGAGCCAGCGACAACGATGGTGATGCCGCGACCGATGCGGCAGCCGAAACTGCGGCACCTGTCTTAAGAAAAGCACGACGAGTCGATCCGGCTTGAGAGTTATCAGGCGTTTGATTTTCGGGATTTTTTGCCACGTTTTTAGGACTCCAGAATGATACGGTTTGGACTGGAAACTATTATAACCAGTGACTGTAAACATTCATCGCCTCTAAAGGTGTCGAACTTTTGTAAGTTTTTCACTGTTTCTCGGGAGAGAAAGCTGATATCCCCCACCAACGGTTGGAATTTTATCAATAGTGGGAAAACTTATGCATACCCTCTCGCGCGGCTGTTTCGCGATCCTGATCTTCGTCGCAAGCTCATTTTTCCTGTCATTCGACAGCTGCAATGCACAAACGTTTGCACCCGAAGATTTTACGGACAAACGATTCGCCCAGTACGAACAGCAACTCAACGCCATTCTGAAAACGCGACGTGTCGAAGAGCGAGCATTCCTAACTGTCCTTGTCGCTCGTGTGCGAACAGGTGAACTTCCATCCAAGTTGATTCAGACAAGCTTTCAGTGGGTGTATAAGAAACGACCCCAGACCAATTTTCCGTTTATCTACTTTGAACGAGTGCTTCGATTGCAAGCAGAAAAGGAAGGCATCGCTGACATCATCCCTCCGTTTGATTTCTCGATCTACACTGAATTCGATTCGGGAGTCCAAAGCTTCTTCCGCAACGGTTCGCCAACCACTCAAGGACCGAGCGTACCGTCTGACGCCTCGATTTTCGTGGAGTAGACTTCGGAGCTGATCAATCTACGGATGAAACAGATAAGCACAGAGTACGACATCCTTCGCGCGATTCATCCGTGAAGCCGCAAAGCGACGAGCTTAGCGTGTTGGACAAATACTCTGGAAACAAAATACAGCTAGAATCGAAGTCGGCCACCGGAATATGACTGAACAGGAAAACAGTCTTGAAGTTAACTTGTGGCATGTTGACGTCGCCCAACTGTTGCAGCAGCACTCCTCGTCGGCGTTAGCACGAATTCTCACACGTGAGGAGCAAGAGCGGGCCCAGCGATTCCACTTCACAGAACACGCGGATCGGTTCATTGCGGGTCGATTCTTTCTGCGTCATGTTTTAGCATTTCATCTACAGATCAAACCCGCAGACATCAAATTCGACATTGGCTTCAATGGAAAGCCCTGGGCGATCGACAGCCAAGGGCGAAAACGAAATTTCAGCTTTTCGCGAAGTGGTTCACAAGCGATCTGTGCTTTTTGCAATTCGAGTCTCGTGGGAATTGATATCGAGCTGAAAACCGGCATCGAAGACATGGAGAGGGTGGCGGAGAGTATTTTTTCCAGCTCTGATTTCGAACAATGGATTCAATTGAGTAATCCCGAACAGCTAGATTCATTCTACTGGTCATGGACGCGCAAAGAGGCCGTCAGCAAAATTGACGGCAGCGGCATCTCCCAAGGAGTGAAACAATTTGAGGTCCCGCTTGATCGACTGCCAACCGGCGAGGCACAATGGGTCAAACGGGTGAGTGATTCCAAAATCCATCCGGTGATTTCTGACTGGCTTTTAGGAGACTCAATATCGGCAACGGTGGCTTTTGACGGTCCTCACCCTGCCAAACGGATCGCTTACCAAGACCAAACGTTGGCTCTCGTCCCCGACTCCCAGATTGCCAAATCCGTCTCTCATTTCGTGTCCATCAACCGGCATTTCAAATTCACTTCTTAAACTGAAAGCTTCAGCCAAACTTAAACATGTTGCAGGCGGCAAAAAATTTACAACTGAAGTGGCTGGCGTTTTGCGACAACCAAGAGCGAGCCGTGAAGGTGTATCCTGCAGGGAAGTGCATGTTGGCGGATTCGTAGTTGTGCAACGCAAGGCTGGATTGACGCAGATTGTTTTTACATTGCGTCAGCCGAGCGGCTTCACGAACCGATTGAATGGCAGGAAGCAACATGCCAATCAAGATTCCAATGATTGCGATAACGACAAGCAACTCCACAAGCGTGAAGCCTAAGTTTTTTCTAGACATGAAAATTGAACAAGCTGAGCTGTCTTTAAAAGGGCGAGTTTCAGAATGCCAATCGTGCCGAACGAACCAACACAAAAAGCAAATCACGACAATTTGGATGGCAACACGAATGAGCCTCCAACACCCCTTAACTGTCAGCAACTCCTATTTTCATTGCTAACAATATCAAAAAAAGCCATTTGTAAGTCATGACACGAAGTATCTCCGCCAACACCCCCGCAAAAGGCGGGCCAGCCGCCTTTGAAGCCCTATTTGAATGAGCGACATAAGCAAAAGTTTGGCTTTCGTAACCATTGGAGTGCAACGAAGAAACCGCAAAGACTGGCCCGCAGAGGCTGTGGATTTTTATCAAGTCCGGCGATTCTCAACGTAGCTGATGTCGCAAGACTTCAGAGTTCATTGGAACACGTTCTGCCTATACCGTAGAAAGCAGGCAGATCCGCTGAATGCGAATTCCAAACGTTGTTGCAGCGCAGGTAACGGGGGCTGCTAGCAGCACAAACTGGAACAACTGCAGAAACTGGCGACACTTCTATTGACCGCTTATCGCGACCTATCTAATCTCCCCCAACTTCTGACCCAACCCCTGCAAGGAGGCAAGGTGGCGATGAACTCCCCCCGCACTATTAAAATCGGCGAGCGACTTAAGGCTCCCGTTAGCTCAGTACCGCTGCTGGACGTCGGCCGCGGAAACAATCCACTCAAAGACGAATTCCGCGCGGCATTCGACGAGATCCTCGAAACAGGACGTTTCGTGGGCGGTCCGTTCTGCCAGCAACTGGAAGAACAGGTCGCAACCGCAACGGATGCAAAGTTCGCCGTTGGCTGTGCCTCAGGCAGCGATGCTTTATTGCTCGCACTGATGGCGATCAACATCCAACCCGGCGATCGAGTGATCTGCCCCTCGTTTACTTTCTTTGCGACCGCATCGGCGATCCATCGATTGGGGGCAGTTCCGGTATTCGCTGACATCATCCCCGGAACATTCAATCTCGATCCGGAACATGTCGAATCCCTGATCACTCCGTCCACCAAAGCCATCATCCCGGTGCACTTATTTGGCCAGTGTGCCAACATGGATGCCATGCTGGATATGGCACAGCGCTACGGCGTCAAAATCATCGAAGACTGTGCTCAGTCGATCGGCGCGAATTGGAAGGGACAAGGCTCCGGCAGCTTAGGCTCAATCGGATGCTTCAGTTTCTACCCCACCAAGAATCTTGGCGGCTTTGGTGACGGCGGCATGCTGACCACCAACGACGAACAACTGGCCGATCGGATACGCCTGTTAGCCAACCACGGCATGCGTCCCCGCTACTACCACTCGGAAGTCGGGATCAACAGTCGCTTGGATTCGATTCAGGCCGCCATGCTGTGCGTGAAGATGAAGCATCTGGACGCCTGTTCCGGAGGCCGTCAGCAAAACGCCGACAACTACGACGCGCTCTTCGCGGCATCGGATTTAATGTCGCAAATCGCCCTGCCCCAGCGGGACCCGAATTGCGAGCACGTCTGGAACCAGTACACCATCCGCATTCAAAACGCGGAAATCTCTCGCGACGAAGTTCGCGAGCAACTCGGCCAACGCGGCGTCGGCAGCGAGATCTACTATCCGGTTCCCCTGCACCAGCAGGAGTGCTTTCAGGATTTGGGCTACGCCACGGGCAGTCTTCCGAACACCGAAGCGGCCGCCGAAACGGTCCTTAGTTTGCCGATTTTCCCGGAGTTAACCTTCGCGGAGCAGCAATATGTGGTCGAGTCACTAGCAGAAGTGCTCAACGCAGCAGGCGATTCAGGCCGCCAAGCCGCGTAACGGGCAACGGAAATTCAGAGAACGGGAAATCGGAGGCGTCATTCTCTTGACATCTCCGAACCCGAATGATACTTTTCTGTCCTTACTCAACCGGGGCTGTAGCTCAGCTGGGAGAGCGTTTGGCTGGCAGCCAAAAGGTCAGGGGTTCGAGCCCCCTCAGCTCCACTTTATAGACACTTCTACCAACAACGAGAATATCTCGTTTCTTCGGTTCGCTGCTGCGAACGCGTGAGCAAGTCGGCTTATCAAGGATTCCAAACTGGGAAGCCCTCTCGGTTTCGGCGTCCCGCAGACCGTGCCTGATTCACCATTTCGATATCGATCAACTGGGATCGCTCTGCCGAGATCGCATGATTGTAAACCGAGGAGGTGCCCCTTTGGCTGGCACAGCAACAGAACTCACAGCAATCTGTCGATGCAGGGCTTTTCGTCATGCAAAACCGCAAGACCGACACCACCTTTGAGGACATCACGACAAACGCCTATCGCAACGCAGCGATCAGCCCCAGCGGGATCGATGTATCCGGCGATGGATTTGTTTACATTTCCCAGAATGGCGGGGGCTTGGTCAAAGCGGCGATACAAGCCGCCAATCCACCTCCCGTTTTGCTGGGCGATGTCGATCGCAATGGAGTCGTCAACTTCGACGACATCTCTCCATTCATCCAGTTATTA
>CAZDZX010000106.1:0-13173 GCA_964510005.1 uncultured Pirellulaceae bacterium
GCCACACTGCCCCACGTCAGACAAATGACCCGCGCGCTTGCTAGCGTGCACGTTCTAAAAACGCTTTCGGAACGCCTTTGGAACGCTCTTGGTCGGCAACATTTTCTAGCGCATCGACCACAGCACCCGTAATTTCAAGGCGAATCCGCATCAGCTGCAGACTTTTCCGATTGGCGAAGGGCTATCTAAAACTCGGGCCGTTCTGCCACTTCTGCCTTTAGCAGTTGTCGCGATCGATCGTGCTGAAACTCAAAATCCGATGGATCGGATTGTTCCCGACGATATCCCTGTTACGGAATTGATGGTAATCATGCCGCCCGCCCTTTTCAGTTGAGACTGACAATGAAACGTCGTAATCCTTGGTTCGCAATCTCTCTTGGTCTTCTGGTTGTTGTGATGGCTGGTTGCTCCTTGCAAAGGAAAACATCTCGGTTTGGATACGTTGCTCCAACGCCAGGCCAAGGATGCAACTGCCACACTTGCCAACACAACGCAACGAATCCCCTGACCCACCAACTCGCTGCGGATTCAGGCAGCAGTTCGCGGAATCAGGCGGCCGGCAGTAGCTCGCGAGTGCCAGCGGCCGGCAGTAGCTCGACGCAGCAGACGATCGGCAGCGCTTCACGACAACCCGTGATTGCAGCCCCCGCGGTTATCGCCAACACCGCTCCGGAAGTCGATCTTGAATCCAGCAGGGTGATGGATGGCGAACACGAGGTCATGTTTGACGCTGACGGAAAACGCATCCTTGTCGATTCGAGAGGGTTTATTGTGAACTCCGATCAAGTCAATGTTGCCACTGATGTCGTCGAAGGTGCTGCCGATGCCGTCGACGTTACTGTTGAGAAAGCCGCTGGCTCTTCAAGCAAGTTTGGCAGTTCATCCAAGAAGTTCGGCAGTTCGTCTAAGAAACTCGGCAGCTCCACAAAAGCATCCGGTAGTTCGTCGAAAACATCGGGGAGCTCGTCGAAGAAATTCGGTAGCTCGTCCAAGAACTCTGGCAGTTCCTCGAAAGATCGGGACATCACCTTTCCACAAAGTTCGGATTGGCAATTTGCTCGCAGCCCCCAAACGGCTTTGCCTACCGACGGCGAATACTCGGCATCTTCAGAGCAGCTGCCATCTTCGTTTTATCAACCTCATCCGACTCGCGAACCTTACCAACTTAGCGACGTGGCTCCCACGCGATCGCCCGACTTGATCGCACCGCCCAAGCCATCATCACTGCCCACAGCAGTGGCGTCACAGTCCGGTAACTTCGGGAGCCAAGGATCGGGCTCGGGCAACTCGTTCGCAGCCTCACCTCAGGTCGGAGGCCTTCCGCCAGCATCTCCTCCGAAATTGCAGGGTACTGGCACCTCAGCACGAAGATCAAATCCAACAGTGCAAAGATCCAATCCGGTTGCTGACAAGTCCTTCATTCCCTCGGGTTCTTCCTCACTCCAGCGGTAACGCCGTAGCGAGACCTCGACAAAGGCGTAGGTCAAAAGAATCGCTCGATCGACTCGAACGATTGGCGAAGCATCAATTTCATGCCGATCCCCATCCCGGGGACACGGGATGAGCGAGCGTAAACGATGGAAAGATTTCATCAAAAGTCGTTTGTGCAAGCCTTGCCAAATGCTGTGAGAATCTCCATGAGTGCCGCGTTCTCCTGCGGCGACTCGAGCTTGTCACCGGTCGATCGGACTTTGAAAATTCGCTTGTTGTGGCCCCAGATGAACGTATGGGATGACACTTCCCTTCCCTGAACCGTCAAGGCATGGTGGGACCAAAGTGCAACGGCTTCGGATTCGCCAAGTTTTCTCTCGCCGCTTTCAACTTTGTCGGCACCGTCCCAAGCTCCAAACTGAACGGCCTGTTGGATTGCTTCTTCCGCGCCTTCGATTTCTGAACGAACCGCCTCGCCAATCCCGTCGGGAATCTCTTCATAGCTTCGGGCGTATTGATAGAGGGTCACCGCCACTCCGGGATGATCATAGGCTACTGAAAATCCAAAATCTGTCTCTGGTAACGGTCGCAACGCAGACCGCGTCCAGCCCGACAAATCTGGCAGTTCCATCACAGGATCCTGTGATGACAGGGGTTGCTTCGAAGAACTTGCGTTCGAGGCCGCCTCTGATTTTGGCTCGTCGGATATCCGATCGGATCTCTGAACGTCATCTGCAACGGGTTCAGGGCATCCCACAAAAGTTAGCATTGCCAACGCAAAAATCACACAACGGCTGAATTGCATTTTGCTTTCCCAAAACTGAAAAACGTTAACGATCACGAAGCCCGCAGGACTTCACCATAACCTCTCGTAAAACATGAAACCAGAGTTTACTCCAATACAATTCGCGCGATGCACTGTTTTCGCCATGCAATTTCGGTTCGCAAAAAACTCAGAAACGCCCAACGATCCGACCGCGAATATCAATCGAGCGGCCTGGCGCCATCCATTCTCGCATTTCTCCGTCGACGTTTTTTAACCGCGGATGGACGCCAATCAACGCGAATCTCGCATTCATTTCATTCGCGTCCATTAGCGTTCATTCGCGGTTCTAACTTCCTTGACACAACAACTCGCTTCCTGCGAATCAATCATCGAGAATGTCGAAAATCAGGCCGCTTGGCCCGTTAAATCACCCAAGCCTAGCAATCGAGAAGTGGGATGGATCGACATGCGGCGTTTTGCCTTCCATCAATTCGCAAACGAGTTTGCCGGTTCCGGTCGCCATGCTTAAACCCAACATGTTATGGCCCGCGGCGACCCACACGTTTTTCATTTTCGGGCTCACGTCGATCACGGGCTTGCCATCCCAAGTCATCGGACGCCATCCGTACCACTCTTCTTCGATCGGATCACAATACGGATCGTGCAAATATTTCTCGACTGAGGTCTTGAGATAGTTCAGCCGCTTGCGATTGATCGTCGTGTCGTAGCCGACGAACTCCATCGTCGATCCGATTCGATAACTGCTCTCCAGTGGCGTCACCGCCACGTGGGAGTCTTCGAAAATGATCGGGATCTTCGGCATCCGCGTGGGCGCCGGCATCGTCAACGAATAACCCTTGCCCGGTTCGATCGGAATCCGACACCCCAACTCGCTGTTCAAAAACGGCGCCCAAGCACCCGTGGCGACCACAAAGCGATCGGCTTCGATTTCCTGATCACCCGCCACTATCGCCTTGGCCACCCCATTTTCGGAAACGAATTTTTCAACCGCGGCCTGTTCCACAAACCGGGTGCCACGGGATTCAAGCTCCCTTCGCAGGGCCGCCATCAACAGATCGGGACGGAGATGACAATCGCCTTCGTAATGCCATGCACCCCCAAAACCAGATTTGAGGGCGGGTTCGAGTTCAACCAACTGATCCGCTGCGTGCGGTGTCGCGGAAACGCCAAACTCCCGCGTCAATAACTCGTTCGTGGTCGCGTAGTGATCGAAGCCCTCGCTGTCATCAAACACAAACAGCAAACCAACTTCCTTCCACTGACAATCAATCGACTCGTTGGATACCAACTCTTGGTACAGCGCCTTGGACGACTGCAGCAATTCGTGACGACCGCGAGCCGCAGACAGCATATCTTGCTGATTGCAGCGACGACCAAATTTCCAGAACCACGACAAGGAATCCAAATTCAAACGAGGCTTCACCGCGAAACTAGAATTTCGCTTGAACATCTGTTTTAACGTGGCCCCGATTTGTCCGGGGCGACTGAGCGGCAGCGCGTGGCTGGGGCAAACGTAACCGCAGTTGCCATGCGAGCAGGCACCGCCAAAACGATCGCGATCGACGATCGTAATCTGATGGCCTTCATTACTGAGGTACCATGCACACATCGCGCCGATGACACCACCGCCCACAATCACCACTCGGTCACTCACTGGCGAATCCCCATGCAAAACGGGTCGTCCGAATCCAGAATCAAAGTCGTTTCACCACAAACGCGCGCCCAACCGCTGACTGTGGGAATGATTTGATCGACACCATCGCCGCTCCCGTCACCGTTTTCATCCGGGTGATAATGGCATTCAAATACGCTGCCGATGTAACTTTCCTGTCGCCATTTAGCGCCGGGCGACAATTTTCCGTCCGCAGCCAAACAAGCTAGTTTCGCACTGGTGCCTGTGCCGCAGGGAGATCGATCGTATTCGCCGCCGGGACACAGCACAAAATTACGGCTGTCGTTTTTTGAATCCAGTGGCGATCCAAAAAGCTCAATGTGGTCAATGATGGCCCCTTCGTCGCCAGTGATGCCTTGTGTAATCAAAGCCAGCCGGATGGCTTTGGTGAAACGCAGTAAGTCGTCGACATGATCCGTCGCAAGCGCCCCTGTGCTGTCCTGAACGAGGAAGAACCAGTTACCTCCCCAAGCGATGTCGCCGACGACGGTTCCAAATTCAGGGACCTCGACCGAGACATCTTTTTGGACGCGATAGCTCGACACGTTTTGGATCGTAACGCGATTGTTTGGGTGCAGCTCAACGGGAACGATTCCGACGGGCGTTTCGATCCGGTGGTGGCCTTGTTCGATGCGACCCAAGTGCTGCAGCGTGATCACCAATCCGATCATCCCGTGCCCACACATCCCCAAATAATCGGCGGTATCAAAGAAGATCACTCCGGCCACGCAGGAGGGATCGGTCGGTTCGCAGAGCAGGCCTCCGATCAAGAAATCGCAACCCCGAGGCTCATCCACGATCGCGCGGCGGAGGTCGTCAAAATCATCGCGAAACAGTTTTCGGCGATCCATCAGGGAAGCGCTGCCTAGCGGCGGGCCGCCTTCGATCACGATCCGCGTGGGTTCCCCGCCGGTGTGTGAGTCGATGACTTGGATTCGGGTTTCGGCCATGGGTGATGGAATCGTGAAGATGTTTGAAATGAGTTTTGCGGAGAGGGTTTGTTGGTACCGGTTCCCAAGTGAGCGGCGAGGCGCTAGCCCGCTAGCCGCCGGTACCGCGCGCCGTCGATGCAAAACCGGCGGCTAGTGCCTTGCCGCTCATCGGTCGGTCTTGATCAGTGTTGATCGGAACCCACCCGCCCAATTCCTCCCCGCGGAAAGGAAGCAAACGGTCACCCTGCTCGGCCTGGCCATTGATCCCACCATGCCTTGAACAGCGAATACTGGGCCTCGACAAAGGCACGCTGACTCGCACTCAAGCCATCGGTTTCGTTGAAGTGAAGTTCGTACTCCGACTCGCCATCGAGAACCAACAGGTACTTGTAAAACAGCACCAAATCCGGGCCTTCGTCAAAAGTCGAAAGAACCAACAAAGCATCATTGAGCTCCTTGGCTAAACGTCTGGCTTCCACGTCACCGGTGGCGGCTTTTTCACACAAGGCCACAAATCGCAACACGACTTGCGGCAGCGCGTTTCCGATACCGGTAATCGCACCGGTCGCACCACAGTTGATGTATCCGTGGAAAACTTGAGTGTCGACGCCGACCATCAGCGTCAAATCCGGATCCGCACCGGTGATGTGTTCCGCCGCGTAGCTCAGCGAAGGACCACCGCCGAACTCTTTGAAACCGACCAAGTTACGGTGGCTCTTTCGCAGTTCAAAAAACAAATCGGCCCGAGTTTCAAATCCGTAGTAGGGGCTGTTGTAGATCACGGCCGGAACATCCGGGGCCGCACTAAGGATCGCAGAGAAGTGATCTTTCTGAGCCGATGCCGATGTGCCGCGAGAGAGAACTCGCGGAATCACCATCAGGCCCTTGGCGCCAACCGACGCCGCGTGAGCAGTATGCTCAACGGCCAATCGTGTATTCATGGCGCCCGTTCCGACGACCACGGGAACACCCGCCTCGCTCAACTGACGCACACCTTCCATCCGCCACGAGTCAGTCAACAGCGGCCAGTCACCCATCGATCCGCAGTAGACCATGCCGTTCATACCGGCCTCCATCAACTGCTGGCCCTTGCGAACCAAGGATTCGAAATCGGGAGTCCGATCCGCCTTACAGGGAGTCATCAATGCGGGAATGCAGCCTGAAAAAATGCCAGTGTCCAATGTAATTTCCTGTGTCTCAAATAGAAGGGATTCGCTCGAACTCTATTGCAATGTGAAACCCCAACGATGTCCATACTCCATCTGTCACAATCCGCTGGCAGGGAGCATCTTTTGGTCCAAAATGGCATGATCGGAACCCCAATTGAAAGCTGACGAACCTCTGTTTGCCTTTTTCTGACGAATCGTCAATTTCTGAATTGTCTGTATAATTTTCGTGCCTATCATCGGACCGGTACATGACTCCCAGTCAGAATTCACCGATGGCAACCACAAAGACCAATAAAAAGCTGGAAATCCAGCAGCGGGAAGAACTCCTGCTCGAAACGGCAAGTCAAATACTGCTTTCCGAGGGGTATTCGGAGCTCTCGATGGAGCGCTTGGCCGAGGAATTGGGTGCGGCCAAAGGAACCGTCTACAACCACTTCCCCAACCGGGAAGAAATCGTGTTGGCGATCGCGGTGCGAGCGGTCAACAAACGCCAGTCTCTGTTTGACGCGGCGTCAACTTCTAAGGGCAGCTCAAGGATGCGGATGATGGCCGTGGGGGTCGCTCAAGAGATCTATGTTCGTGACTACCCCGGGTATTTCCTAGTCGAAAATCTAGTCCGACACGCGGCGATTTGGGAACGCTGCTCTGAAGCCCGCCGACAACTGATGAAAAATTGCGAACAGCGCTGCATGGGACTGGCCGCTGGGATCGCTCGCAGCGCAATGGCCGATGGCGATTTAGAACTGCCGCCCGACTGCAGCCCTGAAGAAATGGTGCTGTCCCTGTGGGCCCTGACCTCGGGACCGCACTTGATTGGATCGACCAGCCCATCGCTGCTTGCGATCGGCATCCGTTCCGTGCATCGATCGGTGCGCATCGGAATCCTGTCAACGATCAATGGCTTTGGCTGGAAACCCGCGTGGAACTTGAAACAGCAAGAAGAAAAGATCCAGCAAATTTGCCGATCTGTGTTCCCGGACGAACAGCCCCTGCCGGGCCTCGACCAAATTGAGGACGGGCACACATCATGAAAACCTCGACAACCCTTCTATTCTTAGTCTGTGCGATTGCAGCCGGTTCGATGTTGGCGTGGCATCATCTGCCCGCGCAAACCACCGAATCAACTGAATCGACCGACCCCGCGGCCTCATCCAATACTGAGACCGGCAACATCATTCTCCAATCGGTATCGGTGATGGAGATCGACCCGTCGGTTAGCCCGATGGTCCCCCATCGCTACACCGCCACCATTGTCGCGAGGCGAACGAGCGATTTATCGTTTCAGGCTTCCGAGCGAATCGAAGAAATCCTTGTCGACGAGGGAGACAAAGTCACCAAGGATCAAGTTTTGGCGATCCAAGAAAAAAGTGCCATCGATGCTCTCTTTCGCGCGGCCACCGCGCGAGCTCTACAATCACAATCGGTACTCCAAGAACTGGAAGCCGGCCCCCGCAAGGAAACCATCGAAGCAGCTCGTGCGGAACTGGCCCGACTCAGGGCTCAGCTGCGTTTGGCGGATGCGAACTTGAAACGACAAACGCGACTGCGACGCACCCGGGCGTCCTCCGAAGGTGAATTTGATTCGGCTCGTTTTGAGAGAGATTCAGTAGCCGCGGCCTCAGTCGCCGCCAAACAGAACCTCGCCGAACTGGTCGCGGGCACCCGATCCGAACAGCTTGAAGCCCAGCGGGCGGCAGTCAAAGTCGCCGGTTCGTTGGTCAACCAAGCCAAAGCCCGCCTGGATCAAACCGAAATCCGGGCTCCGTTTTCGGGTCGCATTTCCCGCCGCTACTTGGACGAAGGCAGCATTCCTTCGGCCGGTGCACCGGTATTGGAATTGGTCGAATCAGACCATTTGGAAATTCGATTCGGCGTTTCACCTGAAATTGCGGCACAGCTCTCAACCGACATGCAGCTTTCGTTTACGGTCGGCAGCAGCAACAAAAAGCTGTCCGGAACCGTGCATCGGATTTTGCCAAAATTGGACCGCGCCACTCGAACTCAACAAGTCATCGTCAACGTGACGGATCCTGAAAACGCAATGGTCGATGGGCAGACTGTCCGCATTGAATTCGCGATCGAAAATAAAAACAGTGACGGATTCTGGGTGCCGTCGGAAGCACTCCAACCCCAAGTCCGCGGTCTCTGGTCGCTGTTGGTCATCGACACCAGCGATGCGTCCGAACTGCCAACCGTTCAAACCGTTCAGCGGCGTGACGTCGAAACGCTGGCGACATGGGGAACGTGGAGTCGCGTTCGAGGAACTTTGGAACCCACCGACCGCGTGATATTCGAAGGCGGTCATCGCGTTTCGGTTGGCCAGAAAGTTGAAGCAACATCCAAAACGGTGACTTATCCGTGGGATGATGGCATCCAACTGAAGGAAGCAACCGAGTGATCGAAGACCTTCCTGCTGACAACACCCATTGGTCCACCGCTGCCATTCGCCGCCCGCGTTTGTTGATCATGATGATTGCGCTGCTGCTGGTTGGTGGGCTTTCTTCCTGGTCGGTGCTGCCGCAAATGGAAGACCCCGTGCTCACACCGCGGGCGGCCACCATTTCGACTCTTTTTCCGATCGCCGATGCCCAGCAGGTTGAAACGCTGATCACCGATCCGATCGAAGACGCGATCCGCGAAGTGGAAGAAATCAAAGAAACGCGATCGCAGAGTCGTTCCGGCGCTTCCTTAATCACGATCGAACTTCGAGACGACGTTTACAATCCCGACCCGATCTGGAGTCGGATTCGTGGCAAGGTCGAAGATTCAATTGCATTGCTGCCAGAGGGCGCTTCCCGACCGGAGTTTGATCCGCTGGATGTTCGCGCGTTTGCGTGGATCGGCGGTTTGGTCTGGAAAGGAAAAAGCGCCCCGAACTACGCCATCATGGGGCGATTCTCCAAACACCTGGAAGACCGAATTCGCTCGATCAGCGGCACCGACGACGTGGAGCTGTTTGGTCGGCCCAACGAAGAGATTATTGTTGAATTCGACAGCGCCGTGATTGCCAACGCGGGTCTTTCGGCAACCGACATCGCCGATTCGATTTTGGCCGATGACGCCAGGAACGCGACGGGGTTCCTTCGCAGCGGCAGCGAAACCCTGCCCGTCGAAATGGCCAATCAGCTTTCGACGGTGGAATCGATTCGTCAGCTGCCAGTTAAAACAGACGGCGACGGGCGGTTTGTGGTTGTCGGTGATATTGCGACCGTGGATCGAGTGATCGCCGATCCGCCCTCCGAAATCGGACAGATCGATGGCTATCCGGCGCTGATGACCGGCGCGATGGTCCGCAATCAAAGCCGCATCGATCGCTGGCGCGGGAAATTGGAAATCGTGCTGGAAGATTTTCGCCAGCAACTGCCTTCGACGATCGAACTCGAAACCGTATTGGACCAAAACGTTTACGTTCAGCAGCGACTGTCGGAGTTGCTTTGGAATCTAGCCCTCGGGTCGGCGGCGGTGCTGTTGGTGGTGTGGATCCTGATGGGCTGGCGCAATGCGATTATGGTCTCCACTGCCCTGCCCCTTGTTTCGCTGGCCGTATTGACCACCATGCGATTCCTCGGGATCCCCGTGCACCAGATGTCCGTGGCCGGTTTGATCATTGCGTTGGGGTTGTTGATCGACAATGCGATCGTGATCGTAGATTCGATCAGCAACCAGCTGCGGGAAGGCAAATCCGTGATCAATGCCGTGGGCGCGACGGGACGAATTCTGGCGATTCCACTGTTGGCATCGACCCTGACGACTGCATTTTCGTTCGCACCGATCTGCTTGATGGAAGGCCCCGCCGGTGAGTTCGTCGGGGCGATGGCGATCAACGTGATCACGGCGGTCGCCAGTTCATTGCTGATCAGTTTAGTCATCATCGCTCCGCTGGCGGCGATGCTGGACGGTTTCGGTTCAAAATCACGTGCTGGCCGCGAGCGAAAACGAACGGGGATTTCACCGAGCTTTCTACTGCCGCTGTTTAAAAAAACCGTTCGCACTGCGATTGGCCATCCGGCGATCACCACGCTGGGATGTTTGGGGTTGGCGTTTGCCGGGCTGTTTGCTCTGTCGACCTTGCCCGATCAGTTTTTCCCTCCCGCAGGTCGCGACCAGTTCCATGTCGAACTTGAACTCCCCCTGAATGCTTCGTTTAATGAGCTGACGGAATTGACGGAGAAGATGAGCGACGCGTTGCGTGAGCATCCCCGCGTTAAGCGAACGACGTGGTTGATCGGTCGCAGCGCGCCGACGTTTTACTACAACATCGTGACGCGGCGACTGCAGGCTCGCGAGTACGCTCAAGCCATCGTGCAACTGGATTCCAAAGAAGACGCCGTGGGCGCGATTCGGGAGATTCAACAGCAGATGCAATCCCGTTTTCCGGAAGCCCGTTTTCTGGCCCGGCAACTGGAACAGGGTCCGCCGTTCAATGCGCCGGTGGAGCTTCGATTTTCGGGGCCGGATCTAGATACGTTGCGTGATTTGGGAGAGCGAGCCCGACGTTTGTTGTCGGAAATTCCCGACGTTGTTCATGCCCGCATTGAGTTGAATGATGCGATTCCTACGGTGCAGGTAGATGTATCGACTGCCGAGGCGCGCATGATCGGCATGCGTCCCGGTGAGATTAGCCAACAGCTGAATGCTCAACTGGAAGGCGCTCGCAGTGGATTCGTATTGCAAGAGACTGAGCAGATTCCGGTGCGAGTTCGCGCAGCCGATGGCCAGAGAAATAACTTTGAAGACCTGAGCAGTATGGATGTTGTGTTGCCGGGCCGGGACGGCGAACAGCGCCTTCCGTTGAACGCGATCGCCAAACTCAGCCTGCGGCCCAAAACCGCAGCGATCAACCGACTGAACACGATTCGGGTGCAGGAAGTCCAAGCATTTACTACCGCGGGAGTTCTGCCATCTAAAATTCTGACCGAACTCAATGCTCGGATCGAACGCGAGAACTTTGAGGTTCCCCCCGGCTATCGCATGTCCTTTGGCGGTGAAGCTTCCAAACGCAACGAAGCGGTGGGCAATTTGATGGCCAGCGTGGGGCTGTTGATGGCGGCGATGCTGACGACGCTGGTGCTGTCGATGGGTTCGTTTCGAGGCGCGTTGATCATCGGAATGGTGGCGTTGATGGCGATCGGTTTTGGGGGAGCGTCGCTATTTTTGTTTGGCTATCCGTTTGGGTTCATGGCGATTGTTGGCATCATGGGGTTGATTGGGATCGCGATCAACGATTCGATTGTTGTGCTGACGGCACTGCGTCAGGATCCGCAGGCAGCCGCAGGTGATCATGACGGGATCGTGCGGGTGACGCTGCATGAAACTCGCCACGTGCTGGCGACGACGTTTACCACGATTGCGGGTTTCCTGCCGTTGATTTTGGCGGGAGGTGGGTTCTGGCCACCGATGGCGATTGCGATTGCCGGCGGTGTGGTGGGTTGCACTTTGCTGGCCCTGATTTTCGTGCCCAGTTCTTTCGCTTGGTTCATGAAGAAAAAGGGCGCGATTGAAGTCAAAGGAGATTCTCACGAAATCCCGGCTCCGAAATTCAAGGGCGCTGCCCAACAGAATCCGGCCCTCCCCGAAAGCAATGTGGCTCGCGAAAGTGACGGCCACGCGATGGCCTAAGGCGGCAACCGTTCGCACACTGCCTTCTCTCGCTAGAGTCCGTTTTAGGCAACCGCCTGGGCGGCCACAAACATTTATTCACGTTTTCAGACCAGAACGGCTGAATATCTTGTCCTTGCATTGAAGGAATCGTGTCTGCATTGCCTCAAACGCTCGGAAGCCCCAGCACAGAACTGATGCCGTTCCCAGTTCGCCACCCCGTAGCCCCACCCAGTTTCCGCCGCGGATCGTGCGGACTCCCACCTCCACGACCTGTTCGCTTTCTGATAAATTTAGAGGGACTCTGAACACTCATGGAACACGACTTATGCCGACTAACGCTCCCATCAATCGAAAACTCCGAATGGCCCTAGTTGGAGGCGGCCGAGGATCATTCATCGGACGCGTCCACGCCACTGCCGCCGTGTTGGACAATCGCTGCGAACTGGTCGCCGGCGCCCTCTCCTCCGACCCCCAGCGTGCTAAAGATTCCGCCGAAGACTACGCCATCGCGGCCGACCGCGCTTACGGGTCGTGGCAGGAAATGATCGAAAAAGAATTGGCGTTGCCGGAAGACCAACGGATTGATTTCGTCTCCATCGCCACCCCCAACCATGTCCACTTCGAAGTCGCCAAAGCGGCCGTCGAAGCGGGCTTCAATGTAATCTGTGACAAACCGCTGACCTACGATCTGGCAGAAGCCGAACAACTGGCCGCAGCCGTCAAGAGTTCCAACGTTGTGTTTGCCGTCACCCACAACTACACCGGCTACCCGCTGATCCGCCAAGCACGGCAAATGATCATGGACGGAGAACTGGGTGAGATCATGGCCATTCGGGCCAACTACATTCAAGGCTGGTTGGTCGATAAACTGGAAGACTCCGATCAGAAACAAGCGTCGTGGCGCACCGACCCGAAACGATCCGGAGCCGCAGGTTGCTTTGGAGACATCGCGACTCACGCTTTCAATCTGGGACGCTACGTTACCGGTTTGATCCCCGAACAAATCTCTTGCCATTTGAAAACGTTTGTCGCAGGACGTCAGCTAGACGACTATGGACACGCGATGGTGACTTATGAAAACGGAGCTTTCGGGACCGTGACGGCGTCGCAAATCAGCCACGGCCGTGAAAATGATGTCACCCTCGAAGTCGACGGAACCAAGGGTTCACTCTCGTGGCGTCAAGAAAACCCCAACGAACTGTGGGTCCGTCACAACGGGAAACCCCACCAGTTGTACACCCGCGACCCCAACGCGCCTTACTGCAAACCCGTTGCCGCCGAATCCTGCCGACTGCCATCGGGGCACCCGGAAGCGTTTTTTGAGGCCTTTGCCAACATTTACCGCTCAGCATTTGATAACATGGCGATCAGAATCGCTGGACAGGACTTTGAAAAAGTCGACACCATCTACCCCAACGTTTTCGATGGGCTCGAAGGGATGTACTTCATTCAACAGTCCGTGGCCAGCAGTCAGGACGGAGGCAAATGGCTTCCGCTCAAACACGAACTGGCTCGGCGATAGACGATCGGTGATGGATCGCCGGCGAAGCCTCACTGCGACCAACTTTTAAATCCGCCACG
>CAZDZX010000107.1:0-13100 GCA_964510005.1 uncultured Pirellulaceae bacterium
ATCATTAACTCACAAGTTCGACATGCGATTGCCCTGGGAGAGGACTGGACTCGGCCAAGCCTACGAAGGGATAGCAGTGGGAACAAGCCTAGAGGCGGCTTTCGCCCCCCAGAAACACTTGGAGAAGTTTATGCATTTAGAATTGAAAATCAAATACTTGAAGAAATGGGCCTCCCTGAACGCCCTGGTATGAAAAGGCCTGGTGACATGGAGGAACTACCTCCCAGAGGTAATAGACCTGCAAGGCCAGCAGAACCCTCATTAAATCTTGATTCTCTCAATTGCGACAAATGTAAAGGAGTGCTTAAGTGAAACAGATTTTCCTATTCGCTTTGGTAGTGATAACCGCGTTTTTCAGCACCAAATGTGCTGCACAGGTTTCTTATCAAATGGAATCCATAGATGTTTCAGTCGAAATAAGCGGACTGGCCACTCGATTTCCGATATTTCATTGTGACAAAGATATCTGCGTCTACAGGACTGCTCAAAACGCAGGCGAACGGCTATTTTTTACAGAGTTTAAAAAAAGCAAAGTCAATTCGGTAAAAGGAAATCTCGTAAAACGCGTCCTTAAGTCGGCGACTGACATAAAGGGAACATATCAAAGGTTCGGAACAGAAACGGATAATAACAAGTTCCCTACAGTCATCATTTCGGTAAACTATTTTTGGACCAATCCTGAGGGCAAATCAGAGAAAGCTCTGAAAACTCTATACTTTGATGGGCTGGACCCTTCATTTCTTACTCCGGCTATATGGTCGAGGTATGCAAAGGATGGCTCACATGTAAAAGATCAGATTTCCGATATTGGAAATGACAATTATCAATTACTCGAATCAGTCTTTAATTTTTCAGATCAAGACTCTGTTAATTGGAAACCAAAGTTCTGCATCCTAACTGTTTATGACATTCGCCCGGGAAGGTTCTCGGGAGCTACTACGGGAACAAATCTCTGGGACTTTGATATCTCGTTCGACAAAAAAGCTAACCCGTTAAGTGGCTCGTTTGTCATCGAGCATCATTCCAATTTATCTGCGAAACCATACGGTATAATTAACATGGGAACGCACTTTGGATATTACGAGTTGGCATCTTTTTTTTACAGGGATGTCCAGAAAGGAATAAAGGAGCAGAGGAGCAGAGGAGCAGAAAGGAATAAAGGGTCAGGAGCCAAAAACTGATTTGACTAAGTAAAACGCGTGTTCAAATCCTCTGAATCGTCGTTCAACTATTTTTCAATGAACGCCGCCGTAGCGATATTGCCGAAGTGATTGATGTTCGACGGCGGCGAAACTCGTGATTGTGTTCCAACGTAACGTCTAAGCGAAACGAAACGTTCACCATCGGAAAACGTCCTGCTTATCGTTTTGAACATTGGGCCGCAGGCCACGCCGATCCATGGACGGTCGGCGCAAAGACGAGCCGGGTTGACAGGATGTCAACCCGAGATCGCGCAGGCATGATGCCGCAGCGGTCGAGGGCAAACAAGCGTCCGCGGCCGATAGGACGCAGCGAAGTGCAACCGGCGACAGCGATCCGCGCATCAAGCCGGCACGAAGCCGGTGAAGATAGCGGTCGGATAAGCCACGCGCTTAAGCGGGGCACAGCCGACGACACGAACGATGGCGACCGGAGTGATGTTTGCACAATGATTCCATGGAAAAACATGGGGCCACCCGTGTTGTAACTTGTGGATTTTAGGCTAGCAAAAGTTGAAGGGGGACACCCACACTTCTCAAGCGACTCGGTAAAAACCGTGGTTCCACTGCCGCCCTGCACGCCGCCGTAGCGATGTTGCCAAATTGGATTGTGTTCCACGGCGGCACGACAGGGTTTGGGTGTTGCGAGGTAATGTGCAGAATCGCGTAAAAGCAATGTGGTCGATAAACGTTTGGCCCGATCAGTGCGTTTGATGATGCCAAAGGCCGCAGGCCACGCCGATCCATGGACGGTCGGCGCAAAGACGAGCCGAGTTGACAGGATGTCAACCCGAGATCGCGCAGGCATGATGCCGAAGCGGTCGAGGGCAAGCGAAGCGTCCGCGGCCGATAGGACGCAGCGCAGTGCAGCCGGCGACAGCGATCCGCGCATCAAGCCGGCACGAAGCCGGTGAAGATAGCGGTCGGATGAGCCACGCCCTTAAGCGGGGCACAGCCGACGACACGAACGATGGCCGCCAAAGTGATACGTTCGCACAATAATTCCATTGCCCAGTATCAATCAGCGACCAGCGTGCTGCAGTGTTAAGCAGCGAACCGTTGCAGGTAAACGGGTTGCGGCTTTGTCGTCAACTGCAGCTCGGCGGTAATCGCTTCCAGATTGATTGAATCGTCAATGGAGGCGTCGACGAGTCTTTCCCGCAGTTCAGGGTCGGTGACCGCAACATATGCGGTTTGGAAATGACCCAGGCCGTCAGATTCGTTAGACAGATCGGCAGGATGAATTTCCGACCAGTATTGATTTCCGTATGTGTGATGATCACATGCTGGCGTGGCAGCGACGATGGTTTCGTCACAGAAAAGAATTGCCATCAACATTCTACAGCTCCGTTGTAGTCCCTAATCCATTAGAATCATGGATACGACTATATCAACGAAGGTGTTCGCGAGAGAATAGCGTTCTCGCTAGCTCAAAAGACCCGCGTTGTGCCGCAGCAAACGCAACGTTTCGGGTTCAGAATCAAGAATAGCCCGCCTGTCATGACAATCAAGAGCCCTTTGACCACAGGATGCATGTGAACGGGCTTATGGTAGTCCTTTCGCCAGCAACTGCGACAGTGACGAACCGCAGCTGGGGATTTTGAGATTTGAGTTGACATGGGGTAGTCTAGGTTTTTGTGGGGAAAGAACAGTTCTTTTTTCGGCAAACGTTCTCCAGCCTCTCTAGAACTCGTGTAGCGCCCCTTCTTTTCCCCCTAACTGTCAAAATCTGAATAAATTTCCCCATTTGGCGAGTCTCAGTGGTTCGGAAAATGCGGTTTGAAACGGGTATATCTGATCTTCCGGATTTCCCGGAAAGTTCAGCTGGTTCGGTGGGACAACTGAGCCATGCTGATTTTTCCGATAGTCGTTACAATCAGGGCCCAAAAAACAGCCTGTGACAACTGTAGCCGCCCAATTTGAAATTGAGCGAATTCGGATCTCTCGAGAGCCATTGAGAAACTCCAGTGAACAAACCAACTGATAACTTGCTTCATCCCTATTCACCGCCGGAGACCAACTTTTTGGAGCGTCTTCGGTATTGGGCTGCCGCAACCCCTGACCAAGTCGCCTACCGATATTTAGATCATGGCGAACATGAAGTTGAGTCCGTAACTTACGCGGGCCTCGATAAGACCGCGCGGGCCGTGGCCGTGAAGCTGGTCTCCAAAGGTTACGCCGGCAAGCGTGTGGTGCTGATGTACCCGCCTGGCCTAGATTTTATTCGCGCTTTTTTGGCGTGTCATTACGCTGGAGTCGTTCCGGTTCCGGCGTTCCCACCACGACGAAATCGAAACATGGGTCGGGTGAATTCGATTTCGGAAAACTGCCACGCCGTGGCAGCTCTCACCAACCGCTTGGTGATCGAGCGTTCGCAAAACTGGTTGACCGATGCGCCCTCACTAAAAAGTATCGAATGGATCGCCTCGGAGGAAATTCCGGACGAGCTATCGGACGATTGGGTGGCGCCCAAAGTTTCTTCTTCTGACGCGGGACTGATTCAGTACACCTCCGGATCCACGGGAACCCCCAAAGGCGTTGTGTTGACTCACAACAATATCATCGCCAACTGCCGGATGATCAGTCATGCGTTTGAACTCAGAAACGTCACCAATGCCTGCAGTTGGTTGCCGGCCTATCACGACATGGGGCTGATCGGTGGAATTCTAAATCCGCTGTACTTGGGGGCGACCCAAGTGATGATGTCGCCGGTCGCGTTTTTGACTTATCCGATTCGTTGGCTCAAAGCGATTTCGGACTATCGCTGCACCGTTTCCGGCGGACCGAACTTTGCCTATGCCTGGTGCACGACAAAAATCAAACCCGAACAGTGCGAAGGTTTAGATCTGTCGTCGTGGACCGTCGCCTTCAATGGTGCCGAACCAGTTCGCGCCGACGTGATGGAGGAGTTCAATCGTAAGTTTGGCCCTTACGGTTTCAGCCCCAAAGCTCACTATCCCTGTTACGGAATGGCGGAAACGACGTTGATCGTGACCGGCGGTTCGCCCCGCGAAGCCCCGGTAATTCGTGCGTTTGATCGCAACGAACTGGTCCAGCACCGGGTCAAGGAAGTTGATCCCAACGATCGCAAGGCTCACAAATTGGTCGGCTGTGGCCAAGTCATTTTGGATGAAGACGTGCAGATCGTTCATCCCGAAACTCGACGCCCACTGCCCGACAACGAGATCGGCGAAATCTGGATCAACAGCCAGAGTTGTGGTGTGGGCTATTTCGAGCGGCCTGAAATCAGCGAGGAAATTTTCCGGGCTCGGCTCAATCCTGACAACGGCAAAGGTTACGTCCGTTCAGGTGACCTTGGCTTTATGCACAACGGCGAACTTTATGTTGCCGGCCGCCTGAAAGACATGATCATTGTCCGCGGTGTCAATCGATACCCCCAGGACATCGAAGCGACCGTGGAAGGTTGCCACCCGCTGACTCGTTCCGGTGGTGCGGCCGCGTTTGCCTTCACTCGCTGGGACCGTGAGCACTTGGTGATCGTCTGTGAAGTCGATCGGATGAAAAAAGCCCAGCAGTGGGATGGAGTTTTTGAAGCCATCCGGACTGCGGTCGCCGAAGAACACGAGCTTCCACCGGATGCGGTGGTTTTGGTTCGCGGTCACAGTATCCCGAAAACGTCCAGCGGAAAGGTTCAACGGCATGCCTGTAAGGCCGACCTTGAGAACAAGCGTCTGAACGTTGTCGCCGAGTGGTTTTCTTGGGAGGTTTCTCAGGATGAAGATGTCGAGGCGACCAGTGGCGTTGCCTTGGATCAAGACATCGATGGATTGGCCCCTGTGGTGGTGCAGTCCGTGATTAACGTCGTGGCTCAAGTTGCTGGTAACCGCGCAAAGAAAGTCGAAGTCGACACCAACATCGTGCACCTTGGATTGGATTCCGTTGAGCGGCTTGATATCGCGCACACGCTAGAGGAATCCTTTGGTGGCCGCCTGCCAGAAGAAGTACTTCAAGAAATTGAAACTGTTCGCGATGTCGCGGCGGCGATTCAAGAGTACATCGGAACCGAGCCCACCAATGGAGCCGCGGTTGCCGGTCGCGATAACAAGGCTCGGATTACCGGTCCGATTCCTGATTCCTATTTCCAGTTGGAGAAATTCCCTGAGTTCGTGCAGCTGCGTGAACAGCAAAAGTCTTTCCTTGAGACGGGTGTTCGCAATCCATTTTTCAGCGTTCACCAGGGACGGGTGGACAATATGACGCGGATCGACGGGCGAGAGCTGATTTCTTACGCCAGTTACAACTATTTGGGGCTCTCGGGACATCCCGATGTCAACAAATCGGCCATCGAAGCGATTGATCAGTTCGGGACCTCCGTTTCGGCCAGTCGGATCGTGTCGGGCGAAAAAACCATCCACAAAGAGCTCGAAAAAGAGCTGGCCGAGTTCCTTGGTGTTGAAGATTTGATGACCTTTCCTGGGGGCCATGCCACCAATGAGACGATCATTGGACACCTCGTTGGAGCTCAGGACCTGATTGTCCACGATGCGTTTGCTCACAACAGTATCGTCCAAGGGGCGATTCTGTCGGGGGCTCGCCGTCGACCATTTAAGCACAACGATTGGCAAGACCTGTTTGGAATCCTTAAATCCTGTCGACGCGATTTTCGTCGCGTGCTGATTGCCGTCGAAGGGCTTTACAGTATGGACGGCGACTATCCAGATTTGCCGCGGTTTGTGGAAATCAAAGAACGGTTTAAGGCTTGGTTGTATGTCGACGAAGCCCACTCGATCGGAACCCTAGGAGAAACGGGGCGCGGAATCAGTGAGGTCTACGGAGTCGAGCGTTCCGAAGTCGATTGCTGGATGGGTACGCTCAGTAAATCCTTTGGAAGTTGCGGCGGGTTCCTTGCCGGAAAACGCGATTTGATTGACTTCCTCCGCTACACGGCTCCCGGGTTTGTGTTTGCCGCTGGAATGCCACCGGCCAACGTCGGAGCCGCATTGGGCGCATTGCGAATGCTTAAGAAGAATCCGCAACTGGTCACCCAGCTGCAGGAAAATTCCAAGCTGTTTCTGAAACTGGCTCAGGAAGCCGGGATTGATACGGGCATCGCCATGGGGACTCCCATCGTGCCGATCATCTGTGGGCATAACTCGCGGGCGCTGTTGCTGTCCGAGGCGCTGTACCTTCGTGGGATCAACGCCCAGCCGATTCTCTATCCGGCGGTTCCTCAAGAGGAAGCTCGGGTGCGAATCTTCATGACGGCCAGTCATACGGAAAAGCAAATCCGTGAATCGGTCGAGATCATTGCGGATGAGTGGACCAAGATTATGCCGGGTGATAACCGCCCGTCACTGGTTGAGGCGTAGGGGTTAGGCAGATACAGTTGATGACGGTGTACAGGCTGTTGGCCTGTGAGCAGGCAGACGCAACACAGCCTCGGAAGCCTCTGCACCGTCACGCTTGTTTTGAACCTGCTTTCTTGATTGACCTCCATGCTCGAAACTTCCGCACAGCGATCTCAGTTTCGCCGCAAGCTGCTGAATTGGTTTGACAAAAATCAGCGGGCGTTGCCTTGGCGGGAGAACAGAACGCCCTATCGGATCTGGGTCAGCGAGATCATGCTGCAGCAGACTCAGGTGGCCACGGTCATCAACTACTACCATCGTTTCATGGAACGCTTCCCCGATGTCGCGTCACTGGCCGCGGGAACCGAACCGGAGGTGCTCAAGCTCTGGGAAGGACTCGGTTACTACCGCCGCGCAAGGCAGTTGCATGCGGCCGCCAAGCAGGTCTGTGAGCAGCACGAGGGCGTCTTTCCCGAAACGTTTGAGGATGTGCTGGCCCTGCCCGGAATCGGGCGCTACACCGCGGGCGCGATTTTATCCATTGCGCTGGACCAGCGACATCCGATCCTTGAAGGCAACACTCAGCGTCTGTTCGCGCGGTTGATGCTGCTGGAAGAGGACCCCAAATCAACCGCCAGCCAGAAACGCATGTGGGCGTTTTCCGAATCGCTGTTGCCACGGAAACGCTGTGGTGATTTCAATCAGGCCCTGATGGAGTTAGGAAGTCTGATCTGCCGGCCCAAGGGCCCAAATTGCACGCAGTGCCCAGTTTCGGCTCATTGCGAAGCGATTTCGCGTGGTAAGCAGGATTCGATTCCCATTTCGACGAAGGGTCTAAAATACGAAAGTCTGCACGAAGCCGTTTTGTTGGTCAATCGAAACCGAAACGGGCAGCAGAAATTTCTAGTTCGATTGTGCGAAGACGGGGAACGCTGGTCGGGGTTGTGGGACTTCCCTCGTTATCAGCTGAAGGCCGGGAAAAGTGATCTGTCGGATCTGTCGGGACAACTGCAAAAGCAATTTGGATTGGACGTCGCGCTGAACGCCAAAGACTATCGGCTGAAGCATGCGGTGACGAAGTACCGAATAACGCTGGACGTTTTTTCCTGCCAGCGGGTGTCAGGGCGACTAAAAAAGCAAGGACAAGTCACTTGGGCGACGGTAGCAGAGTTGGCTCAGTTGGCGATGAGTGCGACAGGGCGAAAGATTGTCAATCGGCTGATCGCGGCGGAAGACGACCAGTCGTAGCGGTCAACGGGTTGAGCTTAGCCGTCTACCGATTGATTTCGGATGAACGTTAAGGCTTGCTCTGGACCAAGGGCTCGACTGAACAGGAATCCCTGCCCGATGTCGCTACAAAGATTCGATACGTGCTCGTGCTGGTATTCTGTTTCGATACCTTCGGCGACCGTTTGCAATCCCATTGATTTCGCCAGTGCGATGATCGTTTGGGTGATCGCCAGTCGACGTTCGCGATCAGGTCCCAGATCGGAATCGAAGTCCAACAACTGAACAAAGGACCGATCGATTTTCAGGCAGTCAATGGGCAGGCGATGGAGGTAGCTCATGCAGGAATGGCCGGTGCCAAAATCGTCAATCGATATTTTGATCCCGAGTTCCTTGAGTTTCGTTAGCTTGTCAGAAACTTCCTCAAAGCGCTTCATCACGAACGTTTCAGTCAGTTCCAAATTGAGGCAGTGTGGCTTCAGGCCTGAATCCTTCAAACAGGAAACAATCTGATTCAGCATCCCGCGCTGCTCCAATTCAAGCGGAGTGACGTTCACTGAAAGCGTTATTTCTTGGTCAAGCTGTTGATTCCATCGAGCGACCGTGTGGCAGGCCTCGTTCATGATCCATTGGCCCAAATCGATGATCAAACCGGACTCTTCGGCGATCTGAATAAATTGACTGGGTTCCAGACGCCCTCTCTGAGGATGCTGCCAGCGGACGAGGGCTTCCACACCGGCAACTTCGTGGGTCGCAAGATCCAACTGAGGCTGGTATTCAAGAAACAGCTCGTCTCCGGAGAGTATCGCTTTCCGCAAATCGTTCTCGATGGCGACTCGATTGCGGGTTTGTTCGGCGATTTCTGCTGTGAAGACTTGGCAACGGTTTCGTCCTTCGGATTTGGCCAGATACATGGCCGAATCCGCGTGTCGCAGCATCGAAGATGCGTCACAACTGTCAATAGGATAGAAGCTGATGCCAAGGCTGGCACCGACGAAAAGTTCGCGTCCGTGAAGACAAAATGACTGCTCTAGGGATTCCAGATACGTCTCCGCCCGTTCGATTCCTTCCTGTTCGTTTGGCAGCCCAGAAAACAATAAAGCAAATTCGTCGCCCCCCAGTCTCGCCAGAAATTCATTGGGTTGGGCCTGAGCTTGGAATCGCTGGGAAACGGCCAGCAGCAATTGGTCTCCGACTTGGTGCCCGAGGGTGTCGTTAACGGTTTTGAAACCATCCAAATCCATCATCACGACGGCACAGATTTTCTTGTTCTGCTGCGACTCAGTAATCAATTCGTCCAGTTTAGCGATTAACTGGAACCGGTTGGGAAGTTTGGTTAGCGAGTCGTGATTTGCTTGGAAGTTGACTTGATCAACCAGAACTTGACGGTGCCAGGCCGACGCGAGTTTCTCGCAGATGGCCGATAGCAAAGATTGGTCGTGTTCGTCGGGCGATTCGCCGGTTTCCCAATGGAGCTGAACATAACCAATCGATTCACCGTCGAACTTGACCGCTTGACGATGGGACGTGGATTGAGCGGACGCTGGAGCAGTTTCGGCAAAACCATCCAGAACAATTTGGACTTTGGCACAACCGATAACACGGGTCAGAACTTCGCAAATGAGTTCACAGGCCGGCTGCAAGCGATCCTCCGACCGCAGAATTCGGTTGATTTCGTTGAGTGTTTTGTTGTGTCGCAGTTCGATCCCAATTTGGTTTTCGATCTGTTTGAGGTAAGTGATATCGTGACAAAAACCGACCAACAATTGCTTTCCAGTTTGCGGATCGACAATGGGTGTTTTTTGGGTCTGCAGAATTCGTTCTTCGCCATCGACGACAACCGGCTCGCCGAGAATCACCCGTTTTTCGCCAGATTGGAAGACTTCGATGTCGTCGGCCCAAAATCCACGAATGCCTTTCTCGACATCGCCTTTTGCGATTTCACTGGGCACTCCCAAGTCGATAGCGTTTTTCCCGATGCAACTTTTTGGATCAACGCCATGCAGCGAAGCGAAGGCTTCGTTGACCATCTCATAGTCGTGTTGTTCGTTTTTGACGAAAATCCAGCTAGGAATCGAGTGGATGACTTCTTCTAAGAATTTGACTCGGTCTTCGGCTTGTCGTTGCGACGTTTTATTCTGCCAATAGCTGCGAAGGTAGAATTCACCGCTGGCACTTTGACAAACGACCGTTTCTTGCTCGACGAAGTGCTTTTGTACATCGTCGGTCAACGTCAGGAGGATGGGTTCGGGATTGCGTTTTCGTTCCAGTGCCCATTTGAGTTGACTGAGAACTCGATTGAGACCAGCGTCGTCGAACATGCGGAGCAACTGACGTTTTATGCTCTGTGGGTTGGCAGAGTCGATTCCCAAACCTGAAAAATCGCCGCGGAGTTCGCGGATCGTAACGCGAGGACTTCCCAAACGTGATGCTGCGATACTGTGGAGGTCCCACGTGATTTGCATCTGCCGTGGGTCAATGGAATCGGATGGGGGGCGTTTTGTACCGCTTTCGGATCCTGAAACCCCAGCCGTCGGCAGTGGGCCTGCGCTGAACTCTGATGGGATGTTGGAGGGGTGGATGGGCACAAATAAACCGAGTGAAGGCAATTAAATTGTTGGTAAAAGTCGGCAGCCGGTCACGGCGGCACCGTAACGCTCGCCAAATGGCGCCAAACGGCGGCTAACAGCGGGCCTTTAAACTTGGCTTTGATTTGACCCTGAGGCGCGGCTGTCGGCGGAAAGATATCTATGTGGAGGGAAGGTGCCGGTCAGCCTGTACCTAAATTTCCGATTTTGACGATGATGCTAGACGCTGATGACAAACAACTCGCTTTGTGTGGAGGGGAGAAGCATGTTTTCGGCGCAAAAAAAATGGCTTGGGCAGTGACTGCCCAAGCCATGAGTGTTTGAAAACAAAAACTTCGTTGTTGTCTATTTTCTTTGGAGTCGTTGAACCATGCGATCCAAATCGCCCACACCGGAATCGGTACGGTAAAGGTTACCTTTTTGATCCCAGACAGCCATCATTGGCCCCGACACCATCCCCAGTTGCACGGCCAGTGGGCTTTTCTCCATTCCCCCCGGAGAGTGCAATTTAATCATGCCCTTGAGGTCGCCGGAAAATTCGGCTTTGTAAGCTGCCGTGGTGTTTTCAATATTAGCACTGGCAAATACAACGTCATCCTTGTACTTGGATTTTAGATCAGCAAATACTTCGAAAGCATTTTCCCGTTTGGCGTTAACCGGTAATTCTGAACTCCAAACTTCCCAGAAGTAGACGACGACAATCTTTCCGCGATGTCGAGGATCACCAACGTCGAATTTTCTGCCATCCTCAGCAACCGCTGCAAATGGAATCTTTTTGCCCTCACCTTTAATTCGGCGGAAGGCGCCGGCTGCACGTTTCCCGTAATCGCTCGCGGGATATCTCTCAGCACAGCTCTTGTACCATTGAGCAGCTTTGTCCGGATCGGAGGTGCGGCTGACTTCGAAGTTTTGGCCAATGTTGAAAAGTGCCTTGGCCGATTTTTCGCTTTTGGGGAACTCTTTGACAAACGCCTGTAGTTCTTCAAAATACTTTTCGACAGCCTTTTCTTTCTCCCGGGCGCTGTCTTCTTGCAGACCAAGGTGGTAGTCGGAGTTAATCATTCTCCAGCGGATGTAATCCATTTTTTCTGGCTTATTGTGCTTTTGCAGAGTCCGCATAATTCGCTCGAGGAATTTAAGACCTTCGGGATACAGTTCACGCTCGTAAGCGTTAGACACTGTGTCCGCAATGTTTGACAGCCACGCCGCTTTTTCGGCTTCAGGCAACTCCCTGTAGATTTCCCATTGCTTAAGGGCTCGTTTTTCCTGGAGTTTTACCATGGCCGCACCCGCATCTGAGCTGTCGATTTCTCCTTCGAGGTCGGTCAAGCCAGTATAAAGTTTTGCCAGCGCGTCGTTGGATTCCGTAATACCAGGCGTGACGCCTCCCTGATTGATCACAGAAACGGGAAAGAACAATCCGCCGTTTTCGATTGACTTCCCTTGAAGAACTTGAGGAAGTTCAACGATTCGCCAAAGGTTTCCAACTTTGACCATGCTTCCCAACGCCAGCGTGTTGGCTCCCGCTTTGGTTTCAAAAACGCTGGAAGCGTGATCGTGAACCTCTAAATCTTTACCAATCTGATCATTCTTGGCTGCCAGATTCGGTCTCGCATTTCCGGAGTTGATCCATTTTGCAGTTTCGCTGATTGCGTTCTGCGACCGAACCATTTTGGCAAAACCGCTCTGAGCTTTAGCCAAACGTGTCTTTGCGTCTTCAGCAATTTTTCCGCTCAGACCAAGCGACTTGAATTCATCCCCAGTGATCAGCAGTCGGCGGAAGCGATTGTCGTCGCGAGTTTTGATCGACATGAAAACTTCATAGGCAACTTCTTCGGCAGAAATGTACTTCCACTGATCGATCTCGCCGTCTTGATTGCGATCGACACCCCAACGTGTTCCCTCAGAACCAAGCCAACGAAAATTGTCGAGTTTGCCATCAAAATTCGTGTCAATTTCGCGGTAGACTTCGATGCCGTCCTTGTAGTAGGAAAAGTAATCGATTGTCTTGTCTCCGTCTTGATCCAACACCACCCGCAGGTAACGGTTCGTGTTGTCCGCCAGAATGTATCCGCTCTTCTTGAATACTTTTTGGGCCGTCTGTAGCTCGCACTTCATGTCCGCCGGAGGAATGTCGTAATCGACGTCTTGTTTAGGCTTGTACCTGAGGACGCTTTTGATGTTCGCAGCTGTTTTGGCCGCATTTTCAGCTACTTTCTTGGCTGCATCATCGCTCTGTGCGTGGGACTGTGGAGCCAGCACGGCGAACAGGGCAGCGATAAGGGTGAGGTACAAAGGCATCCCAAATGAGATTGCAAAAGATCGAGTTTTCATTTTCCCTACCTGTGAAGGCTTAAGGCGAATTGGTTTGGCAGTGGCCGATTTTGAGCCACAGACCGCTCTGGTAATTTCATCGGTTATATAGCGCCAAGGCCACTATTGAACACTGATAATCCGTGCGATTTGACTGCCTCACCTATTTTCAAAAGCCCCAGTTCGGCAGGTTTGCGGATTAGCGAGGATGGGATGGGGCCAGCGTTACAAAATGTCCTGCTCCAACCCCCCTTTAAACGCCTGTATTTTGAGAAATCGTGCAATACCCCTTTAGTTTGCCCCTCCGATCAACGATGATTCTCCCTAGTCTGGTGCAGATAATTGCTTGTCCCAGATTACCCCCAAGCATGGGTTTGACAGGTTTGCGGGTTTCCATAAAATGGCGAACCCTTGAGGGCGGCTTTGTGTCCAACCAAGCCACACACTCACGGGTCGTGTAGCTC
>CAZDZX010000108.1:0-13004 GCA_964510005.1 uncultured Pirellulaceae bacterium
GCTTCTCTGAAAAAGGCCGCCCGCGACAAGTTTGGAAAAGTCCACGGCTTGTTTCACGCGGCTGGAGTTTTGTTCGATCGCCCCATTTTGCTCAAAGAAAGAATCACACTCGATCTGGTCTTGCGACCCAAAATCGAAGGGCCATGGATCCTCGCCAAAGCGTTTTCGGACAGCGAATTTCTGTTCCTGTTTTCGTCAATCAGTTCGGCCATTCCGCCGGCGGGCCAATGTGACTACGCCTCCGGCAACAACTACATGGACGCCCTTGCGAATCAGTCAGCAACGAAGCCTGCCGGATTAAGAATCATTTCGGCAAACTGGGGATCGTGGCGCGATGTCGGAATGGCCGCCAGGCACCGCAACAAAGCCGGCGCGAATTTTCTCCAAGAAGAATACGACAACGGAATTGAACTCGACGAAGGGTTCGAATGCATCAAGCGGATCCTTGCGTCAGGCCAACCTCAATTCGCCGTTTACACGCGTGATTTTGTGGGAGCT
Organism: uncultured Pirellulaceae bacterium; assembly: GCA_964510005.1. GTDB lineage: Bacteria > Planctomycetota > Planctomycetia > Pirellulales > Pirellulaceae > Mariniblastus. Next base: position 499 of record CAZDZX010000108.1, read on the forward strand.
TATCAGGCACGCAACGTCAACGAGGAAATCGTCGAAGACGTCATTCAACAGGACTCCGAGGATTCATTCGCGGATCGAGAACCGCCTGCGACTCCGCTCGAAACCGAACTGCTGGGACTGTTTGTACAGTCGTTGAAACGGCGCGACATTGGAGTCATGGACTGCTTTTTCGATCTGGGAGGCGATTCCCTGATGGCCGTCGGAATGCTGACTCAAATCAAGAAGCTAACCGGCTTCACGTTGGTCAATTCGATTCTCTATCAAGCGCCTCACGTGAGAGCCCTTGCGGTCGAAATCGAAAAACTGCAGAACGTTTCTCCCGACGACCAAGCGGCTGAAGCGAACGTGGCGGACGCCGTAACCGATGCCACAACGAACTCCGAAGCGTCTGCCAATTTTGTGATTCCGATTGCACCCGAAGGAACCGGCGCTCCAGTTTTCGGAATCCACGGAGCCTGCGGTAGCGTTTTGTTCTTTCGAAAAACAACCAGCGACCTGGCTGGAACGCATCCCTTTTATGCAATCGAAGATCCATTGGTAAAGAATTCGCCCAAGGATTTCCTGTTCGATTGCATTACTGAGAAAGCCCAACTGTATCTGGATGAGGTTTTGAAAATCGCCACTTCGGGTCCCATCATTTTGATTGGCTACTCGTTTGGCAACACGGTCGCTTCGGAAATGGCTCGCCTGATCAATGCGAAGTTCCCCGGACGGAAAGTCATCATTATCAACATCGACCAACCCGCCGCGACTGGAAACCACCGACCGCTGGGATTGACGGAGCGAATCCAACAAGCGTGGCATCGCAAGTCCTTCAGCAGCAACCGTGAACGAGTCATCTTTATTGCCCGCCGATTTTATCAAGGCATGAGATGGAATCTCCGTTCCGGTCCGCTGCTCAAGAAGGCCTACAAAATGTTGTTGGATTCCGGCGAAATGCACAACGACGAAGCCATGCGACTGAAACAGATTGAGTATCACAACTGTCTGCTGGACGCCAAATATCGCACTGAACCTATCGATGCTCACATGGTCCTGCTCAAAGCCAGCGACCAAGGCGATCAATATGCCTTCCCCAACGACATGGACTGGTCGGAACTAGTCACCTCCCTCAAGGTCTTCCAGATTCCAGGAGATCACTTGTCGGTCGTCAGTGACGAAAACCAACCCTTCATGGCATCGCGAATTGCGATGAGTATCCGGGAAGCCCTCGAGGAACCCGAAACTTCGGAATAGGATTTCTCAGATCACACGAAAGTTAACCCACGCATCAAATCGGTTATCCGATTCGATAGTGACTGTTGGTTCGAGCCTCCCTTGTCGGCAACTTGTTTCGCCGCAGGAGGCCTGAGATCACGTGCCGTGCCGAATTCATAAAACTGCGATCGCTAAAGCCTATCGGCTTACCCGAAACCGCCAGCGCCAATCCTGACAACGCACGACTGTCGCTGGCTTCCAATTGCTCCAACATGTTCACGATCGGTTCCGCGATTCCGACGCCCATTTTCATGTCCAGTGAAAATTCGTGATCCGACGCCGCGATCGACGGAAAGTACTCCAGCAGCACCGGCCCAGTATTCACTCCCGCGTCAACAACATGAGCCGTCGCGCCCAGCTGTTCAAAATTGCGATCCCGCAAAGGAAAGAAAATCCCGTGCTGGCCACGATAAGCCGAACTGATTCCAAAGTGCACATTGATCGTCGCAATGCTGGGCAAAGCAAAAACCTGCTGGCTGAGCACTGGAGCCCCACAGACCACAATCAAGTCCGGAGCCAAGGAAGACAACTGATCAACGGTCTGGGATTCCGCTAGGGCCTCCGGCGAAATGACTTGCTCGTTTTCGAGGTCCGTGATTCCATGAGGCATGTTTGCAGCCAGCCAACGATCTCTGTTGGCGTTGATCCGATCGCGCGTTTTGGAATCCAGCACATGGCGAACATATTGCAGCAGCGGCGGTCGCTGCCAACCGCCCGATTGAGCTTGGCTCCAGTCAACGATCAGCGACAGAATCGGCGGGAATCGAGCCGCGATTTCCTGTATGACCCATCGATTCACTGGATCACGATCGGTGATGTATACGATTTTCAGCTTGCTGTTGGTCATTCCGTCAGTCGCACGCCTTTCCGTCCAAAACCCTGTCTACGCCAAATCCATGCTAACGCCGCGGGTTTGGGGATGATAGTAACCCCCCGAACCAAACTCAATCCATATCCCTCTGAGCTAAATATCCTGCTAAAGTACCGCTTCAAAAGGACCTTATTTGAACTCGACTCGTTTCATGAAATTCCAGTTTTACAACTCGCTCACCAACTCCACCGAAGAATTCAAAACTGTCGACCCGGGCATCGTGCGGATGTACTCCTGCGGCCCGACCGTCTACGACTTTGCCCACATCGGGAACTTTCGCTCGTTCCTGTTCGGTGATCTGCTCCGTCGATCGCTGGAGTTGGGTGGCTACAACGTCGACCATGTGATGAACATTACCGACGTCGGTCACATGCTCGAGGGCGAAGAAGACAAAATGAACAAGGCCGCCGAACGGGTCAAGGAAAACAAAAAGTCCGGACGTGTTCCCGAAGGCGCCATCGAAGACCCCAACGATCCCTGGCAGATCGCCGACTACTTTACCAACGCGTTCATGGAAGACAGCCGCTCGTTGGGCTACAAGATCGCGTTTGAGTATCCAGAGAAAGTTCCGCGTGCCACTCAACACATCGATGGCATGATCGAAATGACTCAGCGTCTGCTGGACAAAGGCCACGCTTACATTGCCGGCGATGCGGTTTACTTCAGTGTCGACAGCTTTCCGGAGTACGGTCGCTTGAGCGGCAACACGATGGATCGCATTCAGAGCAATGCCAGTGGCCGAATCTCCGATACTCAGCAAGCCTCCAAAAAACACCCGGCGGATTTCTTGCTGTGGAAGGCCGACGATTCTCACATCATGAAATGGGATTCGCCGTTCGGAACGGGCTATCCAGGCTGGCATGTGGAATGCAGCGTGATGGCCACCAAAATCTTAGGGGCTGAAGTCATCGACATTCACACCGGCGGTGAAGACCTGATCTTCCCCCACCACGAATGCGAGATCGCTCAATCCTGCGGCTGCAGTGGCAAGGATTCGTTTGCGAATTTTTGGATCCATGCTCGGTTCCTGTTCGTCGAAGGCGAAAAAATGTCCAAATCGTTGGGCAACTTTTACACGGCCCGCGATGTATTCCAAGGCAAAGTCAAAGACAAGAATGGCAAACCGATGGGCAAACCGGTCCACCCCGCCGTGCTGCGCTTCGAGCTGATCAAATCTCACTACCGCACCAATCTGAACTTCACCGCCAAAGGACTGGTCGATTCAGCCCAGACGATTCAGCGTTTGATGGCGTTTCGCGAGGAACTCGAATCCAAAACCGATGGCGAAATGGCCGAAGTCGATTTGAACCATCCGGTCCTAGGTGCCTTTGCCAGTGCCTTGGCCGATGACCTGAACATCGCCGAAGCCCTCGGCGTGATGCATCCGTGGGTGCGTGGCGATCATCCCGACCCCCACGAATCGCTGGCCGTCTGGAAAGCCATGAACAGCGTGCTCTCACTCGCTCCGATCAACGAGGGCACCGCAGGCGCCGATGCTTCTCCCAGTTCAGGCGGAGGCGATGATGACCAAGCCGAACAATGGCGACAGGACATGGTCGCGGCGCGTCAGAACAAAGACTACGCCGCCAGCGACGAACTGCGTGACAAACTAATCGACGCCGGCTACGACGTGCAGATCAGCAAAAACGATGTCGTGATCCGCAGAAAGTTGGTCTAGCGGATCAGGCAGGATGAGCACTCGGGCAAGCGATCGTGCTGGCAGGTACGCAAAAAAATCAACCTGCCAAGCGACATCGACGGGACAAGAACTACGCCAAGTCACGATCTTCGAAAAAGACCAACGAACCGAGCAGTGCAAAGGTTGAATACAAAACCGTGTACAGCAGCACCTCAGCCAGATAGTCAATCGGCACCGAACTGCCCCGACTGATGGCGGCTTGAATGTCAAAGTGATCCAGCACCGGGAACACCGTGGCGATCAACTGACCGAATACTTGCACTGGAGCAAACTCTCCCAGCGAAGATTCGACAATCTGAGGCGTCAGGTGCCCAAGGACAAAAATGGTGGCGCAGATCAGGAAGTTCGGCAACACGCCCAGTCGTGTGGAAATCGCAACGCTGACGGCCACGAAGATCAGGACTTCGAAAAAGCACAGGATCAATCCGGGAACGACATTGAAGGACTGCTGAAATGGTTGCAACCAATCCGTCAATCGGTTGGCGCTTTCTTGGCCATCGTAAACCGGTTTGTAGGCGGTCCAAATCATGAACCACAGTCCGAGCACGATAAACAGCAACCCAATCGCAAACGCGATCCCAGAGAACTTACCCAAAATAAACTGCCGGCGGCTGACCGGTTTCGACAGAACCGTCAGCGCGGTCCGTCCCTCGATCTCCTCGGCCACGGACTTACTGGCCGCCCAGATCGCGGTAAAAATCGCCATCACTCGGATCAGGTTCAAACCCGAATCCTTGAACATTTTGATGTCTTCGCCAAACGTGTTGTAGGGAATGTAAATCGATATCACGATAAACACCGCACCAAAGATCAACACCAGCAGATACAGCGGTTGCGAGATTTCCGTTTTAAAGGTCGACAGAGAAATTGCACTGACTTTGGGAAGCGAAGCGGCCAACAACACGGGCGCGAAAAAGCATAGAAAAATGAATCCTGCAGTGGGTGGAATCACCGCGACTTCGGTATCCACGGGACCGGTCAATGTGTAAAACTCGACCTTGGCGGTATCGCTTCCATTGTTGTTGATGTACAGCTTCGTATAGACCCGAGCTTGGAACATGCTCCGTTCGCCAGCACTTTGCTGAAACCTTAGATGTTCCTCAGAGGGATCAACCGGCAGCACAAATTCCACGTCGCTTGAAATCGGTTCGGCCGCCAGTTCGATCGGTTCGGTACTGCGGATGAAAATCGATTTTAACTCACTGCCCTCAAAGTCAACTTCCACCGGGTCGCCGGAATGGTTCTCGTCGCTGGGTTCGATCGAATAGACATAGTCTGTCTTGCCTGCAAATGGTAGCCGCGCCAACGACTCCATCATCTGAACGGGTTTCTCAACGAACTTGATGGCTCCAAAGCCGTTGTACTTCGCCAGCGGAAAACCTAGGGCAAAGAACGCTACAAAGATCACGCAGATTCGGCACAGCCATTTGGGTAGCCCTTCGGTGCACTGGGCAGTCAGATCGTCCTGAAATTTCTTGGAGACTAAGTTCCATGCACCAAACCCGAAAATCGCACAGATCGGCAGCATAAATAGCATGCCTCGAATGTCATCCCACGAAATGGAAGACAGAAACCCGATTCCACGATATCGAACGGCGACGTAGAGCAGAAAGTAAACGAGCGTCAGCCCAATACCAGCGACGATAAAGGTCGAACGTTTCGAGGCCACTGAATTCAGAACCGGAATCCGCTGCAGAATCAGGATCTTGAAATAGGTCACAATCGCTATCACGAAACCCAGCGTGATCCCGGCCGACAGGACCCAGACCGCTGACAGCCAAAAGGTGATAAATAGATTCTGCCCGAACAGGGGCGTTGGAAGAAAATCGATCATAAATTGGAAGGAGGCCGTGAAAATCGAAGACCAGTGAAAGCTATCCCGCAAAACCTTGCTACGCGTATTATGCTCACAAAGTTCGCTTCTTCAATGATCCCATATTAGGCTGGCGATTTTGAGTGGGGTGGCTGACTTTGAGGCCAAAAATCTTCATCGTTTTCAGGGTGGCTGTATTCGTAGGGACCACGAAAAACCAGTGGCTGCGAGTCGAAATTCCCGTGGGGAGGCGGGCTGGCGGCGGTCCATTCAAGCGTATTGGCCCGCCAAGGGTTCCGACCGGCTTTTTTGCCAAACCACAGGCTGTAGAAGAAATTCAGTGCGAAAATCAGCTGAGCCGCTCCCATCAGCATCGCCGAATACGTAATGAACTCATTCAGCGGCTGCAACGGCTCAAGGCTGTCTGCCACATAGGGATCCGCATATCGCCGCGGCATTCGCCCCAAAAAGTGCATCGGAAAGAACGTGCAGTTGAGAAATACAAACGTCAGCAAGAAATGAGCTTTCCCCAGCCACTCGTTCATCATCCGGCCAAACATCTTCGGGAACCAGAAGTAAATCGCCCCAAAGACCCCCAAGATACTGCTGCCGAACAAGACGTAGTGCAGATGAGCCACGATGTAGTAGGTGTCGTGAATCACGATGTCGACCGGCGGTGCGGACATCACGATCCCCGAAAGACCTCCAATCACAAACATTGCCACGAACCCGGTCGCGAACAACATCGGCGTTGTCAGCCGCAGCCGGCCGCCCCACAGCGTGCCAATCCAATTGAACACCTTGATGCCGCTGGGTAGGGCAATCAGCATCGTGGAAACCATAAACGAGACCGCCAGAATCCGGTTCATCCCCGAAGTGAACATGTGATGGCCCCAGACAATAAAGCCCAATCCGGCAATCGAAGTGATCGAGATGATCATCGGCCGATAGCCAAACAGCGGCTTGCGTGAAAAACAGGACAGGATATCCGACACCATGCCCATCGCCGGCAGGATCATGATGTAGACGGCCGGATGCGAGTAGAACCAGAACAAGTGCTGCCAGAGCAAAACCTGCCCCCCGCCGCTGGCTCCTGTTTGGTTGTTCACCGCCAATTGTTCAGGAATAAAGAAGCCCGTGTCAAACACTTGATCGCTCAATTGCATCAACAGAGCGGCAGTCAGCACCGGCAACGCAAACGCTTGCATGATGGCGGTGATGAACAGCGCCCACACCGTCATCGGCATGCGGAACATCTTCATTCCCGGCGCACGCATTTGCAGGATCGTGGTCATGTAGTTGATCGATCCCATCATTGACGACACGCCAGCAAACAGCAGACCCAGCACCCACAACTGCTGAGCCGGATTTTCACCGAGCACGCTAAGCGGCGGATAAGAGGTCCAGCCAGCCGACGGACCGTAACCCGGCATCGTGAAGCTCAGAATCATGCACGCAAACGAGGGCCACATGAACCAGTAGCTGAGCATATTGAGGCGGGGGAAGGCCATGTCTTCGGCGCCGATCATCAGCGGAATCAGGTAGTTTCCAAACGCCCCCGACAAGATCGGAATCACCACGAAGAAGATCATGATCGTGGCATGCATCGTAAACAGCACGTTATAAAACTCGGGCGGCATCTGCCCGCCGGTGTCCGCAAACAGGGTGCTACCCAAAATCGGAATGTCCGTCCAAGGCCACGCCAACTGCCAGCGAACCGCCAGCGCCAACAACCCGCCAACGACCAGCCAGATCAGCGACGAAAACAGAAACTGCAAACCGATAATTTTATGATCGGTCGCAAAGATATAGGTTGTGATCCAGCGAAGCAAGAAATTCCTTTTGACTTTTGCGTTGGGGGGGTGTCCCGATTCTGCGGTGGTTTGAGCCATCAGTTCGCGCCTCCGGCCAGCACAGGTTCTCGATTAGCGGGTGCTTCATCGGCTGGGTCCCCGTCGTGATGCGCCGCTTTTTTGACCGCGGCTTGATAGTTGGGATAGTGCTGATCCTGCAGCGCCTGCAACCAAGTGTTGTATTCTGCCGCCGAAACAATTCTCATCGCAGACTTCATTTTGTAGTGGCCCCAGCCGCACAGTTCCGTACAGAGGACTTCGATGTCGCACGTCTGATTTGCGTTGAACCACGCGAACTGAACCATTCCGGGAACGATATCCTGCTTCAATCGCAACTCGGGAACAAAGAAACTGTGGATCACGTCTCGGCTTTCCAGCTGCAACACAACATCGGTATCCACCGGAACGACCAACAGGTTTTCGATATACAGATCGTCCTCGGTTTCAATCTTTCCGTCCTTGCCCGGATAGTAAAACTCCCAGCCAAACTGTTTCGCTTTGACCAGCACCGTCGGCGGCGTTTCAACTTGCTGCCCATTGATCTCGGTCGTCGGTCGTTGCATTTTATTTTCCGACCACGAGCCCATTTGCACGAATGCCAACACGACCAAAATCGCAGCCGGAATCAACGTCCAAATCAGCTCAAGTTTGGTGTTGTGCGTAAAGTAAGTCGCTCGATCGTTTTCCGGGTAGCGAGACGCATCGAATTTCCACAGCGCCCAACCGATCGCCGTTACGGTTCCGATCAGAATCAGTGCTGCCAACACGTGGATTCCGTTAAAGATCGAGTCGATGGTCTCTCCGGCGCCGCTCAGCGAATCGCCAAACCAGACCGCATCAAAAGGCCAAATCGAAAACTGATTCAGGAGAAAGGTCCCGACTGCCAAAACAGGGACCAGCAGAAAAAGAATGCTCCAAAATCGGTTCATGGTTTACCGTGCGATGGCCTTTTCATTGACTTTCTTTGCCGGCGCGGCATCATCGCCCTCAAAAGGAATCGCTTTCACATACGCCACCAGCGCCCAGATTTCTTCTTCGGTTAGCGTGGCCCCCGAAGGCATCGGCGTGCCTTCGATTCCATTTAAGATCCGCACATACAGATCGCCCGGATGCCCCCCGCCGCGGTAGACCGGCAGCTGCAGATTCCGCGGCCGAATCGGACGTGGCTTGAGTGCCCCCAACGCCGAAAAATCTCGATAGCTTTTGCGATCTGTCGGATCCACGCCAGCTGTTTTGATCCAATCATTGGTCCAGTCGTCAAAGGTATTGGTCTGGCCATCACCCGCCGCATTCTCTCCATGGCACTGAGCACAGTTGCCTTTGGCGTAAAACAGTTCCCTGCCCCGGTCCACCAACTCTTTGTGATCGGGGTGGTCGGTCGCGATTGCCCCAGGAATCTCAGGGACTTCGGTGATGCCGTCTTCGGTGTCGACCCACAGCGATAGATTGTTGTCGATCAGACCTTCGGAAAACAAGTAATCCATTTGGTCTAGAAACTCTTCTTCCTCTTCACTTTCCTCGTCGTCATCATCGCCTTCTTCGCCACGAAGTTTCGCAATCGCAGCGTAGACATCCATATTCAATAGCGGTTCGTCTTCGAGGTCCGCAACTTCGGCGATCAAAAACCGTTCGTACATGCCACGGATGGTCAAGTATTTGACGTAGTCGATTAGGGCGTCCAGTTCTTCGGCGGGCAAAGTCCGAAACGAAGGCATGGCGGTCCCGGGAATCCCGTTGACCAGAATCTTCTTCAGGTCTTTGTCGGCTGGCATCTGCCGCAGCGGACTGGCTTTAAATTTGAATTTACCCAAACGAAAATCCCGCGGGTAAGGATTCAGAAACGCAGCGGTCGGTCCGGCGCCATCCCCCGAAATCCCATGGCAGTGAGCACAGTGCTCGCGGTAGATGCCGGTGATCGGTTTACCGTCTTGATCGCTGTGGACTCGACCGGCGGCCCATTTAATATTGCCCATCGAAATGAACTCATGGGCATCGTCGTCTTCGCCCAACAGAAAAGGAAACTGTGGCTCGTCGGGCGTTCCAAACAGAGCCGTCAGAATATTTCCAATCTCTTTTTTATAGGCCGGATCAAAATGCTCGCCCTCAGACAGAGCGGCTTTTTCTTGCTTGAGAACTTCAACCGCGTTGAGACGAAACTCAGGGGCGGGCGAGTTATCGCATCCGCAGCATAGAACGATGCATACCGCCATACCGAAAACGGATTGGATCAGGTTGCGAAACATCGTGGACGGTCCTTATGCAGGGGTCGGACGGGATTGATCACCCTATTCTCGACCACAAACGCCGATTGTCGAGCTTGTCAAATTGTCGCAAGGGATAATCGACACAAGCCAACCTAAAACTCGTGATTCTCTAGGGCTTCTGTGATTTGTTCGACTTCCGGTTGCGAGTACTCAAGCGGAGGAGGAACCGGAGACTTGTGACACCCCATCGAACCGCAAAGCAAGCACAGCCAAAACAGTGTTTCGATTCTGAAAGCTCTCATAACTTCTATTGTGCTTGCTATTCAAAAAATAAACACCCTCCATGATGAAGGGTGTCAAACTGGAGTTTATCAGCCGAAAGCAAATCCGCGATCCAAAGACCGCGAACTTCCGTTCCATCAGCCTTACTTAAAAGACTTCACTGGGAATTTCATGGTTCCCAAATCGACCGAAGCTCCCTTTTTCATTTCGACTTTGGCTCGGCCCTTGCGATCGACTTTCACGTCGGCGATCTCAAGGTCCTTCATGTAACCCGCTTTCTTGTGCCAGAAACGAAACTCCCACTCGCCTTCGGGAACATTCTTCATCGTGAATTTTCCGTCCGCATCGGTGATCGCAACGTAAGGGTTGTCTCGAATAAAAAGCACGCTGTCCATCCACGGGTGATAATCACAACCCACTTCACTGGGAACGACCTCGCTCTTGGCCATCGTCAGCTCCGCTTGGTCGTTGGCTCCAATGTTAATGTTGTGGCCGTTCTTCAATCCCTTGATGTTGCAGTTGTGGCCCACCGTATCGGAGTTTTTCACGATCAATTTTTGGCCTGGACGGACAAAGGCGGCGTGTGGCACGAACCGGCACTTCACATTGTCCAACACAACAGGCTGTTTTTTCAGAGCTTCATACGACTCATGGACAGGAACTTCGGTCTTTTTGCTCTTCGGTGAAATGTAAACAAAGACGTCACGAAGTGCGTTATCTTTCCCAACCACCAGACCGTCATCGGCTGGGACTTTACCGTCCACAACACAGAACGCTCGGTGCGGATTGCCGGCGACGTTTTCAGCCGGCTGAGCGGGGACTTCGCCATCAACCACGATCTGGCCCGTCAGAGTGGCCCATGCTTCGGCGGTCGATTTGGAGTCAGAACCGGCACTGGCAGGGGCTTGGGCGGCAGCGGCTGGATCCGATTTGGCAGCAGAACCCTCTTTTTCCTTGCTTTGAGCCTGCAGGTCGGCACTTTGGCAAACGCCGATCAGGAAAGCGATAACAACAATCCAGTAAGGTTTCATTTTTGTTCCTGATTTACAGAAGAGTGATTTCATTTGAGTAATTATAGCACATGCCAAATTTTGGCCGCGCCGGTGACAGATTATGGGGCGGACTCTAAAATCTGCTCGCTATATTGATAGGCATTTACATTAAACCCACAAATTCGTGGTCGGGATCGCAAAAATGAAAGTTTTGGTTGTAGGCAATGGCGGGCGGGAGCATGCTTTGGCGTGGAAAGTCGCCCAAAGCCCTCGCGTTGACAAGGTTTTCGTGGCTCCAGGCAATGCCGGCACCGAAGCCGACGCCGAAAATGTCGATATCCCTGCGGACGACATTCCCGCCTTGATCCAGTTCGCCAAACAAAACGATGTCAAATTCACCATCGCGGGCCCCGAAGGCCCTCTGTGTGATGGCATTGCAGACGCCTTCCGCAGTGAAGGCCTTCACGTTTTTGGCCCCTCCAAAGACGCCGCCCAACTCGAAGGCAGCAAAGTATTCTGCAAAAACGTGCTGCGAACCGCCGATGTGCCCACCGCGGATTTCCACGAATTCCGCGATGCCGAAAGCGCCGATCGATTCATCAACGAACGCTACAGTGAAACTCCAGACGATGTTCCCCTCGTCGTCAAAGCCGATGGGCTGGCTGCCGGCAAAGGCGCCATCGTCTGCTCCACTCGCGACGATGCCCTGATCGCGATCGACACCATCGCCCGACAAAAACAATTTGGCAGTGCCGGCGACAAGCTGATCATCGAAGATCGCCTCGAAGGTTTCGAAGCCAGTATTCTGGCGATCACTGATGGCAAAACGATTTTGACACTGCCTCCCGCGGAAGACCATAAACGCGCTCACGATGGAGACGAAGGCCCCAACACCGGCGGCATGGGTGCTTACTGCCCCACGCCGACGATCGATGAAGAGACACTACGCTGGGTCGAATCAAGCGTGCTGGTTCCCACGGTCCACACCATGAAACGACAGCGGACTCCCTTTCTGGGGATTCTCTACGCGGGTTTGATGATGACTCCCTCGGGACCAAAAGTCCTTGAGTACAACGTCCGGTTTGGCGATCCGGAATGCCAACCCCTGCTGTTCCGTTTGAAAACGGATTTGGTCGACATCATCGAAGCGACTTGTGAACGGCGTCTTTCGACGATCGGTCCGCTGGAATGGGACGAGCGTCCTAGCGTCTGCGTTGTGATGGCTTCGGGCGGATATCCGGGCAAGTACGAAACCGGAAAAGTCATTCGTGGCCTAGACGAAGCTGCCAAAGTCGATGACGTGAAAGTCTTTCACGCGGGCACAACGACCGACGCCCAAGGCAACGTTGTCACCAATGGCGGACGCGTGCTGGGCGTGACCGGGATGGGCAATTCTGTCGCCGCCGCCAAACTCCAAGCTTACAAAGCCGTTAAGTGCATTCGCTGGGACGGAGCGTGGTGTCGCAAAGACATTTCCGATAAAGCGATGACCGTTCGCTAGGCAAAGCGGGCAGGTCGCAGCTAGGGCCGGTTCC
>CAZDZX010000109.1:0-12921 GCA_964510005.1 uncultured Pirellulaceae bacterium
AGGTCAAAGCGGCCACCGTGGGCGATTACCAGTTGCGGCGGAAGGGCCGTTTCTGACCGGGACCAAAACCGCTTTTTCCGGCTCGCTTGAGTTCGTCTTCCAGCTTCACACGAATGCGGCTCACGAAATTGCGTCGCTCGGCCATGGGAATGGATTTGGAGATACTGCCCAGAGTCTGGAAAGTTTCTCGCAACATCGACTGCAGCGAAGGGCCTTCGAGTTGGCTGTCGACTAGCAGATCGATCGCGTCTTCAAATTCAATAAACGCTGTCTTACGTTGACGATTGGACATGTAGAGATCCGCAAGTTTCAGCCGGGAAGTGATTTTCAGTTGCCGGTATTCCGGGTTGGGGCTCTTCTCTGCCAATGCATCCGCAATTGTTTTGACTTCCAAGATTTGTTCCCGAGCCGTTTCTCCGCTCTTTTCAGGAGGGAGCAGCAACAGCGAAATCGCCAGCTGATATTGGTAATCGAGATTCTCTGGTTCGGACTTGGCCAAGCTCTGAAACTTTTCGATCGCAAGTTGCAAGGATCGGTTTGCTTTTTCGTGATCTCCAAAATTGGCCTCGAAGGCACCAAGGCTGCAGTAGCTCCTTGCGAGGAGGATTTGATACTCAACACGATCAGGATTGTCTTCACTCAATTTACGGGCAATCTTTACCGCGCGTTGAACATACTTCTGAGCTTTTTTATCGTACTGTTCACTGCCCCGCCGTCGGGGTTGGCGTCGGTTGAGTTCCTCCGCTCGATTGAAATCGACAACACTCTCGGTCGCCAGTCGACAGACTTCAGCGGATGCAAGGGCGCTGAGCGTTTTGGCCAGGGCGAATTTCATCCGCTGCGCTTCGGCTTGCGGGTGGGCTTCGATATCGCCAAGGTTATCCTGAATTAGCTGAAAGGGTTTCCAGTTTCTTTCGACGTTCGTCATTTCGCCTTGGCGAATGGCGTTGCAAAGTTCACCGCGGACGTCGACGAGGCGAAGCAAAGCGTCAATCGAATTGGGATCCAATTGCAGGATCTCCTTGCTGCATTCGACTGCTTTTTCGTAAGAGCCGATGGCATTTTCGGTGTCGCCGATCAGAAAGTTGATATTCGCGACCCGCCGCCAGCCTTTGGCTGCGTCCTCCAGCAGCGATTCGTTCTCTGAATTTTGCCGGGCGAATCGTTCGTAAAACGCGGCCATTGTTTTCAGGTAGCGGGCGTCGCTTTCGTCGATCGAAATTTCAATGCCGGCCAACTCGTTGAAGCCATCAAAATCAAGTTTGCGTTCCGCGCCGGGTGTGCCTTTGGCTAAAAATGCTTGAAACAGCCCGTCGTACGATTCGACCATCAATTTTACGTTGGCTTCCGAACGGTTCAGATTTTCGGTCGCGATCGTTTCGTTCTTTTCGGCAAGTGCGAGAGCCTGTTCGGTATTCTGGGCTTCGATTTTTAGGTTCGTGTAGGCGCGGTTGGTCATCGCCCACGCATAGCAGGAAATGATCGCCGTGGCGCAAACCAATAGAACCGACAGCGCGGCTAAGGAAGCCACCAATGGGTTTTTGCGGCCCCAGCGAAAAGCCTGTTCGACAACCGAAGGCCGCCGTGCCGAGATAGGGCGGTCCTCAAGGAAGGCTCGCAGATCATCGCGGAGCGCCGTTGCGGATTCGTATCGCTGATTCGGTTCCTTGTTGATCGCTTTTTCAATAACGGTGGCAAGATCGCGGGGGATCAGGGGATCGGCTTTCGCGGGCGCGGTCGGCGATTCGTGAATGATCCGATGGAAAACTTCGGCGTGCGAGCCCGGTTCGAATGCCGGTTGCAGTGTCGCCAGTTCGTACAGCGTCAGGCCTAAACAATACGTTTCGCTGCGCTGATCGTATTCGCCTTTGAGGGATTCCGGTGCAAGATACTGCGGCGTCCCGATGACCGATCCCGTTTTGGTGATGCCATCTTCGTCCGAAAGTTTGACCAAGCCAAAATCGGTGATCCAAACTTGTTCTTGATGGTCAAGCAACAGGTTGGCGGGTTTGATGTCTCGATGCAGCACGCCTTGTTGATGAGAGTAGGCCAATGCATCGGCGATCTGTGAACCCAGTCTTGCGACCCAGCGGTGACGTTGCGTGCTGTTTCCGGGCTGGGCTGTGGTGTTCAGATTTTGTTTGCTGCCAACACTAACGGGCGGACGGATCTCCGATTCGGAGAGAATGAATTCCGACGTCGCGTCGTCTTTGAGTGTGGACGGTTGGCGCTGCACGACTTGCGTAAGATCTTGGTGGAACGCTTGCATCGACCCGTCGCCTTGGGTCAGCGAATTCACCGCCGATTTAAGCGAGATGCCGTCAATGTATTCCATCACGTAATATTGGTAGCCATCATGTTCGCCGACGCCAAACACGCTGACAATGTTGGTGTGATGCAGTTTGGCGGCAGCGCGGGCTTCACGGCGAAATCGAGTGATGTTTTTTTCGTTGTCCAGATTTTTTTCTAACAACACCTTCAAAGCCACGCGCCGGCCCAGTGACTGGTGAACCGCTTCAAACACGACTCCCATGCCGCCCCGCCCGACTTCGCGGATGATGACATAGTCACCAATTTGCTTGAGATTCGAAAAGTCACGGGTGGCCGTCGATTCGCCCTTGTCGATAGAGGAATCCGATTTGAGGCCTTCGATCATCGCGACGGACGTCAGCAAGTCTTCAATCTCGTCAGCCAGATGAGGATGTTGGCGTTTATAGTTCGCAATGTCTGGCTGTTGACCCTCGCGCGTCTGCCGCGTGTACTCAGCCACGATCTGGTCGAGCAATTCGTGTTTTGAGATTTCTGGGTTCATAGTTCAGGTGTGGATCAGCCAGATCCGCTTCCTGTTACCGACATGGGTTCGATCTAAAACGCTTTATGCTGCTGCATTATCTCTTTTAACCGCTTCAGGGCGCGAATGTATCGTTTGCTGGCCGCATCCGGTGAAATCTCGAGGACTTTTGCCGTTTCGATACTCGAAAGTTCCTCGAAGTGCCGCAGCGCGATCACCTCTCGGTCCAGCTTGTTCATCTCCGAAAGGGTCTTTTCAAGTGCATCGATTTGTTGTGCTTTCTGAAAAAGACCGCTGGCCGATGTCATTTGAGCCACGATATGTGCTGCCAATTGGACAGAGGTTTCACCCAATTGTTGTTCTTTTGCGGAAAGGTTGATTTCGCGCCGGACGTCGCGTTTCTCGGCTCCGAAATGAAAGCGATGGATTTCGTGAAGCCGCTGCTGGGCTTCCAGTCGCAACCAGACAAAAAACGGCATGTCGGGTTTTTCAAGATAGCTTTCAATCCGTTGAGCCGCCCGGACGTATGTGTCTTGCAGAACATCCGAATGGGAGACGCGTCCATTGAGCCGATAGTCCAGACGAAAATCGATGACCCGGCGAAGTCGCTCTCGGACCAGCGAGTACAGATCCGCCAACGCTTCTTCTTTGGACTGCTGAAGTTGCTGGATAATCTCTGCTTGGTCGGGGAGTTGCTCCATTTGAATTACGAAAGACCTCTCTGTATTACAACGGCGACGACCGAAAAATGTCGCTATATCACCAATATACTGGCAAAACAGCGTTTTTGGATGATTTTCAAAAATCTTTGTCCTGAGATTAGATCGTTGGCGTGTATGTGAATGGGTGACAACGAGTCTGACCTGAATCTGGAACTTTTTTAAAGAGGACAAACGATGAAAATTTGGACAACTGTCGCGGTAGCGATTTTGGCGATTTCTTGTGCTGATGTGAGCATGGCCCAGGGCCCCGGTCAGGGAAAGCAACGAAGAGCCGAGGGACAGGATCGTGGACAACGAATGGGAAGGTTGCTGAGTCGTTTTGATGCCGATAAAAACGGAACGCTTTCGGCAGAAGAAGCGCCGGAGCGAATGAAACAATATTTCGCAGTACTTGATGCAAATTCTGATGGACAGGTGACTGCCGAAGAGCTGCAGTCACTACAGGGTCTTAGAGGTCGCGGTCAAGGCGATGGTGCAGGCCGTGGCAAAGGGCAAGCTAGAGGGCAAGGCAAAGGCGCCCGAGGGTTGGGTGGTGAGAAAGGTGCTCGAGGCCCGGGAGGAGAGAAAGGTGCTCGTGGACAAGGCGGTCAGCGATCGATTGATCCAGCGACCTTGATCGCTCGTTTCGATACTGACAAGGACGGACAGGTTTCCAGTCAAGAAGCTCCTGAGCGAATGAAGTCGCGGTTTGCCAAACTGGATGCCAACAGCGATGGTTTCGTAACGGTTGCTGAATTCCAAGCGGCACTTGATAAACGCGGAAGCAAGGGAGCCAAGGGGCGTAACAAAGGCGATTCCGAAGGGAGTAAAAAAGCTCAACGTCCCAAAAGACCGCCAATGGAAGCATCTTAAGCCCCATGTCCAACATTGAAACGCGGCACCGAATATGATCTAAACGGTGTTCGCGTTTTCATCTAAGTCAAAGCCAATCCGCTGAAGCGATCAGGTGCAGTTGAATAATGAATGTCGTGATGAATGGGACCATGAAACGGAATAACGATTTTGCCGTCGGCAAAGAGAAAGGTCTGAAAGGTTCAAATAAGATGCTCGCAAAAAAAGGATTCGGATCGATTGCCGCACGACGGGCCTGCACAATGGGCATGGCGATCGTTGTTGTGTTGATTGGATTCGCCAACCCACGCGGCATTCTTTCTGCTCAGGAAACGAAAGAGACTCAGGAGATTACCGCCGAGCAACTTCGTTTTTTCGAATCTAGGATTCGGCCCGTGTTGGCGAAGGAGTGCTACAGTTGTCACAGTGCCAGAACCGGAGCGACTCGTGGCGGTTTGATGGTCGACACCCAAAACGCATTGGCAGTCGGAGGCGATAGTGGTCCGGCCATTGTCCCCAACGATCTAGAAGAAAGTTTGCTGTGGTCGGCCATCAACTATGAAGACTACAGCATGCCGCCGGAAAAGATGCTGTCCGAAAAAGTCATCGAGGACTTTCGCAAGTGGATTGAAATGGGGGCTCCCGACCCCCGCGTCATTAAAGCCACGGAAGTTACATCAACGATCACGGCGGAGGATATCGAAAAGGGACGTGAGTTCTGGGCATTCAAAAAACCCGAAAAGCCGGCCGTTCCCACCTCCCAGCGGAAGTGGGCGGAAACGGATATCGATCGCTTCGTCAGCCACAAACTGGAACTGGAGAAATTACGACCGGCCAAAGACGCGAGTGCGGAAACGGTCCTCCGCCGGTTGACGTTTGATGTTGTGGGTTTGCCACCCAATCCCGACCAGATTTCCAAATTTAAGAAACAGTTTAAACGAGATCCTCAAGCCGCGATCGAATCGGCGGTCGATGAACTTTTGGCCAGCGAACAATTTGGTGAGCGATGGGGCAGGCACTGGTTGGATCTGGCTCGCTATGCGGAATCCTCGGGTCGCGAAGTCAATCTGACCTTTCCCAACGCTTGGCGATATCGCGACTACGTTATCGATTCGTTCAATAAAGACAAACCGTACGATCGGTTTATCCAAGAGCAGATCGCGGGAGATCTGTTGCCCGTCAAAACCGACGAACAATGGGCGGAAAATCTCACCGCCACTGGTTTCCTTGCCTTGGGTCCGAAAACGCTCAGCGAGCGAAATGGTCGTCAATTCAGTTTGGATCTTGTGGATGAACAGGTCGATGTGACCACCCGCGTTGTGTTGGGCGTGTCGGTAGCCTGTGCTCGCTGCCACGATCATAAATTCGATCCGATTCCACAAGCCGACTATTACGCGATGTCTGGGATCTTTGAAAACACCTCGACGCACTACGGCACGATTGATACCCAGCAAAATCGACGCCCCAGCAACCTGTTGATTTCGCCAATTTCAGATTCGCGTTTGAACAGCCGAAAGCTTAGTCCGCAAGAAATGGAGGATCTCAAGAAGCAGTTGGCGGATGCGAAAAGTAGTCTGCGTGATGCGATGCGTGCCCGCAGGAGTATGCGTAGCAGTGGAGGCAACGGGAACAGTACCACCGGTTCCGATATGAATGTGGCTCGTAGTTCTTCGGCCGCGGCTGCATTGGAAGCAAAATTGAACTCCTATGACGATTCCGGAAATCCGGTGACGCATGTGATGGGGGTTCAGTCCGTCGAAAAAATTGAGCCCACGCGGGTGCTGGTCCGAGGCGAGTTTGATCAACCCGGCCAAATCGTGGATCGGGGCTTCCCCCAAGTTCTCTGTGGACAACCCAAAGTCGTTAAATCGAATTCAACCGGCCGACTGGAATTGGCGCGTTGGATGGGCAGTGATGAAAATCCAACGACCGCTCGCGTCATGGTGAATCGGATTTGGCAGCACATGATGGGTAACGGAATTGTGCGGACGCCGGAGAATTTTGGTTCTACCGGACAGGCGCCGACCCATCCCGAATTGTTGGACCATTTGGCCCTTCGGTTTGTCGAACAAAATTGGAGTGTTAAATCGATCATTCGCGACATCGCTCTTTCCCGAATCTATCGGACCAGCAGTCAGTACGACCGTGCGAGTTTCGAATCCGATCCGGAAAACCTATTGCTGTGGCGCTACCCACCCAAGCGTCTCGAAGCCGAAGCGTTGCGTGATTCGATGTTGATGATCGGGGGGCAGATCGATTTGGAGCGTCCTTATGCCTCGGTCATTGCCAGTTCAGGAGGCGGTGTCGTTCGCAACGGATTCATCGTCGGTGTGAATGGTCGAAGTCGCGGAGGCCAAGGCGACAGGCGATCACGATTTCGGCAGCGAACAAGCGGACGCGACGCCGTCTTCACCCTTTCGAATGTCGATCAAGTCGCCGATTTTCGCAGTGTTTATTTGCCAGTCGTTCGCAATGGAGCGTTGCGACCGATGGACGTTTTTGATTTTGCAGAACCCAGCATGGTGGTTGGCAAACGGGAAACGTCGAACACGCCTGACCAAGGGCTTTATTTTCTGAACAACCCATTTGTGATTGAGCAGAGCGAGAATTTTGCGAAACGATTGATCCAAGAAACGGACGGCGTCGAGGCCCAAATTCGGCTGGCGTTTTTGTGGGCGTTTGGCCGTGATGCCACCTCATCTGAGATTTCCGCCGCGATGGATTTTTACCAGTCCTTCGATGTGACTCGCCGATTCCGTGACCGAAACAGCGGGAGTGTCGAACACCAGAAACTGAGTGCGATCTGCCAGGGAATTCTGGCTTCGGCGGAGTTCCGGATTCTGAATTAGATTTTTCCAACACCAAATTTGCGACCACCAAATTTGTCTTTGCGACAAAGACACCATCCAAGAGAGTTAAGTATGAATCCTTATCAGATACCTCGCCGTCAGATGTTAAAATCGTTGTCGTCAGGGTTTGGCTTCCTCGCATTTTCCTCGCTGGCGGCGGCCGCAGCGGCAAAGGAAAAAAAGGACGATAAGAGCGCCAATCCGTTGATCGCCAAAGCTCCTCATTTCCCGGCGAAAGCCAAGCGGGTGATCTTTCTTTGCATGCGTGGTGGTCCCTCGCATCTGGATACTTTCGACTACAAACCGGAACTGATTAAGAACCATGGCAAATCGGGAGAGTTTCGCGGCACACTCATGAAGTCTCCGTGGAAGTTCCGTCAGCGCGGTAAAAGCGGGCTCTGGATTTCTGATCTGCTTCCCGAAATCGGTTCGATGGCTGACGAGCTCTGTTTGCTGCGTGGCATGAATACGGATTTGCCTGTCCATCCGCGGGCCATGACGCAGATGCACACCGGCAGTGCTCAGTTCGTACGTCCCTCGCTGGGCGCCTGGGCGTTGTATGGATTGGGGTCAGAAAACGAGGCCATGCCCGGCTTCGTTTCGATCAGCCAACCTGCCGGGGCGGCTCAGGATATCGGAAGTTCTTTTTTGCCGGCCATCTACGGGGGGACAAAAATTGGCGGCAGCGGCGGTCGACTGGCAAAACTGGCCCGCCGACGTGGCTCGACCGAATCCTCTGTACCGGACATTCGGAATCCGAAACTTTCCGCGTCACAGCAGCGGGCGCAGCTGGACTTTATTCAGCGGCTCAACAACGAAAAACTCCGCCGCGATAAAGAGCAGCCGGGAGTCGAAGGGATGATCGAGAGCTACGAGTTGGCTTTCAAGATGCAGACTTCGATGCCTGATTTGATGGATATCTCCAAAGAAGATCCGGCAACCCTTGAGTTGTACGGAATCAATGACGAACAAAGCAGTTCATTTGGCCGTCAATGTTTGCTGGCGCGGCGCATGTCGGAATCGGGCGTGCGTTTTATTGAAATCAATCACAGCGGATGGGATACCCATTTTTCGATGGACACGCGATTCCCGCAGTTGTGCCAACAGATCGACAAACCGATTGCGGGCTTGCTGACGGATCTGAAACGCCGTGGCTTGTTGGAGGATACGCTCGTGATTTGGGCGGGTGAGTTCGGGCGTACGCCTTATGCGCAAAACGGCAACGGTCGCGATCACAACAACAAAGGCTACACGACTTGGATGGCCGGCGGCGGGGTCAAAGGCGGATTCAGCCATGGAGCGACCGACGAAAACGGCTACGAGGCTGTCGAGGGCAAGTGCCACATTCACGATTGGCATGCCACCATTTTGCACCTGTTGGGCCTCGATCACACTCGGTTGACTTACCGTTACGCGGGTCGCGATTTTCGGTTGACTGACGTGCACGGAAATGTCGTCAAAGAAATCCTAGCCTAGGCTCGCTCAGCCTGAACAATCCGCAAATCCTGTCCAACTATTTCAGTAGAGCGTTGGCGCGCCCCAAAAGCCGGCTCTGAGAAGAGGTTTCCGTTCGGTCATGACCTAGTTTTCCCCCGGAAACACTACGGTTGGAGAGCGGGATGATTTGGTATTTTTTGTTGGGATACGTGCTGTTCGTGGAGGTCTTTGTGATTGGATCTGCATTGATTGCGTGGTTTTCAGACAGCTCAGAAATCCAGGAACTTACAGGCGGGAATCGGCGTTCAAAGGCAATTCTGTTTGGGATCACCGTTTTGACGGCTCCGTTTACGTTTCCAATCTTGCTTCCCAAGATCATTGCAGCTTGCCGGGCCGAAAACGCAGCCATCGATGCCGAAAATTCTTACTGGGAAGACATCCGACATGAATTCAAACCCTTGAGCCTCGAGCCGCTGCATGAAGGCAATGTCGATCCACAGTTGCGAGAGCATTTTGAAACGCAATCGGAATGTCTGGAACGATTGGGCTATGAGCATCTGGGTGAGGTCTGGATTAAGGATTCAGCCCCGCAGTGGAGCAAAGGTAAATTCTGGCTCTCGCCTGATCGGACCATGCTGGCTCAGATCACCGTCGTTTTTGGAACGATGTCGCTGGAGGTCGTTTCTTTTCTTGAAGACGGTTCCGTGATTGATTCTGCCAATTGCCAGTCGGCTCCGAATTTCACGCCGATGCAGGCTCACAATTTCTTTGTCCGTTGTGATACGGATGTGGAAATGGATGAGTTGGTCCGCAATCATGCAGGATTTGTTGGAGAGATTGTGGAACGGGTCGGAGCGAAAGTTCGCGAAATGGATGCTCGTTCGTGGAAAGACTATCTGCGCTACGAAACCCACCGATTCGCCGAAGTGATGAACAAAATCGATGGAAAGACCATCGTTCCCGACGAGATCGTTTTCCCGCAAACAAATGCTGCCAGGGTCGAAAAGACATCGGTCGCAGAAACAGAGTCGGTTACTTAAATCGGTGTCGGAAAAGCGGATCTACTACTCGTGATCCAGCTGAACAAACAGGGCCTTTTTCTGACCGGGCAGAGCGTAATCAAAACCTGAGTTCTGAAAGAGTTGGTCGGTTGCAGTGATCGCCATCACCTCTCGAACTTTCTCTTCGCCGGCGCGTTTGACGCATTGTTGAACCAGCTCGCAACCGATTCCTTGGCGACGGTGTTTTTCGCTGACGGCCAGACATTGAATCTCCGCCAATTTCCTGTTGTAAATTTCGAGAGTCACGAAGCCGACGATTTCGCCTGCCAGTTTGGCTAAAAACGCATGTCGCAGCAGCTGTTCCATTTCAGCAAGTGTTCGAGGCAGGATCTGTTCGGCGGCCATGAAGGGGCCCAGAAAATTGAGAACCCCCTGCAAGTCATCTGCATGGGCTGGTTCAATTGAATATGTTTCTTCCATGAAGAGTACCAAATCTGTGGTCTGAAGTTGCCGTCGCCGTCTAACTACTGGCAACACCAGTGACGGATCATTTTTTCGTAAATCTCAGTGCCTCTGTCAAGCTGTTCAAGGCTGATCCATTCGTTAGGAGTATGAGCTTGCTCGATGCTGCCTGGGCCACACACGATTTTTTGTTCGATTTCAGAGAACACTCCGCCGTCAGTTCCATAGGAAACCGTCCGCGGGCGCTTTCGGTGCACGATCGCCAGCATCTGCTGAACATACTCCGAAGAGGGGTCTACGAAAAACGGTTCTGACTGTCGTTCAACTTTCATTCGCAAGCCATTGGCTTCAGCGACTTTGGCTGCGCGTTCAAGCAGAGGTTCGTGGTCGATCGCGGGCATGGTTCGAAAGAAAACGGTGGAGTCGCAGCGCGACGCCGTCACATTGCGAGCCGGTGAGTTGTCGCGGACAAGGATATTGAAGCTGAGCGTGGGCGGATCGAACAGTTCGTTCTTCCACTTGGATTCCGTTTCGGTTTCGTCAAAGATCGCTTTCATTTCGGCCAGAAAGGGGATCATGTTCAAGGTGGCATTTTCATGGGCGTGGCTGCCGGAGTGAGCGGCCTTGCCTTTGGCTTGCACGGTCATTTCGACTGCGCCCTTATGAGCATGGATCACATCCAAGGACGTAGGTTCACCAATAATTCCTTTGGTGCCGTGTTCCACGATCTCGCGGTAGGTCGTGCTCTGGTCGGCAACGCAACGAGCGCCTTGAAAGCCAACCTCTTCGTCGGCGGTGACCACGAAGTACAGCGGCGCTTTGAGGCTGTCCCAGCTGACTCGCTGGGCGGCGGTCAACATGCAGGCGATCGAGCCCTTCATGTCGCAGGCCCCGCGTCCGTATAGTCGCTCTTGGGCAACCGCCGGTTCCCACGGAGTAAATTTTTTCGTAAACCAGCTTTCGGCCGGAACCACATCGGAGTGAGCGAAGTACGCCAATCCGCCATAGCCGCTTCCTTTTTTCGCCACAATGTTGACTTTGCGGAGGTTGTTGGAATCACGGTACTCCACCACCTCGACAATGAAACCGTGCTTGGTAAGCTTCATCTCGAGGTACTTGGCGATGGCGCGATTCGATAGATGGCTGGTCGATTCGAAACCGATCAGTCGTTTCGCATAGCGCAGTGCTTTGGTGGATCGCATCGAATTCAAAGGTTGCCTCGCCTGCTAAAATGGCTCGATGGACGGGTTCCCATCTACTCTCACGATATTCACAAAACCCCGACCTGACAAGGTTTCGCCCCGCAACAGACCTGAAACACAACCATGGCCCAGCAAGTTCATTTTGTAACTGGAAAGCTTGCCGAACCGGCATTGCGAAAAACTCTCAAAGAGATTTCCAATAAAGTGGACTTTCAGTGGACTGTTCAGGTGATGCCGATCACCGTGGCGGCGTTGATGACGCCGGCTTGGATCGCTAAACGGATCGAAGTTCCACCCGGAACCACACGTGTTATTTTGCCCGGATACTGTGGGCAAGATTTGACGGCCATCACGGACAAGGTTTCAGTTCCAGTTGAAATTGGCCCCAAGGACCTGCGGCAGCTGCCTCGTTTTTTTGGTCAAGCCTCGACACCCAAGCTTGAGTCTTGGGATATCGAGATCATCGCCGAAATCAATCACGCGCCTCGGTTGCCGATCGATCAAGTGGTCGCTATCGCGGAAACCTTGCGAGCCGATGGTGCGAATTGGATTGATGTCGGTTGTGAACCCAATGGCCATTGGCAGCAGGTTGGTGATTGCGTTGCAGCATTAGTGGCAGAAGGCCATCGGGTTTCGATCGATAGTTTTAATCCCGACGAGATCAGTCCCGCTGTCGACGCCGGCGCTGAATTAGTGCTTTCAGTTAACAGTTCCAATCGCAGTCACGCTGCGGATTGGGGATGCGAAGTCGTTGTGATCCCGGATGACATTCGAGACATTTCCTCGATGCAAGAAACGATCGACATACTGGCCGCCGATGGTGTCGCCATGCGGCTTGATCCAATCCTTGAGCCGATCGGTTCGGGGTTCGCAGCCAGTCTGGCTCGCTATATCGAAACGCGTTCGCGATGGCCGGAGTTGGAAACGATGATGGGCATTGGCAATTTGACGGAGCTGACCGATGTTGATTCGGCAGGAGTCAATTTTTTGTTGCTGGCGATTTGCCAAGAGTTGGGCGTGCGCAGCGTGCTGACGACTCAGGTGATCAATTGGGCTAGAACGTCGGTGCGAGAGTGTGACATCGCCCGCCGGTTGGTGCGACACGCAATTTCCGAAGGAGTGCCGCCGAAGAATCTTAGCGACGAATTGGTTACCGTGCGCGATCCGCGGTTGATGGAATTTGGCACCGAAGCCATTGAGATGTTGGCGGCCTCAATCCGCGACCACAATTATCGAATCGTGGCTGAAGGCGATCAAATCCACTTGATGGGCAGCGGCCAGCGTTTCAGCGGTACCGATCCGTTTGCCGTTTTTGATGCGTTAGCGGCGACCGCACCCAAGAACCTTGATGCTTCACACGCGTTTTACTTGGGGTATGAAATGTGCAAAGCCATGATCGCGTTACAGTTGGGGAAAAACTACAATCAAGACGAAGCCCTACGGTGGGGGCATTTGACGGTAGCCGAAGAAAACCGACACCGACTTGGCAAGCCGTTTCGTTAACCGATGATGGTGCCTGCTGCTGCCCTGCCTTTATTTTGAATTGACCCAGAACCCGCCCGTGCCGTTGTCTGATCTTGTTCACGAATTTTCCGACGCTCCTGATCCGGGGGAAGCCCTAAACGC
>CAZDZX010000110.1:0-12846 GCA_964510005.1 uncultured Pirellulaceae bacterium
GGCGTAAAGCGTGACCGCTGCAATGCATCGTTTGAGGACATCGCGGGTGTCTTCGGGTTTGATGATCCCATCGACCCACAATCGACTGGCGGCGTGGCGAACATCCGTCGTCGCGTCGTAGCTGCCTTCGACTTTTTGACGCAAGGCTTCCATCTCCTCCGCATCGGGTTCGTTGCCGGCTCGGCGCATCGCTGAAATGTTGATGTCCAAAATCGTGGATGCCGCTTGCTTGCCACCCATCACAGCGTACCGCGCGTTGGGCCAAGCAAAAATGAACCGAGGGTCGAAGGCTTTACCGCACATCGCGTAATTGCCGGCACCATAACTACCGCCGGTGATAATGGTGATTTTGGGAACCCGGCTGTTGGAAATTGCGTTTACGACTTTGGCCCCGGCCCGAATAATTCCGGCTTGCTCACTATCGCGGCCCACCATGAATCCCATCACGTCTTGCAGGAAAACAATCGGCGTCCACGTCTGATTGCAATCCATAATGAATCGAGCCTCTTTGTCGGCGCTATCGTGGTAGATCACGCCACCCATCTGCAGCCCCTCTTTGGCGGACTTTACGACGTTTCGCTGATTGGCAATGATCCCAACGCGAAATCCATCGATGCGAGCGTAGCCGCAGACAATCGTCTGGCCATAATCGGGCTTGAATTCGACCAGCGAATCCTGATCCACCAAATACTCGATCAAATCCCGGACGTCATAGCGGGCTTGGGGATCGTAGGGCACGTTATCGTAAAGCGTTTTCGGATCAGCTTGCGAACTTTCGGCCGCCGTTTCAGGAAGGTACTTTGCAGCCGTCGAATCGGCGGGCAAATTCTTGACCAGCTGTTTGACGCGTGCGATCGCAGCCGGATCATCGGGCTCGCGAAAGTCGATCGTGCCACTGATCTCTGCGTGCATCTGAGCCCCACCAAGTTCCTCGGACGAAACCTCTTGGCCGATGGCGCTTTTCACGAGCGCCGGTCCGGCCAGATACAAACCGCTGTTTTCAGTCATGACCAGTTTGTCACAGAGAACCGGCAAGTACCCACCGCCGGCGACACAGTTTCCCATGATGGCGGCAATCTGCGGAATCCCCATCGCAGAGGCCACGGCGTTGTTGCGAAAGATCCGACCGAAGTCGTCTTCGTCGGGAAAGATCTCGTCTTGCAGTGGCAAGAAAACGCCTGCCGAATCGACCAAGTAAACCAACGGCAAGTGACATTGCATGGCGATCCGTTGAGCGCGAAGGACTTTCTTGCAGGTCATCGGGAAAAAGGCACCGGCTTTGATGGTCGCATCGTTGGCGATCAACATGCAGGTTCGATTTTCGATTTTCCCGACACCACAAATCACGCTGGCCGAAACGGAACCACCCCACTCTTCATACATCCCCCACGCGGCCCAGCGACCGACCTCCAAAAATCCATCGGGGTCGTCAAGCAATTCGGCAATGCGCTCCCGCGCCGTCATGCGGCCTTTGGAGTGCTGCCTTGCGATGGATTTTTCACCCCCGGCCAAGCCAATGGTTGCGGATTGGGTTTCGATTTCATCAATACGTTGTGACCAGGTCATTTGAGTTGGGGGTTAAAGATCAAAATATATGTAGCGTCTGCCTTTTGTAGAGCAGACGAGTGTTTTTCAGCGGATCCACATATTAACGAGTTTGCGATTCAAGGCCGTGGATTTTTCCAAAGTATGCGGCCATTATTCAAACAGCTCGATCAACCATCAAGCCGTGTGAAACTCGAACCCGATCGGAGAATCGCCACCGCCGCAGTCGCTGCAGTTTCGACGCGAAGCACGTTGGGGCTAAAACAGGCCTTGGCCCATCCCGCGGTCAGCAAAACCTCGATTTCGTCGTCGGTAAATCCGCCTTCGGGTCCGACGGCAACAATCGTTCCCACCGCCGATCCACCCGACAGCGATTGCTGGGAATAAGGGTCGGCGATCAACCGAGCCCAATCCTGCCACTGGCTGGCCAGTTGACTGACTGTTTTTTCCGATTCGACTTCCATCAACCAACCGCGGCGGCACTGTTTACTGGCTTCGATCACTTGTTTGCCGATACGCTCAAGAACCTTGGGTCCGGCCGCGGCCACGCTTCGTTGGGTTTTCAGTGGGATCAGATGATTGGCACCCAGCTCAACCAGTTTTTCGACAAGGAACTTCTGTCGGTCGCCTTTGGGAAGTGCCACCGCCACGGCGATGGCGGGCTGATTCGGATCGGGCAGGCTCTGCTGAGATTCAACCCTCAGCCGGACCTGTCGTTTGGCAACCTCCTCAACGATAGCGGAAAACTCTTTACCAGCCCCATCAAAAAGCACGACAGGTGTGCCGGGTTTGGCTCGCATGACTCGGCCAAGATGATGGGCTTGGTCACCTTCGAGTGTGATTTGACCGTCGGTTGGAGGTTTTTCGATGAAAAATCGTTCGGCCATTTAACGCATGTGGGGTGGTTTGATCTGGTCAGGGACGTCGAAGACGACTTACAATCGAAGTTTTCAATTTCCATCCCTGCGTTACGTATGCCTGAAATAGTTTATCACGTTGCTGAAGACGAGACAGTCAACGTTGATCTGAAAAGTCCTTATTGGGCTGCCTTGTTGGCTTGGCTGTTTCCCGGGGCAGGGCACATTTATCAGGGACGGTACGCCAAAGGCGCCTTGTTCATGATTTGCATCCTGTCAACGTTCGTGTTTGGGCTGGGCTTAGGAGCGGCTCGCTGCGTGACAGCCACCAATAGTGATGGAAAACTGAACTATTATTTTATTGCCCAAGTCGGAATTGGAATTCCATCGTTTCCGGCCATCATTCAGTCCGTCAAAACCGCCGGCGGCAGTGATCCTTTTTTCGTGCTGTGCGAGCGATTTCCCGAAGACAGCAACAGTGGCATTCGATTCCACAAGATCAAAGAATCGGATCCGATTGATCCCCAAATGGAAACGCTGAAAGACGGCTTTATGGCGCCGCCGCCGGGTCCGTCCAATGTGGACAATGATGTTTTAGGAATGTGGCACTACGACTACAAGCACATGTTTGACATGGGGATCCTGTACACCATGATCGCTGGGCTATTAAACTTATTGGCGATCTACGATGCCTTTTGCGGCCCCGCCATCGTGACCAAGGAACAAAAAGAAACCATGGACGCGAGGTCTCGAAAGGGCAAGCGCAAAGCCAAAGTTAAATCCAATGCGGAGGCCGGCTAATGTTTCTATTTGAATCCTTGTTGTCGCTGATCCTGTTGGGGATGGTTGCCAAAGTTTGGTACGCGATTCCTCTAATTGTGGTCGTCAGCCTCTGCTATGGCGCGACGCGTCACGAAACCACCGCGGGTATCGCCTATCACTCGTTTCGGACTTTCATCTGGGTCGTTGGGTTCATGGGACTGATCTTTTTGATCGTCTGGCTTTCGGGTTACTTTATTTAGCGCGGCGATCGCAACAGCCTCAAACCCCCGCCCAACCGGGCGGCATGAGTTCGATGCATTGGGTTTCCCGTCGTTCCTTTCAGGTACGGCTCTAGCGCGCTCCATAAGCCAACAGCCCGCAAAATCGATACCATCATTTTATCACTTCCATTTTCACCATGGATAAACGGGTTCGTAAAAGTTTACCCTTCGTAGCGTTAGGCAAGGTGTAACCTTGCGCGGATCGCAACCCACGTTCCGCCGCCCACCCTGAAACAATCTGGAATTCGTAGTGTCTCACTGGTGAGTCACTCCGTGCCAGCTCCAATTTTTTGTCGGATCCATCACTTCGATGCGAATGGATTCTCAACGGTGAAAACGGTAAGCTCATGGCCAATCATGCCAAAATTCGAACTTTGATTTATCTGTTTTTTCTTGTCAGTGGCTTTTCGGCGCTGATCTATGAAGTCGTCTGGTTCCATTTGCTAAGACTGGCGATTGGCAGCAGTTCAGTATCGCTGACGATTCTGCTAGTTAGCTTCATGGGAGGAATGTTCATTGGTTCCTCACTGTTTGGTCGACTGTTTTCAGCCAGTCGTGACCCCCTCAAGCTTTACGCCGCCCTCGAACTCGCCATCGGAATCTGTGGCGGTTTGATGTTGATCGCGGTGCCCATGGTCGGATCGTTTTACTCCAACACGCACTTTCCGGGACACTGGAACCTAGCAATTCGAGCCGCCATCGGCATGTTGTTCCTGATGCCACCCACAATTTGCATGGGCGCAACCCTGCCAGCGATCGCGCGTTGGTTGGAATCATCCCCCATACGCATGTCCCACCTCAGTTGGTGCTATGCGGCGAACATTTTCGGCGGAGTCATAGGAACCTGCACCGCTGGTTTTTATCTGCTCCGATTTTTCGATGTCAACGTGGCGACCTTTGTTGCCGTCGCTGCTAATGTCGGGATCGCAGCAGTCAGTTTTTGGCTGGCTCACAAAACAGAGTCGGTTGATTCCCCAGAAGCCATTGAAAACACCCCTTCACCAACAACCGCAGAAAACAACCCCACAGGACTCAGCCGCTTCCAATGGGCTATTTTGTGTGTCACTGGAATCTGCGGAATGACTTCCCTGGGCTCGCAGGTTATCTGGACTCGCTTGCTTTCTCTGCTGTTCGGCGGCACGGTCTACACGTTTTCGATGATTCTGTCAGTGTTCCTTGTTGGACTGGGCATCGGCAGCGCGCTCGGCGGCCTTGAAGCCACCAATCGCGAACGAGCTAAAAAAGCGCTAACAAAATGTCTGTTACTACAACTGGTCACGCTGCCCTACGCAGCATGGGCGATCAGCACTTGGATCCCCGGCCTGACCTTGTTTGAGGCCAAAGGGGCAGTCTGGTATGTCGGCCTGATGGAAGATCTGGTCAAGACCGCAGTAGCAATTCTGCCATCGACTTTGATTTGGGGAGCAAGCTTCCCATTGGCTCTGGCCGTTATCGACGATCGCAAACAAGAGACCGGAAAACTGGTTGGCCAAGTCTACGCAGCCAATACACTTGGGTGCATCATCGGTGCATTGGTTTTTGGCCTGTGGTCAATTGTCGCCATTGGAACCGATGGCTCTCAGATGCTGTTGCTGGGATTGGCGACCGTCGGTTTTCTGGCTTTTTATGTCTCGGACAAATCACTGTTGGCAAACAAATCCGCCCGACAAAAACTTGTTTTCCCAGCGATCGCGGTCGGTATTTCAGCGGTCGGGATGTACTGCATTCCGGATGTTAATACGCGTTTGATCGCTGTGGGAGAGGAATACCGAACGTGGCAAAACGTCGATGTCGATTTCAAACATCGAGCTGAAGGTCTAAACACATCGGTCGCGATTAGCGATTTCAAAGGCGTGCGTTCCGTTTGCGTGGGCGGCAAAATTGTTGCCTCTGCGGCTAAAAAGGATATGCGTCTACAGAAAATGCTGGGCCACATTCCCTCGATAATGCACAACGAACCCAAATCAGCGTTGATCGTTGGATTTGGAGCCGGTGTGACCGCAGGGACATTTACTCTCCACCCATCGATCGAAAGGATCGTCGTCGTGGAAATCGAGCCCGAAGTCGTCAAGGCCTCGGGAGAGTACTTCAAGAAATACAACAATGCGATCGTGGACGATCCTCGGGTCGAGATCATCTTCGACGATGGGCGGCATTTCTTAGCCACCACCGAAGAGAAATTTGACATCATCACCACCGATCCCATCCATCCTTGGGTCAAAGGGGCGGCAATCCTGTACAGCAAAGAGTTCTACGAGTTGGTCAAACTACGGCTCAACCCCAACGGTATCATGACTCAGTGGGTGCCGCTTTACGACACCAGCGAAGAAGCTGTAAAAAGCGAATTGGGAACGTTCTTTAACGTATTCGAACACGGTTCATTGTGGGACAGTAGTTTGGACGGAAAAGGATACGACCTCGTAGCCCTTGGAACGGCCGAAGGTAACGAAATCGATCTTCACGCGATACAGCAACGGTTGGACTCCAACAGCGAACTGGTCAAACAAATGAACGATGTTGATCTGGGTGACTCCTTTGAAATCGCCCAGACGTTTTCCGGATTTCGCGCCGATAGCCAACAATGGCTGGCCGATGCGGAACTCAACACCGACCAAAATCTGCGTCTCCAGTACCTCGCGGGAGCCGGCGCGGGCACGCACATCGCTGACCGAATCTATTTTGAGATCATCCGTAACGCCACTTTCCCGATCTCATTGAACCTTACCAAAGATCAGTTCGAACGGCTCGCTTCGCTGTTCGAAGATCGCCGAAAGTCAGCTCAAAAATCCCTGGAAATGTCTCGCGAGTAACCGCGGCGTCAACGATCCCGCAGCCTCGTGGTTCGTCACGGCTCATCCCAAAATGAAGCGCTGTTGGCGCCAACCCAATGGCTTGCTTTAGGCAGAAGCCACGAAATGGCGCATAACCTCAACGAGGTTGGATCAATAGCCTAGGGTTCTTGAACCTTGGGTACCCGGTCCTCACAAGTTGGCGAAACCCCAACGAGGTTTGATTCAATCTCATTGGGATTGACAGAGTTTCGGTGGCCGGTCCCATGGCCCCTTAGCCTACCAGCCACAGCACATAGGAAACCGGCGCGGCGAACACTAGAGAATCGATCACGTCCAAAACGCCGCCCAACCCAGGCAGCCAACTACTGGAGTCTTTTGTTTTTGCATCCCGCTTTAACAGCGATTCGGCCAGATCGCCGATCATGCCTGCCATCGTGACGACAACACCATAAAGCACCACCCACCACCATGGTTTGGGGACAGTCACGCCGACGATAAACGGCGCCGCAACCCAGACCGCAAACGCAGCCCCGACCACCCCTCCGATCAACGCCCCAATCCCGCCTTCGACGGTTTTTTTGGGGCTGAGCGCGGGAGCCAACTTGCGAGACCCCAACGACTTGCCCGCAAAATACGCCACCGCATCGGAAAGCTTCACGGTGGTGATGATCAACACGATCGCGGCCACGCCCAGATGATTGTCATCCTGTATCTGTCGATGAGGCAGCACGAAACCAAACAGCATCGCGATATACACAAACGCCAACGAACTGCGGGCGATTCGATTGGCCACTGGCGAATCTTCGCTCTCTGCGGCCTGATCGGCATCGAAGCGAAACATCTCCCAAGCAAACGTTAACAGCACCGCGCCGGCGATCCCAAACAGAACCCAGCCTAGTTTTCCGATCGGGCAATCAGCGGGATAGTCTTTATAGAGCAACGGAAAATTGCACAGCGCCATCATCAATGCCGCCCCCGCCATCATCAACCACGACGGATGCGGGTCGGCCGAGCGCCACAGGTTGGAAAGCTCGTCGGCGGCCGCGGTGGCGGCGATCAAGCACAGCACCGCCAGCAACAAACCCGAGCGCTGACACCACTCGACGTCACCCAGCCAAAAGTCAAAGTACAGCAGCGAGACCATCAACGTGATCAAGATGGCTGCCGAAAAAAGCCTGCGACCTAACACGTCGTTGAGGACTCCGTTAACAGTCCGCCAAAACGACGTTTGCGCGTCGAGTAGTCCCGAATCGCTTGATGCAAATCCTTGATTTCAAAATCGGGCCAGTACCGGGACGTCACCCAAAATTCCGCGTAGCTCAATTGCCACAGCAGGTAGTTACTGATCCGCATTTCGCCAGCGGTGCGAATCATCAAATCAGGATCCGTCATGCCCGCGGTATAAAGATGATTGGAAACGGTGTCTTCGTCGATCGCATCGATCTCCAGATCCCCCGTTTTTACTTTCTGGCTGATGTTGCGGATCGCGTCCACGATTTCACCACGGCTTCCGTAGTTGATCGCCAAACAGAGAACCGTCCCCGTGTTGCCTTGGGTCAGTTCGACCGTCCGATCCATTTCTTTTTGCACGCTTTCGGGCAGTCGCTCACGACGGCCGATAATTTTCAAGCGGATATTGTTACGGTCAAGCGTTTCACGTTCCTGAATCAGGTACTGATTCAGAAGCTGCATGAGAAACTCCAGCTCCAATTCGGGGCGTTTCCAGTTTTCACTAGAAAGACAATAGAGCGTCAGCTGTCCAATCCCCAGCCGCGCACATTCTTCGGTAATCCTGCGGACCGTTTCGGATCCCTTTTGGTGGCCGTTGATCCGTGGCTGGTCTTTTTCCACAGCCCATCGCCCATTACCATCCATAATGATCGCAATGTGTTGAGGACGGCGATCGGCAGGAAGATCGGCCCAGAAATCTTTGGCGGAATCGGATTCAGCGGACATGTTTCAAGTCGCCGGGGAAGTGACACGTTTGGTTATTAACCATTGTTGCCACTGAAACAAGATCCCGCAACGGATCCACTTCACACGAAACCCCAATTTCCCGATGAAGACAGGAAGTGGATTCCCCCTTCGCCAATCCCTCCACCGCCCCCTTCGCCATTGGGGGCTGAGCGTTCAGGTCGCTAATTTTCGGAGCGTTCTCGGCACCATTTGATACCCGTGGAACCGACCGTGAGCTCCTTAGTCGCGGGGGTTCGTGGTACTTTGCCCCTGCATGGGGCGACATGAGTTCGACGCGCCGGCTCTAATCGGTGCTTTTGCGGTCCAGCGCCGAATGGTTCGGCGTTACCAAATCGGAAATCAGCCCAACTTTTTGCAGCCCGGCCAAGGTCAGGTAGGTGAGATCGATTTCCCACCAACGGTGTCCGTGACGGGCACTGCGTGGATCGGCGTGGTGGTTATTGTGCCACCCTTCGCCGTTGGTCAGCAAGGCAAACAGCCAGTTGTTGCGACTGTCCTCACGGGTTTCGTAGTTGCGATAGCCCCATGAGTGGGCAGCGCTGTTGATCGCCCACGTCACATGCCATGTGAAAATCGTTCGCATGATCACACCCCAGAAAAACACTTGGGCGGTGGTGCGCAGCATGTCACCGGTAAACGTACCGATCAGCATGCCCAGCGGAATAAACGCCAACGCGTGGAGGGCGTAAACCAGAATCCACTTATGGCCGCGTGTCAGCCACATGTAATATTTGTCGCGCATCAGGTCTTTGACATAACGATCATAAGCCGACGCCGTGCTGGTGGCTTTATTGTCTACAAACATCCAACCCATATGCGCCCAAAACTCGCTGACTTTGGGTGAGTGCGGATCTTCTTGATGATCACTGTGTTGATGGTGCAGTCGGTGGACCAACACCCACCGCGTTGGGGAATCTTGAAAACTGCAAACCCCCAGCGTCACCATGGTGTACTCCAACCATTTCGGGCAGGTGAAGCCTTTGTGGGTCAGCAATCGATGGTAGCCGGCACCGATTCCGATCGACGTAAAGATGTAGTTTCCTACGAACAGGAACAGCACCCCCCACCAACTGAACAGATACGTAAAGAACGCCAGCGGGATCAGCAGGTGAAAGACCGCCACGGGCACCAAATAGCTCCACATAATCGCGTTGGTGTCGACCTGTTCGGGCTTGGCCAAACGTCCTTTTCCGACATCACGACCGTGCTCGACGAGGATATCTTTGGCTTTGTCATCAACCGACTTACGAGCTGTACTTTCGGGCACAGGAGAAGAGATCTGGGTTGCCATTGGAGTCACCTTTTGTTGAATTCGCCGACAGTTTAATGAATTGGTCAAATCCCACAAATGTCAATAATTCACCCCCTCCGAAAGCCAAGCCGGGCTCTCGGAAGAACTTTCGCAACAATAGTTGGTTTGAAAACGTGAATTTCCTCAAATCTGGGGTAGGGTTATACTAGTTCGAATATTCCAGTCTTGTTTTCTATTCTGAAGCGGCCAGCCTTCGATGCCAAAAATTGTTGTTTGCCCAAGTTGCCAAAAACGATACAAGCTTCCAGATTCGTTCTCCGCCAAACGGGTCCGTTGCAAGGCTTGCCAGATGGAATTTTCCACCGAATACGACCCCGGTCAGCTTGCCGACACGGCGCCCAATATCCAATTGGAAACGCCTCAGCCCAAGCCCAAATCGAAACCGAAGCCCAAACCGCAGCCGCAGAGCTCGCTGGCCAACATGGGATTGTCGGACTTCAAAAGCCAACCCGACTTGTTTGGCAGCCAGCCCGCCCAGGGCCCCGAGCTTGGCAATCATGTGGTTGAAGATCCCGAATTCTCCCCCCAACCGACCCGCGCCAAAGCCAAAACAAAGCCATCGAGTTCAGCCGGCGATGTCTCGGACGTCGTCGCCAATCCTTTCATCGGTGGCCAAAATCAGCAATCTTCCGGAAATCGAGCCCGGGAAATGGCGCTCAAGCGTAAAAAAGAAAACGAGCTGTTGGCGGCCTATCAGACCGACGACTCCGCCAGTACCAGCGGCCCCAAGACATACGGAATCAATCGTCTCGGTCTTTGGCTGGGTTCAGTCGTTTTGAACATCGTAACATCGGTCGCAGTGACAGCGATGCTGTTTACGCTGGACATTGAGCCTCCCGACCCTAGCAACCCTAACTCTAAAGAGTTTGGGATGTCACTTTTAATGGTGTACTTGGTTGCCGTTTTAATTGTTGGAGTCGGCAACACCGTTCTGGTATCGATGCGAATTCAGAACATTCGCTTCAAAAACACATACTGGGAAACTCTGGCTACCTATTCCACAGCAGGGATGTATGGGAGTGGCGTCGTTTCAATCGGGTTGTCGCTGCTGGCGCTGGGACTGGAGATAGGCTGGTTAGGCTTGGTGGCGATTCCCGTCGTGTTAGTCGGGGCGATCTGCTCTTTGCCGGCAATGGTGTTTGCGATCGGAGCCTTGCTGCTGCCCCCCGACTACGGGATTCACAAAAAACTGGACAATTGGACATGGATCAATTTGGGGGTGTTCTTGGGATTGCCCCTGCTAATGATGTTGTTTTTCGTTGTCCTAAGCATTGTAGCGGGCGTAGCCGGTAGTTTTTGACACACATGGCAGCAGTTTTGACAGTTGTTCGAGCTGATACAACTACGCCAATTGGAGTGGAAACTCCAGCAATTTCAGGGAAGTACGGCAACTTTCCTGCTTAGCCGAAGTAGAATTATAGGTTGCTGAAAAAGCCGGAATAACGGAACGTATTGATATGCAAAACCGACTCATTTACTGTCTTCTACCCGCCATCATCGCACTCACCAGTGGATGGGCGTTGGGCCAACAAAACATCTCCAATGTGAATGCCACCTCCGCCGGCTTGAACGTCGCGTGGTCGAATCAACTGGGAATCAGCGCCGCGGGCCAATTGCTCGACTGGCAACTGGTCCTCGACGAAAACAAATCGGAAGTTTTCTTTGTGGTAACCGCGGGCAAGCGAACGGAGACTTACGGTCAGTCCGGCCTCAATGCTTTCGGCAAACCTTACGGCATCGAAGGCGCGAAAGCCAAAGCCGAAGACCGCAAGCGATTGATCGATATCGAGAACAAGTACTACGAAAGAGACATCGAAGTCGTCATCAGCAACTACACGGTTCCCAAAACCACCATCATCACGATGAGTGAAAATGGAAATGTGGCGTCTGTCGACGGAAACACGGGGGTCGTCAACTGGACGCGCCTCGTCGGAGATTCAAGGCTCGCCGCAATTGGAGTCGGCTCCAGCAAGCAAGACGTGGTCGTTGCCAAAGGATCTAAGATCTTTTGCGTGGACTTCGAAACCGGAAAAGAAAAATGGACCAAGCGCTGCGAGCACCCGATCTCGAGCTCTCCGGTTTGTTCTGACAGCGATGTCTACGTGCCGCTTTCCAACGGCCAGTTGCAGACCTTTTCGCTGGACGGATCCGACGCGCTGACGTACTCCTATTTTGGTAACGGGGAAACGCTAGGACGTCCCGCCCTGACAGAAAAAAATGTCATCTGGACCAGCAGTGCAGGAGCCATTGTGGTTGCCCCTCAAGCCCGGAAAACCGTCCGCTACCGCGTCAACACTTTGGGTGACGTGGTCTCAAGTCCCGCTATCGGATTGGGAATGGTTTTCGCGGGGACCCGCGAAGGATTTCTCTATGCAGTGACCGAACGGGGTGGCCGGATCGAATGGGATTTCTCTGCCGGCTCAAGCATCAGCCGCTCTCCTGTCGTTCACGGCAAAGACGTTTACTTGGTCACCGACTCTCAAATGCTTTTCAAACTCGATGCTGTCGAGGGAGTGGCTTCAGGAAGTTGGCAAACGCCGCTGGCGGGTATCAGTAAAATTGTAGGTTTCGGAAAGAACGCGATCTATTGCGTCGACGCCCTTGGATCGCTCGTTGGAGTTGATCGAGATAGCAAATCTATCACCAGCCGAGTCGGCGGGTCGCAGGTCGGCATGGTACTGCCGAACAATCTAACCGACCGCATGTTTGTTGCGTCTCGGTCGGGATTCGTTCAGTGTCTTCACGAAATCGCCAGTCTTCAACCGGGATTTCTTGATAGCGAATTGGCCGGCAAGGCCGGATCCGCAAGTAAAAATGGCTCTGGCAGCAAAGACGGCTCTGGCAGCAAAGACGGCTCTGGCAGCAAAGACGGATCGGGATCGAAAGAAGAAAACCCATTTGCAGGGGACTCTTCTGAAGGAAGCGACACCAAAGAAGAGAACCCATTTGGTGATGACGGTGACGCCGGAGCAGACGCGGACGCCGAAGGTGACAACCCCTTTGGTGGCGGTGGTGACGCTGACGCTGGTGCAGGGGATTCAGACAATCCATTCGGAGGGGATTCTGAAGAGGACCCATTCGGAGCCGAGAATGACGATGAAGAAGAGAACCCATTCGGCAACGGCTAAACAGCGGCCTTTGCCGACTACAGGTGGCCTCGGCTTCCTGCCTGCGCTAGATTCGCAACATGGGGCGCTCTGAAGTGTCGTTTGCCGTAGGGCCGGTTCCTACCGGCCGTGTTTACGATCGGCCGGTGTCGGTGATCGGCCGGTGTCAGTGATCGGCCGGTGTCAGTGATCGGCCAGTGTCGGTGATCGGCC
>CAZDZX010000111.1:0-5698 GCA_964510005.1 uncultured Pirellulaceae bacterium
CGGCGAGCGCCTCGCCGCGAAGCGCTCTCGCGGCCAACTTGTTGCCGCTTCGATGATCGGAAACACCGACGTGATTTCGATAAATAGAGTCTGGAAACGGAGGGCACGTCTGATAAAATCCTGCTCTACAGGAAATTATCTTAAATGGAGTCCCTTTCGATATGAGCCTTCGATGGAACATACGCGCTCACGATGCCCAGTTGGTCGAATCGATCGAACGGACTTGCAACGTTTCTCCAGTGGTGGCTCAATTGCTGGCTCTGCGAGGTCTGACCTCACGCGATGAAGTTGACCAGTTTCTTGATCTGAAAATGACTGGCCTGCGAGGCCCCGAAGAACTTCCGGGCGTCACCACCGCGGTAGATGTGATTTTTACCGCCATCGACAGCAACGAAAAAATCTGTGTCTATGGCGACTATGATGCCGATGGAATGACCTCCACGGCGATTCTCTACCGCTGCCTGCGAAAACTGGGCGCGGATGTCAGCTACTTTGTGCCCAATCGCTTGAACGATGGATACGGGCTCAGTAACGATAACCTGAAAGACATTGCCGATCGCGGCTGCAAATTAGTTATCACCGTCGACTGCGGCGTCGCCAGCGTCGAAGAAGTCGACTATGCAAATTCAGTCGGCATGAAAGTCGTCGTGACCGACCATCACCATCCCGGTCAGCAGATGCCCAATGCGGCGGCGATTGTGCATCCCGGATTGCCTCACGATCCCTATCCGTTCCCCGGACTGTGCGGAGCCGGTGTCGCTTTTAAACTGGCGTGGGCGCTGTGCCAACGCAAAGCTGGCAGTCCGAAACTCCCCGAAGCGATGAGAACGTTTCTGTTTTCAGCCGTTTCATTGGCAGCCATCGGCACCGTTTGCGACGTCGTCCCGTTGCTTGATGAAAACCGGATCATTGTCCATCACGGATTGCGCTGCCTGCGACAGT
Source organism: uncultured Pirellulaceae bacterium (assembly GCA_964510005.1). Lineage (GTDB taxonomy): Bacteria > Planctomycetota > Planctomycetia > Pirellulales > Pirellulaceae > Mariniblastus. The sequence continues at coordinate 943 of CAZDZX010000111.1, forward strand.
TCGCCAACCCCGGCCTGAAAGCGCTGCTGAAAGTCGCCGAATGCGAAAATAGCCCGTCTCTCAACACTGAAGATTTAGGGTTTCGGCTGGGGCCGCGACTCAACGCCGCCGGGCGACTGGGCCAAGCTCAATTGGGTGTCGAACTGCTGACCTGCGATTCGTCAGATCGAGCTGAACAACTGGCGACCTACATCAATGAGCTGAACAAAAATCGAAACACGATCGACCGCAAGATTCTCAAATCCGCCAACGAAGTCATTAAAAAGCTACATGACCCGGAAAGCGAACCGGCCATCGTGTTGGCTCAACCGGATTGGCACTTGGGTGTGATCGGGATCGTGGCGGGGCGCGTGGCGGAAGCTTGGCACCGGCCCACCATTTTGATTTCATTGGATCCGATGGGGCAGCGTCCCGGCGTTGGGTCCTGCCGCAGTTCTTGCGGAGTCAATCTGTACGATGCGCTGTCGGGCTGTCGTGATCATTTGATCAAATTTGGCGGTCACGCCGCGGCGGCCGGTTTAAGTATCGATGCCAAAGACGTGGATCAGTTTCGGGAAGAGTTCTGCGAACAGGTGACCCAACAGGTGGGGCTGGATGATCTTGTGCCGGATCTGGACATTGACTCCGAAGCGTTGCTGGGTCAGTTGACGTTTTCGATGATGAATGAGCTGGACAAACTGGCTCCCTTTGGGCAGCAGAATCCGCGTCCGTTGATGTGTGCCACCGAAGTTAAGCTTGCCGAACCTCCCAAAACGATGGGAGCGGATAAGAATCATCTTTCAGTGCAGCTCGAACAGCACGGAAAAAAGATCCGCGCGGTTGCCTTCGGTAAAGGCGAGTGGGCGAACGAGCTGTCGGAAGAAAATGTTAATTTTGATTTCGCATTTCGGCCTCAGATCAATGAGTACCGCGGCTATCGCAGTGTTCAACTGCATTTGGTGGACTTTCGACGCTCCGAAACCAGTGAAGAAAAGCAACAACCCGTTCACAGTGGTTCCAATGCGGTTCAATCATGAACGAAGATTCCCTTTTTGACAACGAGTCGCCTTTCACATCGCCAGTCGGCTGGCCTGCGGAATCCGATTGGACGGAAATGTTGCATACGGAATTTGCAACCGAGAGTTTTCGCCAGCTCGGCGAGTTTGTAGCGCAGCAGCGAGAAAGCGAAACGATTTACCCGCCGGCCGATCAGGTCTACGAGGCCTTTCGTTTTTCGTCCTTCCAGCAAACGAAGGTCGTGATTTTGGGGCAGGATCCCTATCACGGTGCCGGCCAAGCTCATGGTTTGAGCTTTTCGGTTGCCGCGGATGAGAAAATTCCTCCGTCGCTACGAAACATATACAAAGAGTTACACGGTGACCTTGGTTGTCCGATTCCAGAGCACGGAAATTTGGAATCGTGGGCGCGGCAAGGCGTCTTGTTGCTCAACACTGTGTTAACGGTTCAAGAAAGCAAAGCCAATTCTCATCGCAAAAAGGGCTGGGAAAAATTCACCGATGCGGTGATCGGATTGTTGGGCCGACGGGAAAGTCCCTGCGTGTTTATTTTGTGGGGCAAACCGGCTGAAAAGAAAACGGCGCTGATCGGGGACCAGCACACGATCCTTGTCTCGCCCCATCCGTCACCGCTGTCGGCTCATCGTGGCTTTTTCGAAAGCCGTCCGTTTTCCAAAGCCAACGATGCGTTGCAGAGTTTCGGTCAGTCGCCGATCGATTGGACGAGCATCTCGCAAGACTAAAAGGTACAGATGTTCGTAGTACCTTTAGGCGGAATGGGGGTGACGCGTCTGCAAGATCGGTTCCGCGTTCGTATTGCTGGGGTCCCTCTGGGACATTTCAACGCGACTTCGTGGCAACAGTTTAAAGTGCTTGCCAATAGTGCAACGGTGCCACGTTTAACGTTTTCGCAAGTACCAACGTAGCCGGTCAAAAAACCAGTATTCTAAAAACAGCATGATGATCGGCATACCAAACTGAATGGGCTGGTAGATTCGATTGTCGATCCCTTGGAGTTGAGGTGCAAAGAACGCCCTGACGAACATTCCATTGGCGACAAACAGGGCCACCATCAGGACTCCCACGAAAAGAGTGAATGAACAGCCGCTGGATCGGTTAGACTTTTTGGGTTCCGGCATCCAATTCAATCAAAAATGAGCGACAAAGAACAACATTCCCCCAATTCTGAGCCTGAGGACGTCACAACGCAACCAGTGCCGCCGCCGACCCATGCGCCGGGCAAGTACTGGCTGGTCGGGTTGATTTTTCTGCTGGCGGCGTGGATTGGGTCGATTTCTATCGGGACGGTGATCTTTGGCCAAGAGTCTCAGGCTCTCGATTGGCGAAAACCGGCTCTCGTATTGCTGCCGATGGTGGTGTTTCTGACCGTTTGGATCGTATTGTTAGCCCGGCGTAAAAATGGGCCATCGTGAGGTGAACATGTTTTGCTTGGGCGATGGATCGATTAACATGGGGGCAGTTAAACGAATCTGACCCATCGAGCCATGACGACTTCCCTCTTGATTGCCCAACAAACGCAGTACCTACACGCCTATGCCTTGATCGCGGTGATTGTGCTGTTGGGATTCCTTGTCGTCTGCATGCCCAGACCGCGAAAGACGTTTTATGGCTCTGCCGAAGAACGCGCGGAAGCCGAAAACCCGAAACGGAAACCGGCTCGTTCGAAAAAGAAGAAATCAAAAAAGAAGAAGAAAAAAAAGAAACGCAAATAGCGTTTCAGGAATCTGCCGCCTCGGCGGCTCTGCTTGAGGTTTCCGTACGGATTGCATGGCTTAGACTTTGCGGATTTCCCAGAATCGGGTCTCACGCAAAGGCGCCCAAAGTGCAAAGAGGATCTGTTGAAAGCGGATGCCGCGATTGATCTAGCGCGGGTTGGCGGTGGACTCCAATTGTTTCCGCCGCGCTTCCCTAGATTGACGAGCGATTCGAATCGGTTGGGAATCAACCGCCATGCCTTCATCAGCGACCATCACCGCGCGAATGTCGCAGCGTCCGGATGCTCCCGGAGGCAACGTCAGCTCAAATTTAAATTTGCCGGCTTCAACCATCGCATCATTCTTCACACAGACAAGGTCGATGGCGTCCATGTATTCTTGCTGCATTTTGTCGAAAGCTTGCGCTGTGGGTTCATATTGTTTTCGAAAGGAAGGCCGTTTGCGGAATCGATCCCGCTGATAGGCGACTTCGATTCGAAGTTTGCCACGCCACGGAGCAACGCCTGATACCGCGATGGTGCTGCCGGGCAACAGTTTCTCTTCTTTGGATTCGACATTCAGCCCGAGCTTGCCCGGGCGCTTCAGGCGCAATAGTGGATCGCCTAACAAGTGAATCAAATGGATATGCTCACGGCACTCCGCATCGAGCAAATCGGGCAGCGGGCTAAAGGACTGCCCCAGCGCTTCGAGCAGTTCCTGCCAGCGGTCGTCTTCGATTGAAACCATTCTCTTTTTGGCGTTGAGCATCAGTTCGCCCAGCGTCGAACAGTCTCCGCGAAAATATTCTTCCATCATGCCTACCGACAACACGCTCATCGCATAGGGCATCGTGACCCGTGTTCCACAAACGACCGAAATGGGTCCGCCACGCTGCCGCAGCATCGTTTCGGCCAAGCAATCCCCGTGGCTGTCGTGGGCCCCGGTGTAGCAGGACAAGCATACCGCGATGGGACTTCCGTTGCGGCAGTTTAATTTCGACACCATGCTGGTATCAAGAATCTTCAATTTGCGATCCGGCAAGCGGAAGTTATCCAACTGGTACCGGTGACCGTGTCCCATATAGACCCAGAACATGCAGCCTTCGTTAAAGCGTTCGATGGCCGTGTCCGAAAACCGATTCGGGTCGGGGCAGTAAGGGCTGGTCCGACTGGCGTAAGTCATCGTCGTCGGAAAGCCAGCGGGAACCAGTTCCGTCAGAATCTGCTTGGTGGTGTTTTCAATGATCTTGTCGACCAAGCCACCGAATCCGCCCAAGCCCGCGACAAGGTTCAGTTTTCGCTGCCACTGGCCCGGCTTCATTTGTTCGTATTCGATGATCCGCTGAATAAACGTTTTCAGTTGCTGGGCGTCGTCCACAGGGATTCGGCCGATCGTCAGTTCGGGGATCCCGTCATTGTCCAGATCCGCGTAGGGGTTGTCGGTGGCGATAATCGGTTCGGAGCCAAATTTGACATTCACTTTGGCGAGGACGTAGTCCGTGGGAACGAGCGTTTTTGGGTTTTGCCAAGCGTCGCTGGAATCGCCAACGATCACCACGTTGCGAAGCGTTCCCGCTTGGGCGATGGTCGCAATCATCCTGCGATTTTCTAGCGATGTTTTTTGCGAGGCTCGGACCACGATTCGATGCCCTTGTTGGCGGCGATAGTCCAGCCACGGTTGAAGGGCGGGTTGCAAGTCAACACTGCAAATGACCAACGTGTCGGGAGCCGATTTGATGGGGCCTTTGTCGTCTGCGATGCCGGCCGAACTTAGACACAGGGAGCAAGCGAACAGCAACAGAGACAGCCGAAAAAACCATGGCAACTGTGGCTGTGTGTTCGGCATGTTTGATTCTCCAGAGGCGAGGGTGCTGCCGCGGGGTCGCGAGCAACATACAGAGTTTCCAAAACGAACCTGTTTGATGCAAGGTAGATGTCGTGCTATCGCGTTTGAATTGTAGTGTCTAGTAAGTCATTGGTGTGGCATCTTTCTATTACTGCGATCCACTACCATTGCCGGTCGTGGTTCCGCTGCCGCTGTCTCCAG
>CAZDZX010000111.1:5798-11543 GCA_964510005.1 uncultured Pirellulaceae bacterium
GCTGGCGGGTTTGGTGAACCGGTTGCGGGCGGGGTGGCTGGTGTGCCTGCTGCGGGTGGAGTCCCCGGTGCGCCGGCTGGGGGTGCGGCTGGCGGATTGTTCGGGCCGGCGACGGGGTTGTTAGGATTGGGGATGGGTTGCAGCCCCGGAGCCGGAGCGGGGCCGGCATTTCCATTGACCGGTGGCGGTCCGCCGGCATCAACGACCACAAAGCTGGCCCAGAAAAACGGATGGTTCAGATCCAGTTTATTAGGATCTTTTTCGGGATCGAATTTAAGGTGCGGTTCTTTTTCGGGTTCAAAATCAAGCGCTCGGGTTTTGGCAATGGCATCCCGCAGCGCCTGAGGCGGCGGGAGAGTTTTAAGATTCTCGGTATAGATTCGCGACAGTTCGATCGCGGCTTTACCACCGCCCGGCCAGCGCGACATCAGCACGGTTTTTGAACCCGCCGCCATCATGCCGGTGGTCAGCAAGAACATCTCTGACCCATCGACTTTCCTTTTCTCGAACGGTCGCAGTCCGGGCAGCGAAATGCATTCGGGACTTTTGGCGGGCAGCGACATCCATGAGTTGACCGATGCGAACTCGGATTTATCGAACGGAATGGGCGTAAACTGAAACGCGTCTTTGGGGATGTTCACGTGATTCCACAGCATCAGGTGATCGGGAGTCCACGCATGCAACGACGAAGGCAGTCGATAGTCGCGTTCAAATGTAGCCGCGTCGGGAATCGCTTTGGTCAGTTCAGTGATCGCGTCAGTGGTTTGTTGGGTTTCGCCGCGGGGATGCATCTGCCCTGCCAGCACCATCACTTTCTCGATTTTGGGAGCCGCGCTTCGAGAAGCCGCCAAGTACAAGGTGGGGCTATAGCTGATCGGAAATTGCTCGACCAAAGTCGTCGCCACTCCGTTGATCTCCAGCGGTATGGCTTCGATGGGCAGATACCAGAGAATTCCATCGGGCACGATTTTTAGTTTTACGATTTCGCGAAACTTCTCGTCGGGAATCCTCGCAAACAGGGTTTCTTTGACTTTGACCAGCAGCTCTTTCCATTTTTCGTTTTGGATTCGCTCGCCGTCAGCCGCCGCTCCAATCGCCCCGATCTCCTTGAGCAATCTTTGGACGAGGGATTCCAGTTGTTTCGTTTTGCCAAGTTCAACGTGGCGGACGTGTTTGCCATCCGGCCCCGCAGCATGCGCGTTGATGAAAAACATGTGATACTTGTCCGATGTTTTCAGAAACGACAGGCAGAGTTCTCCGCGTTTCAGTTTTGCTTTGAAGCTTTGAAATGGCGGTGAGGGAGGAAACGACAGGTTCGAAGGTTTTCGCTGAAGAGAATAGCGGGCCAGCAAGTTCTCCTGATTGGCAGCCAGCTTGCCCAGGTCACGGATGAATTTGGCTTGCTCTTTTTCTTCAGGCGAACCGGCGTCGGGTTTCAAAGGCAGTCCTTCGAGTTTCCCGATCACTCGATTCGATTCATTCATCAGCGTGACGAAATTCTGATTGGCTTGCAGAAAATCATTTCGCTGTTTCAGCGTTTCGGCGTCCAAATCTTGCGGGTCGGCGGTCAGTCCGTGACGGAACGCCAGCAATCGACCTCCCAGCGGAAGCGTGCTGTAAAAGCGATGCCGCCGGATTAGTTCGGCGATTTCAGCTGCGCGTTCAAATCGTTTTCGCTTGAGCAGAATTTCAAACCAAAGCTCCATCGCCGAAACATGATCCGTGCCCAGAAAAGCCATCGGCTCAATCGGGTCAAATTTCCATTCAGTTTCGCTAGGGTCATGCAGCAGGCTTTCAAGGACTCGATCGGCAACCCGGTCGCTCATCGCCCCGCTACGAATTCGCGTCGTTGCGATGTTGAGTCGATTGAGCCAGAGAGAGTGTTTCCGATAGTCCGTCAGTGCGGCCGACAGTTCCGTTCGTCCAGCCGAGGACTTTCCCTCTAAGAACGAAGACAGCGCAGTGCTGTATTTTATTCGCGCTGCTGAAGCGGTGTTTCTTAACGGCCGGCTACGGTTGGTGCGAAACAGGTTGGCCGTTGTCGCGATCACTTGGCGGGCCGCACTGGTGTTACCGGCTTCGGCGTGGCATTCGGCCAGACGCTGAGTTGCGGCAAGTTGTAGGTGTCGGGCGCGTTCGCGGTTGGCCCAGCTGATCACCGACGTCAAAGGAGGGTAGGGCGTCTTCGAAGTCGCGAGGTGGTTCAGTGTTCCAATCGCCATTGCTTCCTGGACCAAATCGTATTGGTTCCAGATGCCCGCCGAGTAACTGGCTTCCAAGGCGAATGTGTTGACTTGGGCGGGTTTGCCTTTGACTCTTGCAATAGTAGCAAGTTCCAGCAGTGCCACGGGCGTCAGCGGATGGTCAAACTCTCCGTTGATCTGCAAGGACTTGTTCAGCATCACGGCTGCTTCGTCCAGCTTGTTGGTGGAAGCCATCGCGATTCCGGCTAGGACACCGTTGTAGGAACCCATGATCGAGCCATCGCCAGCGTTTCGGTTCGATGAAAGGCTTGCGACCAGTTGAGCCGTCAGCGGATCGACTTCGTTGAGACCGCCCAAAATGAACTTGCGGCGGTGCAGGGCGAGGGCGGTGCATCGCATGATCTCCGAGACAGCGACTTGGCGAAGCTCTGCCTGATCAAAGGTACCGCCTTCTTGGAAGGCGCGACCCGCATCGGTGCGGCCGAACTGCACCCCAAAGGTGCTGGGAATGGATGGGATCTTGACTGTTCGGCGAGGTGTCCCCCAGTTCACTCGCGACTGAGTGAAGGCTCCGCTGCGGGCAGACAGCGTCCTGGGCGGGTTGATTCTGTTCTGCCACGAGTTGCGGTTGAACGCTAGATAGAGATTTAAAGCTTGGTCGTAGTTGGCGAGGGCGTCTCGGTAGTTTCCCTGATGAAAATGGCATTCGCCAACCATCGTCCAATAGCAGGTGGAATCGAGGAACCTTTCGTTGCCAAACCGAAACGCGGTGTTGGCGCCACGAGAAAAATCCCGCCCAGCGTCTTGATAGTCGCCGATGTAAAATTCGGTGAAAGTTCCGAAGTAGGCGGCGCGGGGGATCGTGCTGGATACTTGCCCCTGCGAGAGGTTGCAAAGCAGCGACAGGGCCAAGGCCACTGATAGCATAAGGGCTATAGGGAACGCAAAAACGAGCCGGCTATTCATAAAAGCTCCAACTGATGACCTCAACAGACGCAGAACAACCACTATCGAGTGAGAAGTTCGTCGTGCTTTCGGTCAAAAGTGTTTTCTTCTGGTTGCTTGCCCTGCTACCTATCTTAGCAGGTTCGTTAAACAGGGCAAAAGGAGTCGTTGGGGTGGGCTATTGAGTGTGAGGATTGGATGAAGCGGCGAAGTTGTACGGGTTTTTTCTCTAATTGTGTCAAAGTTGTCCAGACGCGGGGACGATAAAGGTTGTGACGGTTATCCCGCGATTTTGAAAAATCGTTGTGAATGTAGTATTCGCGGGCCGTATGAACGGAGTTTCCCAAAGATGGTTTCTCAAAACAAGAAAAATTGGTTTGTTTGTGCAGCAGTTGTAATGAGCTGTTGCTGTGGTCTGTTTACTGGCTGTCAGGTCAGTATCGGCGGGCAAACGCTTCCCAGCGGATACTATTTGGACGACGACGTCCAGTATTTCCGCAAAGGCCCTGAGTTTAAGCTGGCTAACGAAGCCGCCGCGCTCCAAGAAGCTCGAGCGCAAGATCAGCTTAACCGCCGTAACTAAGAGACGGAGTCGCCGCAACTAAAACCGGCACTTCTCAAAATACATCGCAGTAACCCGACCAGTACAATTAAATTTGTCTGGCGGGTTTTTTTGTTGCTGGATTCACTGGATCGAGCCTTCTTCTGTTGATGTCTGGTGGTCCATTCCGCACTCGCCCTCTGATCGTCGAGGAGAGGGCGGTCTTGGATCGGGTCGGTATTCGCCCTCGAATCTCCAAAAAAACCTTCTTTTCTGGTAACGATCTCCATCGGCCGCCGTTATCTGCTTGAATAACGGCAATTGCGTCTTTCCGAGATTGTGCCAATGAAGCAAAAAACAGCTGATATCTGCGTCCCCAACGGGCCTGATATTCGCAAGCGGTTTGTGATCGAAACGTTCGAGAAATACGAACGACAGCTCACGGCCTACGCGTTGCGCTTCTTTGGTGGAAGGAACGGCGACTTGCACGCTGCCAGAGACATCGTGCAGTTTACGTTCCTGAAACTCTGCCAGCAGGAGCCGCGTTCACTGGAAGGAAAACTATTGCCGTGGTTGTATACCGTCTGTCGCAACCGAGCACTCGATGAGATTTCCTCCAAAGGTAAACGAAGTCAACTCAATCCCGTCGCCGCGACCAAGTTGAATTCAAGCGAACCTGATCCGGCGACACAATTTGAGTTAGACGACTTTTTGCGAAGGCTTCCTCAACTGTTGGGTTGCCTCGCCCAGACCGAAAGAGAGGTCACTGAGCTGTGGTCCCAAGGCCTCAAACCGGCTCAGGTGGCCGAGGTGCTGGATAAGACCCCCGGTTCGGTGCGAGTCGCCTTACACCGAGCGATTAAAAAATTACGGCAACATCCTGAAGTTCTTGTTTGGCTGGAACGCGCGACCGGCCAAGCTGCGGAGCCGGATGGCAAGCCGCCATCATTCTGCAATTCTTCAAACGGTCCCTCAATGACTGGAGAACAATCATGAGCAAAACAAAGCGCGACGATTTTGACGAACACGATTTGGCACAGCAGGCACTGCGGGATTTGGAGTCTGCTGCTGCGTCAGCAGCGGATGATCCGATGACTTACGAGCTGGGCCAGTTGCTGCGGCAAGCCGCCGAGCATGAGTTGCCTGAATCCAACCAAGCCCTGCGCGAGGTTCTGGAGAATCATCGTTTCTCCGATACGGCCGCGGTCGCCTCGGTCGCCGGGGTAGGTGCCGATGCGGTGGTGCAGAAAGCGCCAGCCTCTGAAGCCCAACCGGCCCCGCCTGCTCAGTCAGCAAAAAGCCGATGGCGCCTCGCAGTGTTGGCTGCCTGTGCTGTCTGCGCCGCTGGTTTGGCGTACTCTCTGTATGGAAGTGGCCAGCAAAATCCGTCACAGCCCGAGACTTCGGTTGCCCAAACGGATCCGGACTCCAATGCTAAACCCGCGCTACCGAGAGTTTTCTTTCGAACCGAAACCCTAACAAGATCGGTTCCCGTGACAAAAACCCGAATGGAAACGAGGACTCGATCCTTGCCCGTGCAGAGAACACGGACCGAAACCAGAACTCGCCAAGTGCCCGTGCAGAGAACACGGAACGAAACCAAAATACGTGAACTGCCCGACGGAACGAAACAGAGCTATCAAGTCGCAGTTCCTTACACAGAGATGACCACGCAGAATTACTCGGTGAGTGTTCCTTATACTGAAAACGTGAGCCAGAGCTATCAAGTCGTAGTTCCCTATACTGAAAACGTGACCCAGACTTATCAGGCCGAGGTTCCTTATACGGCAGCCGGTGAACGAATCGCAGTCGAGGACTATGAAAAATATGGAATCGAGATCCCTCGGGCTCCGCTGGCGGCGGAAAACCAAAAACAGTTAGCCGCGGCAAATCCTACTTCTCAGATTGTTTTTCCGGACCACGCGGTGCAGTCGGGAAAAGTTGCTCAGTACTATTTACAGAATTCCGGTGATACGGAGACTGTTCCCCCCCCCGGCTCTGACTCGTCGCTCTACGGTGTGGTTGGCGGGGTAGCCTTGGGAGATCCTTCGGAGG
>CAZDZX010000111.1:11643-12739 GCA_964510005.1 uncultured Pirellulaceae bacterium
TACTTGAAGAGAGCAGGCGGCTGGAGGAGCGTTTGAAGAAGGCAGAGCAATATTTGCCGATCCACGAAAATAAATTTCAGTCTACTCGTGGCCAGTCGGCAGTTTCCACTTTCTCAATCGATGTCGATACCGCTTCCTATTCCAACATGCGGCGGTTTTTGACCAATGGTCAACGGCCCCCAGCGAATTCGATCCGCATCGAAGAATTGGTCAACTATTTCAGTTACGACTATCCGCAACCCCAAGACGATCATCCATTTTCGGTCAACATGGAAGTCGCTTGCTGTCCGTGGAATCATTCCCACCAGTTGCTGCGAGTCGGTCTTAAAGGCAAAGAGATTCACGCCAAGGAGCGACCGGACACCAACGTGGTTTATCTGATCGATGTTTCCGGTTCCATGCAGGGCGAAGACAAACTTCCATTGCTGAAGCGTGGTTTCCAGATGCTGACCCGGCAGCTTGGTGAAAGCGATCGCGTTTCGATTGTGACTTACGCTGGCCAAGCCGGTGTGGCATTGGAACCAACCTGTGGCGAGGAAACCGAAAAGATCAACGCAGCGATTGAGTCGCTTAAGTCCGGAGGATCCACGCATGGCAGTGCAGGAATTGAGTTGGCCTACCAGTTGGCTCAGCAGAACTTTGTGGAAGACGGCGTCAACAAAGTGATCCTTGCGACCGATGGAGATTTGAACGTGGGCGTCACCAACGACGATGCCCTCGTCAAACTGATCAAACAGAAAGCCTCCGAAGGCGTATTTTTGACCGTCCTCGGTTTCGGCACCGGCAACCTCAAGGACGGCAAGTTGGAGCAGTTGGCCGATAATGGCAACGGCCATTACGCTTACATTGACAACACTCGCGAAGCCCATCGAGTCTTAGTCGATCAGATGTCAGGTTCGTTGGTGACGATCGCCAAAGACGTCAAAATTCAAATCGAATTCAATCCTGCTGAGGTTCAGTCCTATCGTTTGATTGGATATGAAAACCGGGTTCTGGCGGCGAAGGATTTCGACGATGACAAAAAAGACGCTGGCGAGATCGGGGCAGGGCACACGGTCACCGCGATCTATGAGATTCAGCCAGCGTCATCTGGGGG
>CAZDZX010000112.1:0-1647 GCA_964510005.1 uncultured Pirellulaceae bacterium
GGTTCGCTCAGGAGCTTTGTCTGGCGGACGCCTCGGTGGCAGCACTGGCCTTCGTCGCCTACTGCTTGGCGGTCTCGCCGGAGGAATCGTTGCAATCGCTGTAGATGACGACGAAGACGTAGCGAGCCCAGTTACTCCTAACTAAGTAACGAGATCACTTGAAAACTGCTGAAAACCGGCTCCTTTGGAGTCGGTTTTTTTTCGTTCTGGGATGGCCCCAAACGCTGACGAAAAAAGGGGGTTTTTGCGGAAAAATACTAAAATCAGTGCCAAGCTAGACAGGTGGTTGCCAAAAAACCCTATCTTTGCTTAATAAGCTCAAGAAAATGGGGCCAGAAAGTTGATCTCAGATAGTGGGACTAGCTAGGCATTTCTTACCTATTTCCTTGACCGGCCCCATCTTTCTAGTTATTATTCGAGACATACAAAACGCAAACGTGCCCACCTCAAGCTTCAATTTCACAACTTTGAGTGACTCATAATGAAAGAACGGAACAAATTTCAGTGGTTGCTGACGCTAGCAGCCTTGCCTTTTCTGGCCACTGCTGCTGCTTCAGCCCATCAGTGGATTTCCTCCAACGCCCCCATTGAGGCTTCTGTCTCAATTGATAGTGTCCTTCCCTCGACTCGCGTCCACAACATCGTGCTTAATCGTGCGGGTGGCATCGAAGGTCGGATCACCATGATGAACACTAACGAATCAGTGGCTCTCGACAGCCTCAGTGTTTTCTTCATCCAAAATGGTGAAGTCGTTAGCGAATCATCAACAGACCAAAACGGAAAGTTCTTCGTCGAGAACATCGGCCAAGGACCTTACTCGTTCATCGCAACGGGTGAGACAGGTTTTGCTGTTTACGGTGTCAACGTTGTTGAGTACCAAGCCGGTGCTTCTGCCAACATCATGGAAGCAGCTGCTGTTTCTCCAAACATGACAATCGTCAAGCAGATCCTTGAAGAGAACCTTCCCCAAGAAGTCGCTCAAGAAATTCTTGAGGACTCATCAAACATTACTGAAGACATGATTGGTGGAAACCGTGTCAAGCTGAACAACGGAACACTTAACGGCCACGTTATCCCTCTGCTGGGCGATATCGCCAACGCAGAAGGAACTTCGATCTTCATCGTTCGACAGGGCCAGCAAGTCGCTCAGGTTATCGCCGATGCAAATGGTGCTTTCTCAATTGAGGACTTCAAGCCAGGCGTTTACGACTTCGTTGCAACAGGTCCTACTGGATTCGCAGCGATCAGCTTCGAAGCAGTTGCTGACACTGACACAGCTCGCAGCTCATTCGCCCCAAGCGACGAGATCCCGGTTGCGATCGCTCCACAAGGCAGCTCGTCTCGCAGCGTGGGTGGTGGCTTCGGCAGCGGCTCAGTTGTTGACGGCGGCTTCGGTGGCGGACAAGTTTACGACACTGGCTCACTGGATGTCGCATTGGCCAGCCCAGACGCTGGGTTTGTTGACTTCGGCACGGCCGGATGCAGCACTTGCGGTGGCGGTTGTGACACTTGCTCACAGTCAGCTGCGGCTCCAGTCGAAGTTGTTTCTGAATCATTCACCACCGGTGGTGCTTGTGGCGGATCTTGCGGTTGCTGCGGCGACTTCAGCGGAATCGCCAGTGCTCCACGAGGAGGCGGCTTGCTTCG
>CAZDZX010000112.1:1747-12515 GCA_964510005.1 uncultured Pirellulaceae bacterium
GCTTGCTTCGCGGTGGCGGACGCCTGCTAGGTGGACAAGGCTTGGGCGGAGTTGGCCTTCGTCGCCTGCTCCTGCTGGGTGGTCTGGCTGGTGGTGTTGTTGCGATCGCAGTCGATGACGACGATGACGTAGCAAGCCCTGTTGCTCCTAACTAAGCAACAGTCGACCAATCAAGTTGAAGCTTGAATTGAGCCGCCCACATGGGCGGCTTTTTTTATGCGCCATCGCCTAGGGAGCTGAGCGGATCGTCAGTAACTTGGCGATGCCCAACGATTCAGCACTCGACGCACTCGACGGCGATTGGCTTGGACGGAGTTCTGCAACTGCGGTCGTGGCTGGTACGATATATATGTAGGAACATAAGTCGGAACCGAGGTAGCGATGAAAACGCAGCAGCGAGGACAGCCCAGAGGTGCGCTTATGGTCTGCCTTTTAGTTCTACTGCTCCTGTTGGCTGTTGGATGGGCGATTCTGATCGTTCGTGTGCCGATTCTTTTTACCTCGCAAGCCCTCCCGGGATTTCTGCTAGATCGTGACTCCGGTATCGCGACACTGACTCATTCCAATCAGGATTTGAACCATCCGTGGCCTGAGGAAATCAGATTCAATTTCTGGGTGGTTTTTACTTTTTGGACTACCGCCTGCTATCCGCAAAATAAACAACGGACGCGAAGGCGCACTAAGCCCGCGGCGCAACTGTCTTTCGCAGATCTGTCAGTGGAACGTAGAACTTACGATACGAGACCCCGTTAGTGTAAGGCTCGCCGTCGGCATCCTCGACCAACACGGTTGCCCGCTTAGTGATGCGGTTGACCACACCCTGATGCTTAACACCACGGACGCGAAACACCACTTGGTCACCACAGCGGATGCCCAGTTCTTTTCGAGCGATATCACTTGGGGTGAGCAACTGATGGTTCGACTCCCGATGACCGAACCAGTTTTTGATAAAACGGCGAAACGGAGTTGCCTGACAATTGGAATCGCCCGTCAGCAGCAATTCGACCAAATGCACCATCTCATGTTCGACAATTCGCTGGAGAGCTTCCAGCCTGGAAACGCAGCGCAAACCACCAACCTTCGATTCGCTCTCACAACTGAAGGTCTCAAACAATGGAGTTGTCGCGACCGCGATCTCAAACCGAGTCTCTGACGACTCAGCCCCGTAGTCGCGACTCATCGTTGTCATTCCACCGGAAGTCGTCATTCGCTTGGACAATCGAAACGTAATCGGTGTGGAATAATTGGATTCCACATATCGGGAGAGGTTGCCACCAAAAAAGAACTCGTCCGTGGTGTAAAAGACGTGGCCGAGATCGGTACTGGAAAAAAATTTAAATTTCTCGTCTCGAATGTTCGGCGAGTTCAACAGAATATGTCGGAGAACATTTCGCTGCAAAGCTGGAATTGCTCGGCGATCGGCGACTGGCTGCTGCAGTGCTTTGGCAAATTCCTTGCGATGCATGTGAGTAAGTTCCTGGCGTGAAAACGTTTGCTGAAAACCTATTTTGAATGCACTTCTCCCTCCAAATCAATAGTTGCAAAACACTCTTGAAAGCAGCTAGCTGACAGCACAAGATATGGAATCGCTGCCATACGTGGCGCAAATATGTAACTGGTTTTGCGTACGATTTTCTAAAAAAACCGAGATAAAGAAATTTTCACGGACACCCGAGAGACACAACATATGGTGTTGACACCGACAGCGGCAACCATATATTGGGGTTCAGTTGTGGCCGAAACACGAAAATGACCGAGTCATTTCAAGATATAGGCCGTAAAGTTGACTTTTGTCGGCTTTGATTGATCAACCACCACAAGATGTAGTGTTTGGTCAGCAACTGCCATCAGCCTCGACCAGATGTGTCACACCTCTTGGCGATGCTGAAAGGCTTTTACGGACAACTCGATTCCAAGCAAGGATGCGATCTCCTTCTCCACTGCATAGACAGTCGGAGTGGTGGCGAATGCACCCCTTTGCTCAAAATCGCATTGTCGCCCGCTAGGAAGGCACCTTTTCCTTCCTGCTTCAGAAATTAAGGAGATCAAAGGAATGCTGGATTCTGGAAAAACTCACTCTGCTTCTTCAGAAACTTCGCCCGGTTCACAATATTCGGTTGGAGTCATGAACGTCACCAAACGCGATGGAAGACAGGTCTCATTTGATTCCGGTTTGATCACGACCGCTTTGCAGAAAGCTTTTCGTGCAGACATGGAACTGAAAGAGTCGGCCGAATTGCCAGAAACAACGACCTCCGAGATCGAGGGACTTTCTGCAAGTGTCGCCAAAATTGTCGCGCCTCTTTCAGAAACCGACGCGGGTGTCTCTGTTGAGAAAATCCAAGACGTCGTCGAAGCGGAATTGATGCGTAAGCAGCACTTCTCAGTCGCTCGCCGCTACATCCTGTACCGAGCAGAACACAACAAGATCCGCCAGCTTCGCGCTGAAGAGCGGATGGAAAGTGATTCTGCATTCCCATCGATGATGGTCGACCGCAACGGTCAACTGGAAAATCTCGATTTTCAGCGACTTCGCAGCCAGATCGAAACGGCTTGTGAGGGTCTGACGGAAACCTGCTCCGCCGAAGAACTTTTAAGCGAAGTTCAAAAGCAGTTCTTCAACGGTATCACGCCTCGCGAAATCGCTCGCTGCATGGTGCTGGCCGCCCGTGCCCGTATCGAAAACGATCCCGATTACGACACCGTTGCCGGTCGTTTGGTATTGAATATCATCTACCGCGAATCTCTGGGGCAATCCGGAGCAACGGAAACTCTGGTTGATCCTTACCGTGAAAATTTCTCAAGCTACGTGGCAGAAGGAATTGAAGCCGAACGCCTTTCGCCAGAATTGGCGTCCTACGACCTTGAGCGTTTGGCAAGCGTTCTCGCCCCTGAGCGAGATGGCCTGTTTCCTTACTTGGGATTGCAGACCATTTACGATCGCTACCTCTTGCACATTGATGGACGACGCTTCGAAGCACCTCAGTATTTCTGGATGCGTGTTTCGATGGGATTGGCGCTTAACGAAGCCGACAAAAACGCCAAAGCGATTGAGTTCTACAACATTCTCTCTGCGTTCCGCTTTACTTCGGCAACGCCTACGCTGTTCAACGCTGGAACCTTGCATCCGCAACTGAGTTCTTGCTACCTGAGCACCGTGAGCGATGACTTGGACAGCATTTTCAAGCTGATCGCTGACAACGCAAAGCTTTCCAAATGGGCCGGCGGACTTGGTAATGACTGGACGAACATCCGGGCCACCAACTCGCACATCAAAGGCACCAACGGACAGAGCCAAGGCGTAATTCCGTTCTTGAAAGTCGTCAGCGACACAGCGGTCGCAGTCAATCAAGGCGGCAAACGCAAAGGTGCGGTCTGTTCCTACTTGGAAACATGGCACCTCGATGTTGAAGAGTTTCTGGATTTGCGGAAGAACACCGGTGATGATCGCCGTCGTACACACGACATGCACACCGCCAACTGGATTCCCGACCTGTTCATGCGTCGCGTGATGGAAGAGAAAGAATGGACGCTCTTCAGTCCTGACGAAGTTCCAGATCTCCACGATCTCTACGGAAAAGCCTTCGAAGATCGCTACGTTGAGTACGAACAACAAGCCGCCGATGGCAAGATTCGTCTCCATCGCAAAATTCCTGCGACAGAACTCTGGCGAAAAATGCTGACGCGTGTCTTTGAGACGGGTCACCCATGGATCACGTTCAAGGATCCGTCGAACATTCGTTCGCCTCAGGATCACTGCGGAGTTGTTCACAGCAGTAACCTCTGCACCGAAATCTTGCTCAATACGTCCGCTTCAGAAACGGCCGTCTGCAATCTCGGTTCGATCAACCTGTTGAACCACATCACCGATGGTGAGTTGGATCTGGGCAAACTGGAAGAAACCGTCAACATCGCGGTCCGCATGTTGGACAACGTGATCGACATCAACTTCTACCCAACCGACGAAGCCAAGAACGCGAACCAGCGTCATCGTCCCGTCGGCATGGGTTTGATGGGTTTCCAAGACGCACTTTCAGCCTGTGGCATCAGCTACGCCAGCGAACAGGGCGTTGAATTCGCAGATCGCAGCATGGAAGCAATTTCTTGGTTCGCTTTGATGGCGTCCAGCAAATTGGCAGAAGAACGCGGCACTTACTCGTCCTACGAGGGATCAAAGTGGGATCGCGGCCTGCTGCCGATCGACACCGTTGCCTTGTTGGAACAAGAGCGAGGCGTCCCCGTGGCGATGGATACTTCGTCGACCATGGATTGGCAAGCTGTTCGTGACCAGATCAAAAAGCACGGCATGCGAAACAGCAACGTGATGGCGATCGCTCCCACGGCAACGATTTCAACCATCATCGGTGTCACTCAATCCATCGAACCGACTTACAAGCACCTGTTTGTAAAAAGCAATCTCTCTGGCGAGTTTGTTCAGATCAACGTCAAATTGGTCAACGAACTCAAAGAGCGTGGCTTGTGGTGTGACGACTTGCTGGAAGCGATCAAATACTTCGATGGTTCACTTGGCGAAATCCCTGGTCTTCCCGAAGACATCCGTGGTCGCTACGCAACGGCGTTCGAGATTGAGCCAAAGTGGTTGATCGAGTGTGCCAGCCGCCGCCAAAAGTGGATCGACATGGGCCAATCGTTGAACCTTTATCTGGGCCAACCCAGTGGTCGCAAGTTGGATGACATGTACAAGCTTGCCTGGCAAGCCGGATTGAAAACCACTTATTACTTGCGATCCCTAGGAGCAACCCAAGTTGAAAAATCGACTGTTGATATCAACAAGTACGGTGTCCAACCTCGCTGGATGAAAAACGCCAGTTCGTCATCGGACATTGCTGTTGAGCGTCAACCCGAGGTCAAAGCATGTAGCATCATGGACCCGGACTGCGACGCGTGTCAGTAAGCGACATGCGATAACCAAATTTAACGATTTTGCCAACGGGTGGCCGTCGCGTTGCTGCGGCCACCGCTTTCACACGAATACATTTTTTATTGGATACTGCAAAAGGATTCGCAATCATGGCTACGGATATTAGCGATACTCAAACTGCCGGCCGGATCGATGCCAGCGAGAAACGTTTGATCAACTGCTCGCAAGTCGATGTCAATCAGCTGATGCCGCTGAAATACAAATGGGCATGGGAACACTACGTCAACGGCTGTGCCAATCACTGGATGCCGACCGAAGTTCCGATGAACAAGGATATCGAGATCTGGAAATCGGACACGCTGACCGCTGCCGAGCGGCATGTGATCATGCGAAACTTGGGGTTCTTCTCCACCGCAGAAAGCTTGGTCGGCAACAACCTCGTGTTGGCGATTTTCAAGCACATCACCAATGCGGAATGTCGTCAGTACCTGCTGCGTCAGGCATTTGAAGAAGCGGTTCACTCGCACACCTTCCTGTACGTGGTTGAAAGCCTCGGCTTGGATGAAGGTGAAGTCTTCAACATGTACAACGAAGTTCCTGCGATCGCTCGCAAGGACGCTTTCGAGATGGAACTGACTCGTGAAGTTCTGGATCCGGAATTCACGACCGAGACCTTCGAAGGTGCTCAGGCGCTGTTGAAGAACCTGATCGGTTTCTACCTGATCATGGAAGGCATCTTCTTCTACACCGGTTTTGTCATGATTCTGTCGTTCCATCGCAGAAACTTGATGAAGGGTATCGGAGAGCAGTTCCAGTACATCCTGCGTGACGAGTCGATTCACCTGAACTTTGGTATCGACTTGATCAACGGCATCAAAGCCGAAAACCCTGAACTGTGGTCGCCTGAGTTCCAGCAGAAAATGGTTGATCGCGTTCGCGAAGCCGTCGAACTGGAAATCGAATACGCCAAAGACTGCCTGCCTAACGGCGTGCTTGGTCTGAACGCAGATCTTTTCCGCGACTACGTGCAGTTCGTTGCCGATCGTCGCCTAGAGCGCATTGGATTGCCTGTTCAATTCAACAGCCCGAACCCGTTTCCATGGATGAGCGAAACGATGGACCTTGCCAAAGAAAAGAACTTCTTCGAAACACGTGTTACCGAATACCAAACTGGCGGACAGCTGGACTGGGATTGATCCAATTCGAAAATTCGATCATCGAAGCCACCCTCCGGGGTGGCTTTTTTTGTGCCATCGCAACAGTTTTAACGAATTTAACGGCCTATTTGCATCGTATATTTCAGTGCAGTTTCCTCTGCACCCCCTACAAAAACCTCACTTAGTGAATGCACATGTCGTCTACCACTCAAACACTTGCCAAACCAGAAAGCGTCGACATCCTCGACCGGTTCGAATCGATCCTGCAACGTCTGGATGATTGCCAACTGGAAGTGCAGGAGCTTCCTGAATACCAAGCCGCCTCGGGCGCCCCTTCGCAAAAAGACCAAGAAAACTCTTGGCTGCTTTCGATTGTCATTCCGGTTTACAACGAAGAAGCCACCATCGCTCGCGTGATCAGCCGCGTCGCCGCGCTACCGCTGAACACCGAACTGGTAATCGTCGACGATTGTAGCACCGACCGCACTCGAGAAATCCTTGCTCGCATCGCCGATCTGCCGAACGTCAATGTCATTCTCAAAGAAAAAAATGCCGGCAAAGGCGCGGCGTTGCAAACTGGATTTGATCATTTCACGGGCGATTTTGCCATCGTTCAGGATGCAGACCTCGAATACGATCCGCGCGACATCCCCAACCTGATTCAACCGCTGGTTAAAGGCGAAGCCGATGTTGTATACGGCTCCAGATTCATTGGCGATGTCGTTCACGATGAATCGTTTATCCATCGTCTGGGCAACGCCGTTCTCACCCAAGCCTCCAATCTGTTCAGTGGCTTGAAGCTTACCGACATGGAGACTTGCTACAAAGCGTTCACTCGTGAAGCCATCGAAGCGGTCAACATCGAGCAGGAAAGATTCGGTGTCGAACCGGAAATCACTGCAAAACTGGCGCGAGCCGGATTCAAATTCGTCGAAGTCCCCATCAGCAGCTACGAAAGCCGCGGTTACGACGAAGGCAAAAAGATCGGCATTCGAGATCTATTCAATGCAATCTGGTGCATCGGTCGCTACGGCACCTGCGACTAGGATCCCTACCTAAATTTGCAGATCAAATTTTAATCGCGTAGAGTGCTCGGGCCAGCTCGCGAAGATCGGCCTCCGACAATGCGGTTTGCCGATCGGTAAAGTTCACTCGGTCGTCTAAATCGACAGAATGGTCCAACTTTGATTCCGCTGAATCAATCTTAAAGAAACTTAGCGGTGGCCCTTTGGGATAGCGCTGCCAATCCGGCTCAACGGTATCCCACGAAACCACCGTGCCGCTTTTAAGACGAACTTCTTGTGGCCCCAGCCCAATATCGAAACGACGCACCAATCCGTCCATTCGAATCACCACGTGAGGGTCGCCCCAAATGGTGACTTGGGATCCGAAATCCGAATGCAATGTCACGCTGTAATTGTAACGATCCCAATCCCGATCGTCGTAAATCTTCTCTGCTCGATCGAAGTTGTCCAACAGCACACGGATCTCGTCTTGCAACTCCACCAGTTCGAATTCCTGATCCAGAATCTCCGACCCGCCGTGCAACAGATGAGTCCTCAGTGAGTTTGGATCGTTGGAACCGACAAGAATATCATCTCGGCCATCACCATTTTGATCTTCGACGACTTCTACGTAGCTACCCGACCCCGCGAACCGCTGCGAACCATGAATCACGATTCCGCGGTCAGAATCGCCTCCGTTCTCTTTGAGCAGTGAAGCCAATTCGAATTCTTGGGGCTGCCAATTTTCTGATCCGTAGATAACGTAGCTCTGCCCGACATCGACCATAAACTCAAATGAATCGGCCCTTCTGGCAGTAATCACCAAATCGCCCAAACCATCTCCGTTGATGTCGCCGGACGTGACTTCGCTGCCAGCCAAATCGTGTTTTCGGATTCCGTTGAAGATCACCCCGCGATCGTCGTCCAGTCGCCCAAGGCCGACCGTTGCTTCAAAACCCTCCTGAGATCCAAAGACCACGTAGACTTGGCCAGCATTTCGCCGATCCGTCCCAATGTCTGCGAATCGCGATGAAAGCACGATGTCATTCAAGCCGTCACCGTTGAAATCCCCCGGGCCCGCCAATGAGCCACCTGACTGATCGTGGCGATTGATGCCTTCAATGGCAAAACCGAGAGATCCATTGCCGCCGTTTTCAGGTCGAAGCTGGCTCAATTTAAATTCAGCTTCAAACCCACCCTCATTTCCAAAAACAACATAAGTCTCACCGGCATTGAACACCCCATTCGGATCGGCGTCTTTGGCGCTAATCGCGAAATCATCAATCGAATCGCCATTCACATCCCCCAGTTTGGCGACCCGATATCCACTCAGATCATTTTTCTTGATGCCATAGAAAAGGCTCCCCAGTGTCCCGTCTCCACCGTTGACACGCCGAAGTGCATTGACGTTAAAGTCTTTCACAAAACCGCCTTCACTTCCATAAATCACAGCAGTCAATCCAGCACCTCCATTGGCTTGATGGGATGCGGCAAAACCGTCTTCATAGCCGTCGCCGTTGACGTCTCCAATCGGGTTCACTCGGACGTACTTGTGGCCGCCGAAAGTATCAAATCCGGTGACGCGCATCAGCTTGAATTCAGTGACCTGCTGAACGCCACTGACGCTGATTGTCACGTTTGCGTGCGAAGTCAATCCACTCGAATCGGAAACCGTATAGGTGAACTGGTCGGTTCGCTGTTGATCAACCGTCAAGTACTCGAAGATATGAGAGGGACGATAGTCGAAGCTTCCATCGGATTGGACTGAGATCTTGGAACCCGAATCCAAAGTCACGATTTCACCAGTCAGATTGTCTCCATTGACCGCAACAATTGAAATCGAATCTCCATTCCCATCGCTATCGATCCCCTCGCCGTGATTGTCGAACAGATTGCCTGAAACACTTTGCAGGCCATTCGTTTCAAAAAAGTCATCTTGGGCCAACGGGGGCAATTCGAGAACCAGTGAAGCATTTGAAAAACCATCATTGACTCCCGAAGTCGGCCCCCGACCAACAAGCGTTGCCTTGCCCGTTTCCAGATCAAATCGATAGACGCCTCCATCTTGATTGGACCCACCGTAAACGTTTCCACTCGCATCGGAGTACATGGCACCGAATGTGATTCTTGAGATTCCATTGTTTCCGATCGTCTCAACATTGCCCTGCAAGTCGATTGAGATCAACGAGTTTTCCGGACCACGGACACTCGCATAAAATTTTTCATCGACATGGTTGAAAGCGATATCGTAGATCGACAACAGAGTTTGCGACGTGGCAATGGTTCGCTCGACTTTGCCCGAATCGACATTGATGCCAAATAGTTGGCCTCGGTTATTGTTGGATCCACGCACATACAACAACCCATCGCTGGCGAAATCACCGACGAAGTAGGAACCTGTTTGCGGCAACCCTTCCACTTCACCTAGATTTTCGATCTGCCCGTTGGCCCCGATCCGCGCCAATTCATGCGTGCTGCTGATAATTCCGTAGGCGAAGTTGTCCGCAACTCGAAATCCCGCAGCGTTAACCTTGGTGCCCGCGCTAAAGTCAGCCGTTTCAAAAGTTCCACTTTCAAGGTCGACTTGGCCGACACGACCGAAGTTCGAGTAAACCTGATAGAGAGCAGGGGAGTCCTGAAACGCTGGAAGCGAGCTCGACAAAACCATCCTGTTTTCTAACGTTTGATAGTCCGACCGATATTTTCGACGGGAACGACTTTGCTTCCGCATCCTGCACCTCTGAAATAGAAGACCTATGTACAAAAGAGGGGCTGCGGGGACTTAAAGGCATCCAATCCGCCCTAAGCCGCGAATGACAGTCGCCTTATTTCCTTTCCCATCTGAAAGATAGCTCACAAAACAAATCCACGCGTAAGAAATACCTGAATTTTAATTCGGATCTATTTCATCTATCCTAAGTCAAGCCAACTCAGCGCATTGGGCTGATCCATTTGAGAAAAGCGGCGTCTACTTGGGATGTTAAGAATCGAAAAGAGAATCATGAATCGTTTTTTCTGCACATCATTGTTGCTGCTGATCGGATTTGCATTCACCCAACAGCCTGCACATGGTCTTCAATTTCGCAAACGCTACTCGACTCAACCCGGCTCGCAGTCGACCGATCCGCCACCGTCAACCCTTCCCGGATCTCAATCCACGACTTCCACCACCAAGACTTCGCGGCGATTGATCGAATTGCGAATTGTAGTCGGCCCACAAAGCGGTGTGGGAGCCCAGCAGGAATGGCTGCGTGCCTTGGAGAAAGTCGGCGCAGAAATTTTGCGAATTGAAAATTCAAATTCCGCCCAAGTCTCCTTCGAAGAGCGGGGCAGTGGGCCTACGAAAACACTTTCGATTGTCGCGATTGTCAAACGAGGCAAACTCTATCTTCCCGGCGGCAATTTCTCCAAAGGGCAAACCCAAGCGATTCGAGAGCACCTTGATAAACTCCGCGCCGATGGTGGCGAAGTCACGTCGGCAGAAAAGGTTGCCTTTGGCCTGACCACCAAACAGCTGGTCGCGGTACACGAAAAACTGGGAATCGGCGTTAGCGACAGTACAAAAGACAAAACAACCGTGGCGGCTGCTCGATCGATCACGAAAAATTCAGGGTACACGATCAACGCGACCCCGGCGGCCAAGAAAGTGATCGCCAATTCTGAGCAGACCGTCGGTGTCGAACTGAAGGGATTTTCCCGAGGCACGGCGCTTGCATACACGCTGC
>CAZDZX010000113.1:0-1552 GCA_964510005.1 uncultured Pirellulaceae bacterium
TCTGCGAAGCCATTGATGGTTTGAGTGAGCTTGACGACTTTTTCTAGTCTTAGCCGCCCGTAACCCAGCAGTTCTGGATCACCTAGAATTTCTCCCGCGGCAGCACAAACCCCGCCGCCCAGAACCGCAATATTGGTGTACCCCGGTCCGACGTTGCGTTTGCGGATCGCCGTGGCGGCATGTCGCAGCGCCGATTCCATGCGGGTTACGCTGCGGTCATCGCCCAATCGATCCCGATGTTGAACAAGGATCTGGGCGATCGCCGAGCCACAAAAGTCGGCCCAATTCAAATCGACGGAATCCATTTGATCCAACGGTTCCTCTTTGAGCCACGGCCATAGACCATAGTTGTTGGAGTTCGGATCGGTCTGTTGCAGGACCAATAGTTCGCGAAGGATATCTTTGGCTCGCTCGATGTCCTGATCGTTGCCTCGCTGGAAAAGCGCGACGGCGTAATAGAAAGATTCACGTACCGGATGGACTTCCGTTCCCGAAGGCACTTGGCTGTGGTAGCCCGTGCCACTGAAGGGAACTTTCAACAATCGAGCTTCGGGGTCGAACTGTTGATCGTAGTAGTCCAGTAATCGTGACAGCCACGGACGGTCATCGGAAAGCGTGTCCGTTGTCGTGTCCGCAGCGGCGCTGGATGACACCAGCAGAACCAGCGCGAACACTGGTGGCAGCAAGCGCCCGATCGAGCCAATCCCAACGGTCGCAATTCGCATTACAATCTGCCTGACAGCTGGGTTGAGACTCAACGGTTTACCCCGCAGCCAATACAGTGGCTTCGGATCGCAGTCGCTTGACCATCGAAAATAATCCGTTGCGGCGCTGGGGGCTCAAGTGCTGATTCAGTCCCAGCGTTGAGAGGAACCCTTCGACATCATCGGTGGCGACTTGCGCCGGTGTTTTGTCGCGATAAAACGACAGCAACAAAACGATCAAACCTTTGACGATGATCGAGTCACTGTCGGCTTGGATTTGCATCGATTCCGAGGAATCGGTTTTCTCGGTCACCAACCAAACTTGGCTCATGCAACCTTTGACGATGTTCTGTTCGGTTTTAAGCGGATCGGACATTGCGGGCAGTTCGCGGCCCAGATCAATAATAAAGTCATACCGCTCTTCCCAATCTTCGAGTTCTTCGAACTCTTCGAGCAGTTCAGCTTGTACGGGAGGAAAATCAGACATGGGAAAGCGTATCAAATAGGTCGTTGCAAATGAATGGATTACCGCAACAAAAGATAGGCTTCAACGGCCTCGGTTCGCAATGCCCAAAAAAAGAATGTCGGCCCCCCGCAGTTGTAGTGCATTCGGGAAAAACCTTCGCGGAAGACCGACAAGCTTTATCGATGAATCACTAGCGACGGCTGTAAGGACAGGACCGGCCGCCACTGTAGGGGGCTGGGTAATAAGAGGAGCGGGACCGGGGAACGTATGATTTTACGTACGGTTTGGGCCGGTAAGCCGGTTTTTTATACAGAAACACTTGGCCCGAGAATCCTTGGGAGACTGGGGCTCTGTATTGAGGGACGGGAGCTCGGAACTGCGG
>CAZDZX010000113.1:1652-12269 GCA_964510005.1 uncultured Pirellulaceae bacterium
AGAATCCTTGGGAGACTGGGGCTCTGTATTGAGGGACGGGAGCTCGGAACTGCGGCTGTGGGATCGGAGCCTGAAAACGTGGTTGCGGAACGGGGGACTGAACGATGACTGATCCTCCCGTATTGGGCAAATCAAAACTTTCCAGTTCTGGGGTGGGTTTGAGAACCGATTGGGGCAGGCCGGGAGAAATTGGCTGGTCTGAAAAGGATTGTTGAGGTGGGTCGAGTTCAAGGAGTTCGAATTGAGAACCGGGAGCTGGCAGGGTTGGATAGTGATCCATGTCAGCAGGGGCAATGGGGAGGTTGCTGGTGATTGAACCGGGATCTGTATCGTCGAGATTCCAAGGCGGCAGTTCGGGACCAAAGGGAGCGGTCTGTTGTTGGGGCTCGCTGGAAAGGCGGGAGTCAAAAGCGAGCGTGTCGGAACTCGAAGCGAGGGTGTTGGAACTGGAAGCAAAGGATTGTTTCTGTTTCAAGTCTTCGATGGCAGCGACCATTTGGCCCAAGTGATTTGCGACTTCCGCGTTGGGAGTGATGGAACTGCGATGGTTTGCTTCTTCGATAAAGCCTTCGAGTTCGAGCACGAAGCCTTCCATCAACGCGACTTCCTCGACCGAGTTCGAGGGGTTGGGTTGGCTCAGAAAGCGGCGCGCTGATCCTTGAATCTTTGAGTTGGCCATAATCATTTGGCCAAACAGGTCGCTTCCCCGATACGTTGACAACAATTCCTTACGCATCAGTTGCGATTGTTGCTGCAGGACATCCAGCGGGGTGACTTCGATGGTCTGAACCGTCAACGGTGGAAATTCCAAGTCCGGTGACTCTGTTCGGTTTGTCGATTGCGCGTTGGCCGCGCTGGAGAACGCCAGTAGTGATAGCAGTAGTAGCGTTGTTGTTCGATTTCGAATTTGAAGCATCCCAATCCTTTTTGAATAAATCCGCTTCCACATCCCAGAGCAATTTGCATACCAATTCCAAAAGGTCGCTTTTTCCGAATAAAGCTCATCGGTTTTGATATCCATTTGATATCGGGTGTCTCAGTTTGCTCAGTCTTGATCAAATTGAACCGATCACTGCAAGCAATGCGGCTTTCGATTCAATGCCGTATGAAGACGCCAACAATCGAAGCCAGCGATATTGGGACATTGGGTTTCTGGAACGGCAGGAGGGCGTCGAGGCTCCCAAAGCCACAATCTACGGTGGAAAACCCGCTTTTTCCCGACCTCCGGAGGAATCATTTGGCGGTCTGTACACCGAAGATCAGCTTAACGACGACTTTACGGCATTGTTTGGGGGAACTCGTTTGTTGCAAACGAAGCCGACGGTCTGACGCTGCTCGGTTCGAACTCGAATCGCGCCAACAGAAACAGTTTCTTGCTAAACAATTTTGCCAGTGTTTGGATCTCTTCAGATTCGACGGGCAATTCGATTTTTAGCAATGAGATCCTGATCGCCAATGGTCAGAGTTCTGTCCTCGACGAAGGCAGCGGCAACACGGTGGGCAACAACTCCGTGGAAGATCAGTAACGTTCGATCGACGTTTACTTGCTGGCCGGTTCCGGTGTTGTATCGGCGGCTGTTTTCCAGCGGAAGATTTTCAAGGCGTTGAGATCTCGCACGACGACGTGGTTTGTCGTGGCGGCGAGGTGTGCCCAACTGTTGTTAGCAACCTTCCGAGTATCGAGGACTTTGAATTGAGTCGGATCGGCTTGGAACAACGTCAGTTTGCCTTTCGAGTTCAAGGCCATGATTTTCTCCCCCGACGCGATCAGGCTGGCGTACTTTCCCTGTGGCTTGGAACGCCATCTCGGATCACCGGTTTTCAAATCGAAGCAAGCGAAACGCTCATTGCGAAGCATCAAATAGGCGTGGTCGTTGACGATCACTGGCGAGGTCATGTAGCCCTGAATGCGAGCGCTCCATTTGGGCGTGACTGAAAACGTGTTGTCTGACTGAGCAATTTGCAACAGCTGCGAAGTCCCGCCGTAGGTCGACAGAAAAATTCCGTCTTGATAAACAGTCGGTGTCACAATGTTCATGCCGCGGTAGGACTTGACGGAAGTCGACCACAGCGATTCTCCGGATTCAATATCGACGCCGTGAAGTTCCTCTCGCGTTTGCACGATCAACTGTTTCTTTCCGGCAACGGTGGCAAGGTAGGGTGAAGAGAACGCACTGCCGCTCATGCCACCGCCGTCTTTGAGGGATGTCCACACGGTTTTGCCGGTCTTCTTGTTCAGTTTCTGGAAACCGCCTCCGGCTTGCACATACAGAAACTCGCCATCGATCAACGGCGATGACACGAAACCAAATGCGGGCAATGGTGTTCCGTCTTCGGCAGGAAAATCGCGCTTCCAAACCTGTTCACCATTTTTCGCATCGAGGCAAACCAGCACATCGCGAATGCCTCCGACGTACAGGTGCCCCTCATCGTAAATCGGTGTGGCTCGAATCCAGCTTCCGTTGGAGTTCGCAAAAAACGGAACCTGCATCGCGCCTTCCCAGTTCGCGGTCCACAGCACTGAACCGTCTTTGAGGCTGATGGCTTTGACGACTTCGTGTTTCTTGTCGACGGTTTCGGTGACGAAAACGCGATCGTCGATCACAATGGGACCGCTGTAACTTGGTTGCAGTGGGATATTGAATTCTTCGACCAACGTTTCGGCCGCCAACGAATCGGGCCAATTTAATTCGTTGTTCACTCCGTCTCGGTTGGGGCCTCTCCATTGATGCCAGTCGTTGGACTGAGCGAAAACGAATTGGGGAACGCTCAGAGGTTGAGCGACGCTCATCAAGAGGGCGATACAGAACAGTGTGATGGATGATTTCATTAGATTCCCTAAAAAATGCCACTCGCTCGGGTGGAACACGACAGCTCAACCGTTGAAAATTCTACCCGACAACCTTCACAAAAAAACTGCTACCAAAAAAGAGGGCTAAATTGAACGATCGCTTTCCATCAGCTCCGCCGCTTATCGCTGTCGGGTCCGGCAACCCGGTGAAAGTCAACGCGACACGATCTGCATTCGTACGACAATGGCCCGAATCGATCGTCAAATCCGTTGACGTTGCCACCGGAGTCAGCGACATGCCGATGAGCGATCAGGAATGCCTTGACGGTGCTCGCAATCGAGCGATCGCAGCCCGTGATGCGTTGGATGCTGATTTTGGGGTTGGCTTAGAGGGCGGCGTCAATCCGGAACCCGCCGGTTTGATGTTGCTGGGCTGGGTGGTGATCGTGGCCAGAGATGGTGTCGAAAGTGTCGCCTGCACCGCGAAGATCCCTTTGCCCGAATTGTTGGCTCGCAGAATTATGGCCGGTGAAGAGCTTGGCCCGGTCATGGATGACATTCTGAAAGTCACTGGGACGGCGAAAAAAGGCGGCGCTTCGGGTGCGCTGACTGCGGGGTTGGTGATGCGTCAGGATAAATTCGAAATGGCCGTGGCCTATGCGCTTGCGCCTTTTGTCGCGCCGCAGTTTTATGGTGTTGAAGTGGAGAAAGAAATTACCTCGCTCCCCTCTCCCCGTGAGGGAGAGGGGAGCGAGGATGTCGCGCGCGAACACAGGCTGGAAGCCGATGCCACCTAATCTTGTTAACCCTTTGTTTTCGCTTTTTCGGATCGAGTGAGGTACAGACTCACCAGAAACATCACAACGCCCAACCAGACAAACACGAATCCGACGATGCGATTTTGATCGAGCGGTTCGCCTGATTCGAAGGCACCCAGCAGAAACTGGATCGTGGGGCCAAGAAACTGTAACAATCCGATGGTGGAAAAACGGAGGTGTTTGAGGGCAATCGCATACAGCGCCAGCGGAGTCACCGTCGCGGCACCACTAAGAACCAATAGTGAGTTTACCCACAGAGAATCTCTGAAAATTGGCTGGCCGTGAGTCGCTTGCCAGGTCAGCATCGCAAGAGCTGGGACCAACAGGATGCCCGTTTCTAGCATCAGCCCGTTGGTGGCCGACAGCGAAGTTTTTTTCTTGACCAAGCCGTATAGCCCCCAGACCACGGCGAGGCAAATACCCACCCAAGGCGTACTGGCCGCGGACTGAGTCATGACCAACACTCCGATACTCGCAAAAGCAACAGCCAGCCACTGGACCTTCCCCAGCCGTTCACCCAGCACAAACACGCCGATCAAAACGATCACCTGAGGGCAGATGTAGTAACCGAGGGAGGCGTCCAGAATTCGGCCGTTGTTGACCGCCCACACGTAGGTCAACCAATTCACAGCGATCAATACGGCTGCAATTAATCCCATGCCAATCAATCGAGAGCGTTTTGTTTTGGAATCGGAATCTATCTCGCGGGTGATCGCTGGTAGCGGTTCTTCAGTTGTAGACGCCGGCGACGCGTACAGATTGGCGTCATTTTTTGGCGTAGATCTTTGGGAGTTTGAATTGCTTGTGCTGAGGCGCGTTGCTTCGGGCAAGGGCTTTGGACTTCGCATGCGGACAATCGCGAACAGCCCCAACAGCAGTGCAAAAGACCAGATCGCGCGATGGCCGACGATCTCCAGCGGTTCAATGACCCCCTTGAACTGGTTGATATAAATCGGGAAGAAGCCCCAGATCGTTTGGGCGCCTATGGCACAGGCCAGCCCAAGTTTGGGGTTCGGTTTAAAGGACATGGGCAAATGGCGAATACGCTTTCGTATTTCACCGCTGGGAGTGGATGGGTGGATGACTGTGTCATTGAAAGTCACCAAGTCATGAAGTTCAGAGCACTATAGTAGGAGGAGCTCGACCGTCACTTCTTTTCCGAGCCATTGTGTCTCTAAACTCATGCTTGCGGAATCGGGGTTCCGTCGCGGAGCCCGCAGACCGATTTTCGCCATTGGTAATCAGGAGTACCGCTAGAAACGCTGAAGATACGTACTGAGCCGCTAACGTGGGATAAAATGACTGCACAAATCAGCGGTTTGATGTATTCTGGGCAGAGTTCGTCCGACCAAAATTTAACTGGAACTTCTGATGTCAAAGTCTTTGTCTGCCCTGTGCATGGTTTTGTTTTTGCTTGTTAACTTGCAGGGCGCCGCCAATGCGGCTCCCCAAGAACAGGGTGCCGAATTCAAATCGCTGTTTAATGGGAAAGATCTAACCGGCTGGGAAGGAGATCCTCGGTTGTGGTCCGTTAAAGACGGTGTGATTCGCGGCGAAACGACTGCTGACAAACGAACCAATAAAAACACGTTTCTGATTTGGGAAGGAACTGCCAGCGATTTTGAAATGAAAATCACGTTCCGCTGCAACGCCACCAACAATTCTGGCATCCAGTATCGTTCCAAGCGTTTTCAATCTGACAAAACGCCCAAAAACAAATGGCGTGTCAAAGGCTACCAGCACGAAATTCGAAACGAGAACACGCCACCGAACTTGCCGGGATTCATCTACGACGAAGGCGGCAAGCGAGGTCGAATTTGTCTGGCTGGCGAGAAAGCGGAATGGAACGATGGCAAGAAGAAAACGACGCTTGACACAATTGTTTCCAATGAAGATCTGACCAAGCTGGTCAAAGTCGATGACTGGAACGCCGTTCGGATCGTGGCCAAGGGCAATCACATTCAGCACTACCTCAACGGCAAACTGATTCTCGATTTCACAGACAATCATCCCACCCGTGCTTTGTCCGAAGGCATCATCGCGTTGCAGCTTCACCATGGCAAACCGATGTGGGTCGAGTTCAAGGACATTATGTTTCGCGATCTCAAATCGGACTCCGGATCGGCCAAAAAAGAGGATATGAAAGGTTCCGACAAGAAAGCTGATGGCTCCGAAAAGAAACCCAGCGAAGGCTCGGCGGAAAAGAAAATGGAAGCCGCGACCGGAAGTCAGGGATCAGGTAAGCCCGCGGGATCGGGCGAGAAGAAGTAGCCCGTTGTTGGGTTGCGCCGAAGGTCAGCAAGGATGTCCTTTAATCGGGCGACAGCCGCCAACGGATCATCGTAATAATGCGAGATCCGTTGGAATTCTTTGGCATTTTTGAAACGGTGCGGAACCTAACATTTGAAGGCGGGTTCAAAACAGCGTTGTCTTGAAATTGTCTTAGCAATGGGAAGCGTCATGCCTCGTATTTGGTTCCGTGCAGCGATCGTTTTAGGGGTCGTGCCCCTCGCTTTAACCTTTTCGACAGACTCGGTCGAGGCTCAGCGCCGTGGGCGTAGTTCCGACGCGGGTTGGAAGTTCATGTCCGAAAAATACGACAAGGACGACGACGGTAAAATCACCAGCGAAGAGTACACCCGCTCTGCCGACGCCTTCAAAACGCTGGATCGCGATAGCGACGGATTCATCACCAAGGCAGACTTGTCGGCGTCGTCGGGGAAGCGCAGAGAGCGCGGTGATGCTCCCAAGGTCGGTGACGTGGCTCCCGATTTTAAATTGTCGATGGTGAAGGATGCCGAAACCGAAACCACTCTATCGAGTTTCGCCGGCAAGAAACCGGTCGCGTTGATCTTTGGCAGCTGCACCTGACCGCCATTCGTACGTTCAGTTGGTCAACTGAAAGAGATGCACAAGCAGTACGGCAAAGACGTTGAGTTTCTACTCGTCTACTGTCGCGAAGCCCATGCGGTCGACAGCGATCGTCCTTCTCCCATTCAGGCTGTGGAGCAACCGGTATCGACCGAAGAGCGTCGCAAGGTCGCGGCGGAATTCGTGAAGAACAACAAAATCGAAATTCCGACGCTGTTGGACAACATCGATGATAAAGCTTCGACAGATTATGCCACGCTGCCAGACCGCCTATTTCTGGTCGGGAAAGATGGCAAGATTGCCTTCAGCGGTGACCCGGGCCCGAGAGGATTTCAGCCAGAGCTTTTGAAAAGTGCCATTGAAAGTGAGTTGGGTATTAAGCCGTCACCAGCGGAGAATTCGACTGAAACGGCTCCGCCGGAACGCGGACAGCGTGGTCAGCGCGGACAACGTGGCGGTGGAAATTTTGAGCAGCGATTCCAACGCATGATGTCTCGGATTCCGCTCAGCCGCGCCCTCGACGCTGATGGCGATGGAAGCATGTCCGCTGAAGAAATCGAAGGTGCGTCCAAGGCGCTCGAATCGCTTGACGCCAATGGTGATGGAAAATTGTCAGCTGAAGAGTTGCTTCCATCCCGCCGCCGATAGAACGCGGTTCTCCACTCAGGATGCCCCAAAGTGGTTGTCGATGTTTGGCTGGAGCTAACCTCAAAGAGGTTGGCTCCATGCCCATCATGGCTTTCTTAATTAATGGCGTCTGTCTGTCTTTGGTCTGCGAGGGCCACCTGTCTACCCACCTCGCGTTCACCGGTCCTACCCCCTTTCTTGCGGGAATCGCCGAACAACGCGGTTTGTAGCCGTGTGATTTCATACCAACACGAGAATCTTGTTTCCAAATGAAAACAAAGGACCGAAAATGAATGTAGGAGACAAGGCGAAATTGCTCCCTTTGCAATCCGGACTTTAGGATCAATCCTCCCGGTAATTGCCGGCAATTACCCGAGTGGATTCGGCCTAGAGGTAATATTTCCCGCGGATAGCCCCTCAAAACTTGAGATCCCCCAGACAACCGACGAAAAAAGTGAATCAACTATGAATAAGACCTTTGCCCTCGTGGCGTTGTTAGCGATTGCCTGTTTTGGTGCCGCCCTTCTGTTTGGAGGCGCGACACAAACCCCGGTCGCCAAACCAACGACTCCTGCCCCCAACGCCAAAATTGAAACGGCTATTTTTGCGGGTGGATGTTTCTGGTGTGTTGAGTCCAGTTTCGAAAAATACGATGGAGTCATCGATGCGGTTTCCGGCTACACCGGCGGGCACACAAAAAATCCAACCTACCGGCAGGTTTGCAACGGCGGGACGGGTCACTTGGAAGCCGTGGAAGTCAAATACGATGCCAACAAAATCAGCTACAACGATCTGCTAGAGATTTTCTGGCGCTCGATCGATCCAACCGATGCCGGCGGCCAATTCGCAGATCGAGGCCAGTCTTATGAATCAGCGATCTTTGCCAAAGACGCCACCCAGCGAGAACTGGCTCAGCAATCGCTCGACGCACTGCAAGAGGCCAAGCGATTCTCCAGTGATATTGTGACTCCGATTCGCGACGCGGTTGAGTTCTACGTTGCTGAAGACTATCACCAAAATTACCACGTGACCCATCCGACGAAGTACGGCCTGTACCGATACGCATCGGGTCGCGATGCCTTTTCCAAAAAAGCGTGGGGTGAAGACTACGAGTATAGCCTTCCCAAGAAAGTCGTTGCCGATTGGACCGACAAGCCGAATCCGGGTTACATCAAACCTGATGCGACGCGGTTGGAGTCGATTCTCACAGGCAACCAGTACTACGTGACCCAGCACGAAGGCACCGAACGTCCTTTCGTGAATGAGTTCTGGAACGAAAAACGAGAAGGTTTGTACATCGATATCGTTTCCGGCGAGCCGCTATTCAGTTCACACGACAAATACAAATCGGGAACCGGCTGGCCATCGTTCACGCGTCCGGTGGTTACGGACAACATTGTGGAACACACGGACTATCAGATTCCGCTATCACCGCGAACGGAAGTCCGCTCGAAGCACGCCGATTCGCACTTGGGCCATGTGTTCAATGACGGACCGGCTCCCACGGGCAAGCGATACTGCATCAATTCAGCGTCGTTGAAATTTATCCCCAAAGAGGATTTGGAAAGCGAAGGCTACGGCTTTTTTGTGGAAGCATTCGCTGGCGAAGAGGATCCTGCTTCGGCTTCGGGTACAAAGAGCACTGACGATGAGGGCTGATCAATAGATCCTCGCTAATCTATAGAGACACAAGCGAGCCTGTCATTGGGGTGACCCAATGGCAGGCTTTTTTGCGGCTGGGGCTGAGGGGTTGGATTTCCCAGCCGGTTTTCCCAAATCCGGTTTTCCCTAGGCGAGCAGGTTGCTATCAGTTGATAGCACAATGATATCTTCCGATCGGCGTTGCGGTGTCTTTCAGTAATCCTTACAACGCGGTTGAAAATTTTGCCTAGCCGCTTCAAAAAAGTGTTCTGACGCAACAGCGTTGGACCCGAAATAGCGGTAAAAGAAAAATTGTGTTCCCGAATTCGGCTGTTGGCATGCCGTCTGCAAAGAACAAAAAAAGAAAAGACAAACTGAAAAGATCAAACACGGATCGTTTGATCAGCCAATCTACCCGAAGTCACAAGTCAGGGAGTTAGACCCGTGAAATCGCTCGTATTGAAATTCGTCGCATCTGTATCAGTTGCGTTTCTATTGCTCGCCAGTCCATTCATCAATCAGGCGAACGCCCAAGAGGGTGCGGGACTGGTATTGGTTCTCGATGTGGCCAAAGTCTTCAAATCCAATTCGGGTTTTAAAGGCCAGATGGAGGAAATCAAGCAGGAAGCAGAACGACTGAAGGCCAACATTCAGCAGCAGCAGCAAGCGATCCAAAAGGAAGCTCTGGAAGTTTCTAAGATGGAACGCAACGAAAGCCGCAATCAAGCGGAAGGCGCCGTTGAGCAAAAACAGGCTTCTCTTCGCACACAGGCTCGCCAAGCAGAAACGGAACTGCTGACTCGCGAAGCCCAGATTTACTACAGCACTTATCGCGAGATGCAAAAAGTGGTCACCGCGTTGGCCCAAGAGAACAACGTTTCTCTGGTTTTGCGTTTCGAGAGCGAGACGATTGACCCCGCCAATCGCGGCGAAGTCATTAAAGGCGTCAATCGCCAAGTTGTCTATCATGGCCCGATCGATTTGACCACGATGGTTATTGAGAGAATGGGTGGCCGGACTGCTGCGGCAGCAGAGGGCGGCGTCAAACGATAGACACCCCCATTTTTCAAGATTCAAAGCCGTCACGAAAACGTGGCGGCTTTTTTCGTATAAACTTTGAGAGCTGATTGCATTGCATCCCTTACTCGGTAAGACGCCCACCCCATGAACCTGTTCCTGTTCGAAGACACGGCAGTCGATCGATTGTCACCCATTACGCTCACGCGACCTGCTTGGACGATCAGCTGCGGTAGTTATCGTCTAATCGATCTGATGATGGAGCGATCCTTCAGTGCGATTGGCTCTCAAGTTCGACCCCACCTGCAAGCCCTGCAAACCGGCGACTGGCCGAACCTCAAACGTCCAGAAGAAATTTGCGAGTCGTCCGAATCCGTGTTGTTGCTCAATGCACGAATCGTCCCCAGCATTGCCAACGTTGAAGAAATTTCGAAATTGGCAACGGCGGCAGAATCGTCGAATGAAGTCCGCTTGTATCTTGCGGGCGATGTCGTCGCTGCTGCGGTAGGACCGTCGGCACTGGTCAGTGATGGCAATGTCACCGCTGAGAACCTACAAGCGATCGCGGCCCAACAGGGGATTTCGGTTTCCAGCCACGCCACGACCCTGAAGCTATTTGAGTATCCTCACGATGTGATCGGTCAGCACATGGCGGAGTGTGGAAATTCGATCAAACACCGGATCTCGACGGGAGACTACCAGCAGTTGGCAGACGGAGTCTTTGTGGCGAACGCTTCCCCGCAAACGACGCTTCCTGATTCGTGTCATTTCGACACCCGTGAAGGTCCGGTTGTGTTTGAGTCCAATATTCGAGTGGGCCCATTTTGCTTTTTCCGCGGCCCGGTTCATGTG
>CAZDZX010000114.1:0-2754 GCA_964510005.1 uncultured Pirellulaceae bacterium
GTTGTTGATCGGAGCGAATGGCGAGTTCGTCTTCGATGGCGGGTTCGTCAATAAATTTCCACCCCATTTGTTTGGCCGAAACGAAATTTTCTCCCGATCCAGCTCCGATGTCGTCCATGAAAACATCGGAGAACGTGTAGGCATCCCCGATCGTCAGTTCGTCGGAAAGCGAACCTGCGATTCCGATCAGGATCACCGAATCAGGTTGGTCTGTATGCAATAGCGAGGTGGCTTTGGCGGCTGCTGCGACCGGTCCAAAGCCGCAGACTTCGATGCGAACGTTGTTGGCGTTGAGGTGTTTCAGGCCCTGCGTTTCGGCCGTTGCAAGGACCTTTTCCATTTCCATGCGAGTTGGAATGAGGATCAGTGTAGGCATGGAAAGAAACGCTTAAGAGTTGGGAGAGTGCAAGGATCTACTGGTTGGCCGCGCGGGCTGCGAAGAACAATTTCTCGGCTCGCTGCCATTTCGCCGATCCGCGACCTCCAACATAACTGGCAGCGGTGGCGACACATAACATGGCGACACACCACAGTCGCGCCTGTCGAATTTGAGAGCCATCAAGCTGTAGGAAGGCGGGCAATACTGCGTTTCCGCTAGATCCCAGCAGTCCCGTGGCGGTCGCTGCAAATGCCATGGCGACTGCGAGCATGGTGATCGAGACGGCTCGCAGTGAAGCCCAGTCAGGGATCTGCATCAGATAAATTGCGTAGATCAGATGGATCAAAGCTACAAAAATTTGTAGCCAAACCCAGCGCGGGACGGCGCCAGGTTGATCCAGTTCACGGCATTGGTAGAGAAAGCTGAGTGCGGGGCCGGCGTTGATCAGTCCCACGACAATCAGGCAAGCTGCGAGGAACTTCGTTAACACGACTCGGTCATGACGCGATTGGCGGAAACGGGCTTCCCAGTCTCGTGGTTGAGGTTCGACAACAGCTTCGGGTTTGTTCATCGACTTCCCGGTTTACGATTGGCTTCTTCGGCGCGGGCCAGATTAAACAGCAGGTCGATGTAGTCGATGCAGGAGTGGTCGGAAAGATAATCGATCTTAAAATTCTTCAATCCACGGAACAGTCCTTTGAGCCGATCGCTGACTCGGCGCCAGCCCTTGATCTTCCTTGCGTTTCCATTGCGGTCGATGTACATCTCTTCGCCGTTGTGACGATAGCCCATAAAGGTTGGCGGGACGCGAGTCACGATGTCGTTGTTGTTGACCCAGCGGAAATGTTTCAGACGAACATGGTTGACGTATTTTCGACAGCCAATGCGGGGGCTGCCAAAGGAATGCAATTCCTGGGGCTCACTGTCAATGTAGGACAGTTCGCAGCGGTTGGCACAGATGTTGGCCATTGCTCCGCCCAATGAGTGCCCGCAAAACCAAAGAGGCTTGCTGTTGTTTTCAAGTGCCTCTTCGATGTGAGGCCAGATGCGATCGACTTCGTGTTTGAACCCTCGATGGATTTTCCCAACCGTTTCGGCGAGTGCCGTTAAGGCATTGGCATCCGCTTTGATGTCTTCCCATTCATTGGGTTCGGTGCCCCGGCAGACGACGACGCTATCATATTCGGTTTGCAGCCAGTAAGCCTGTGCATTTGCGGTGTCGAAAAATTTACCGTCGGTGAAGCCGATCTTTCCTGCCGCGATGTTGCATTCTTCGATTTCCATGTAGGAAATGACAGAGACCTCGGCCATGAGCAGGGCCCGCCGGTAGAGCGAAAGCTCAGAAATTGGCCCGGTAATCTTGGATTTAAAGACGAAATCCGTCGCTTTTTTGTCTTTGATCGGCTTGGCGTCCGCTTTGTTTAATTTTGATTTGATTGACATTCTTCTTCCATTTATCCCAAACGAGCCGCGATTATATCAGGCAAACCGCCAGTTGAAAAAGTGTTGGTGTTGTGGCGATCGGTGGATTTCGCTACGGTCCCGCCAATCTCCGAAACCCCTGTCGGAAAAGTTATGGAAACTGGAAGACTCGAAAATTCGATTGCACTACTGATTTGTGGCCTGCTGTTGTCCTTCGCTGGCTGCAACCTTGGTGCTCAGCAGAACAATGTCGCCGGAAATCAGGCGTTTCAAACTGGCAATTCCTATCAGGCGATTAATCGGTTTCAGCAGGCGATCAACCAGAATCCCCGCAATGCCGACGCTTATTACAACCTAGGCGCCACATTTTATACCTTGGGACGCCCCAGGCCGGGACTCAATCCGGCGGTCCAAGACCCCAATGCAGCCCAATATGTAGCCCGAGCCGAACAGCTCTACCAGCAGGCGATCTCGCTCAATGGCCAACATCCGGAGGCCCATCGTGGCTTGGCGGCGCTGTTGATCGAAACCAATCGGGAATCCGCGGCCTTCGATTTGGTCAAAGGTTGGAAAGATAACAATCCACAGTCGGCAGAGCCAGTTATTGAGCTCGCGAGACTTTATCAGGAGTACGGCGATAGCCGACATGCGACCGATTTGTTAGCCGATGCGATTCGTTTGGATCCGAACAACGTCAGGGCATTCACGGCGTTGGGAACGCTGCGAGAAAGCCAAGGCGAAAACTTGTTGGCGTTGGACAATTACATCCGAGCCCTGCAGTTGGATCAGAATCAAGCCGGACTCGCTCAGCGAGTGGCCAGTCTGCAGCAACGAGTCGCAGCCGCCAACGGACAGCAGTTCAATTCAACCGGTGGCACTCCTCGCTATGGAGCCTCCAATCCGTGGGAGCGGAGATAGCTTTCCGCGAACGGGAAATTGGCGCCGGTTTTGGC
>CAZDZX010000114.1:2854-12174 GCA_964510005.1 uncultured Pirellulaceae bacterium
CCGGTTTTGGCACGGTGAATCTTGGCGGCGTGGCGTTTTGCCAGTAACCAGCTACTTGTAGGTATCCTCTCTTTCAGGATAATGTCGAGCCTGATGAAATTGGCTCGATTCTCCCGCTAGGTACCTGCTGTGACAGATAAGAAATATGACGTGTTTGGCGTTGGCAATGCAATTGTCGACATTCTTGCTCAAGTTGACGATCACGTGATCACCGATTTGGGATTGGCCAAAGGCTCGATGGCGCTGATGTCGACGGAGCAACAGGGCGACATTCTGACCAAAATCAATGACCCTTCCCTGACGTTTGCAGCCGGTGGTTCGGCAGCCAACACGATGGTGGCGATCGCACAGAGCGGCGGAACCGGCGTCTACACCGGTCGCGTGGCCAAAGACACCAATGGCGACTACTACAAAAAAGGCATGGAATCGGAAGGCATTCTGTTTTACGTGCCGGCGATCGAAGAACCCTGCGAGCCCACCGGTTCGAGCGTGATTCTGACGACGCCCGACGCGGAGCGGACCATGTGTACTCACTTGGGCGTTTCAACTTCGCTGGTCAAAGGAGATATCGATTTTGATTTGATGAAGCAGTCAAAATGCTGCTACGTCGAAGGCTATTTGTGGGACGGCGATGATCCTCGCGAAGCCTGCATGGAAGTGTTCCGACAAGCCAATGCCAATGGCGTGCTGGCTGCGTTTACTTTCTCAGATGCGTTTTTGATCGATCGATTCGCGGAGCAGTTCAAGGAAGTTGTGGCGGCTCATTGCGACATCGTTTTCTGCAACTCAGACGAAGCCAAAAAGTTCATTGGGAGCGATGACCTCGATCACTGCGTGAAAGAGATTGGTAAACTGTGTAAGCATTCCTTTATCACCGACGGAGCCAATGGGAGCTTTGTAGTGATTGACGGAGCCGTGGAAAAAGTTGACGGTTTTGCTATCAATGCGGTTGATACCGTGGGCGCCGGGGACGCTTTTGCCGGCGGAGTCCTATATGGGCTTACCAACGGCCTGACGCCTTTAAAATCTGCCAGCTGGGGTAACTATTTCGCTTCCCAAGTCGTTGCCAAATTTGGACCGCGACTGGACACCTCTATCGCCGGCGATATGGAAAGAATTCTGTCATAAGAACACATCTATGGTGGACTGATCCTGCGTAACTGTAAGGTCGGTTACTCGGCTGATTTCCTTACATAAGTATTACGTTCCCCATACGTAGCTGGAACGGATTGAGAGCCGATTTCCCCCTATACTTCCCCCGTCATGAGATCGGCCGCAAAGGTTTGCGGCGACTCATGGCAGGAACGGAATTTCAGGGAAATGCAATATATGGCTACTGTTCAAGAGAAACCTCAGACGGCATCAGACGACCCACAGCTCAAGAAAGACGATTCTCTCGCCTCGGCTGAAACTCAGCCCGCAACTATTCGCTTTGACGATCCGGAGACACCC
Source organism: uncultured Pirellulaceae bacterium (assembly GCA_964510005.1). Classification (GTDB taxonomy): domain Bacteria; phylum Planctomycetota; class Planctomycetia; order Pirellulales; family Pirellulaceae; genus Mariniblastus. The sequence continues at coordinate 4,307 of CAZDZX010000114.1, forward strand.
GGCGGCGATCACCATCACGACGACGAAGAGGCTTCAGTGGCTCAAAAGATCGTTATGGTCAACGTGGTTGTGCTACCCCTATTGGCTCTTGCCGCAGTGATCGGCATGAGCTGGGCCTATGGCTTCATGGGCTGGTTGTACATCGGCTTGATGTTCGGTGGCTGGTACGCAACAGGTTTGGGAATCACCGTCGGTTACCACCGTTTGTTTTCCCATCATTCATTCGCCTGTACTCGCGGCACCAAGATCTTTTGGGCTGTGATGGGTGCGTTGGCGATCGAGGGATCGGCCATCAAGTGGTGTGCTGTTCACCGCAAGCACCATCAATTTAGCGATCATCATGGCGATCCTCACTCTCCCCACGTGCACGATGGCGGTTTGTGGAATGTCATCAACGGTTTCTTTCACGCTCACTTTGGTTGGTTGATCACGATGTCGTGGAAAGACCAAGAGTCACACAAGTACGCTCCTGATTTGTTGAAGGATCCAGTGCTGTGCTTCATTCACCGCCAGTACGTGTGGTTTGTTGTGGCATCGCTGTTGATTCCAGGCGTGATCGCTGGTTTGGTCACAATGACTTGGACAGGATTCGGATTGGGAATCTTGTGGGGCGGTTTCGCTCGCATCGGATTTACCCACCACATGACATGGTCGATCAATTCGATCTGTCACATTTTTGGATCCCAGGACTACAAGTCTTCTGACGATTCGCGAAACAACGTGTTGTTCGGATTCCTCAGTCACGGCGAAGGCTGGCACAACAACCATCACGCCTTCCCCACATCGGCTCGCCACGGTCTGAAGTGGTGGCAGTTTGATTTGAGCTGGGTCATCATCCGCACAATGCAGGCGATGGGTTTGGCTTGGAAAGTTCGCTTGCCATCTGAAAAGGCACTGCAACGACGCGCGTTGTAGTGGTTGATTAAATCAGAAAGAACATTGGCCTCGGGGTTTTACCCCGAGGCTTTTTTTGTGCACCTGTTTTTATTCGAAAGCAATCACCTCGGGTGAGGTTGGCTCATTATTACAACCTCAACGAGGTTGGACCATTAGCCTAGGGTTTTTGAACCCGGGGTTCCGTATTCCTGCGAGCCAAAGAAACCCCAACGGGGTTTGATGCAATCCCTTTGGGATTGTGTGAGTTTGGGTTGATCGTGTCCCAAGGTTCAAGAACCCTGGGCTATTGATCTAACGCCGTTGGCGTAACCCTGTTCGCCTTGCGTCAACAAGGTTGGTTCACTAATTAGCAACAACTTCCATGAGGTAGTGGCATTAGCGTCATTCGCCTGGAGGCAGATTCTAAATCCAATGTAGGGCCGGTTCCCACCGGCCGAAACAAGCTAGGCTTTGGGTCTATCGCCGTTGGTGTAAATCTATTCGCTATCGCTGGGCTCTTCCGTCGAAGGATTGCTAACAAAGCGATAGCCGACGTCACGGATCGTCAAAAAGTGAACCGGGGTGGCGGGATCGGGCTCGAAGATCTTTCGCAGTTGTCGCAGGACCTGATCGGGGGCACGCGTATTGACGTGCCCGGGAAGCTCCCAGACGTTTTCTAAAATCTCGCTGCGAGGAATGACTTCGCCTTCGTGTTGCACAAAGAACCGTAGCATCTTCAGCTGCAGTTGGGTGAGCCGAACGGGATTGCCGCCGACGGATGCCTCATGCGTGCGAAAGCTGATCTTCGCGTCGGCAAACGAAAACTCTGCCAGTTCGTCGGGAACGCTCGCAGTCGGTTGGTGGCGGTGCTGAGCCAGCAAGCTCTTGATCCGGCTGAGCAATTCGTCCAGTTCGAAGGGTTTGACCAAGTACTGGTTGGCACCCACATCAAACCCGCGTGTTTTGTCTTCCGAAAGCGTTCGCGCGCTCAGCATCAGGACCGGCATGAAATTTCCCGACGCCCGAATTTGATCGCAGATCTCGTAACCGCTCATGCCCGGTAGCATGATGTCCAGCACGACCAGATCTACAGACCGGCTTTCGTCATCAATCAACCGCAGCGCTTCGGGCCCATTGCTGGCCGTTGTGACACTGAACCCTTCGGCTTCAAGGTTGAACTTGATGCCGACGGCCAAATGTTCTTCATCGTCAACAATCAGAATGTGTGAGTTTTTGATCATGATAACGGTGTTGTGACTTTGTTATCGTTGGGCGGAATCTTGGTCATCTTTGGGCGGCAGGCACCCAATAGTCTGACTTCGAAAACGGTTCCTGATTCTTCCCTAGAATTATCCAGAATTTTGATTTTTCCTTGGGATCGATGCAACAGCGTGCGAACGATATGCAGCCCCAATCCTGTACCCGGTTTTTCTCGCTGTAGCTCGCTGCCCAGCCTCACAAAGCGACCGAAAACTTTGGAACGATGGTCGGCGGGAATTCCGGGCCCATTGTCGGCAATCCGCACGATGGCCGTGTTGTTGCTGACTTTCAAGCTGATGCGGATCACCGGTGGCGTACCCGCATATTTAACGGCGTTGTCGATCAGATTGCGAAAGATCATCACCGTATCAATCCGCTGCCCTTGGATCTCGCAGGGTTCGGCGTCGACTTGGATGGTGTCTTTGTCGATTCGATATCGAAGCGATACCAGTCGCGCACACTGATGCAGCAGTGCTGCCAAGTCGATGGTGTCGGAGGATTCGACGGGGTTGTTCTGCCCGGTATAGCCCGCATCGAGCACATGGTTGATCAGCGTGTCGAGACGTTCGACATCGGCCATCATGAATTCGATGAACTTCCGCTGCTCCGTTTCGCTGACCTCCCGTTTGCTAAGCGTTTGCAAATAGAGTTTCAGCGACGCGATCGGCGATTTCAGCTCGTGGGTGACGCTGTCGATAAAATTGGATTGTCGCCGGGCCAAGCGAATCGATTTGACACTGAGCGTCAGATAAATGGAAGAACCGACCAGGACGGCCACAAACAGCACCGATCCAATGGACAGCAACCACCAGTAGAGGCCTGAGTTTTTTGATACCTGCGCTGCAAAGACAGTGAGCAAGATCCAGCCCACCAGCAACGCGACCGTCACGACGATCATCAGAACGCCAAGCGTGATTGGGAATTTAAGTGATTTGCGTTCGAACATTGTCGAAGTGTAGCCCGTGTTATCCGATCGAGGGAGTTGCAAGCACGCAAAGAAACACGAATAGCGATGCTATCGGTGTCCTTCCCCTCAACCGAATTGTAACCCATCGAAAAACAGAAAGGGCGAATTTCGCGGAAAACAGCAAGAGGCGAATTTGCCTGCCTGAAACCGAAATTTATTCGTCGCCAAGGCCAACCAGTTCGAGCAATTTCAAAGCGTTGGTGGTTTGGGCGATTCCCTGTTTCATGCGGTAATCGAAGGTCATTTTTTGCTTGCCATCTTCGGTAACGAATCGCTCGCTAAAGTGAACCGTGCGGCAGGCTTCAGCCAGTTCGTCGGTGGTGGCAAGGTCCAAGTCGTGGGTGGAGATAGCACCGATGGCTTTCCCATCGATAAGCTTTCTGACGACACGGGAAACGGCGACCTGACGCTCTTGCGAGTTTGTCCCCTGCAGAATTTCGTCCAGCAGAAACAGCAACGTCCGGTCGGGATCGGCCGAGCATTCTTTGGCGATGTCGACAATCTGTTTCAATCGTTTCAGTTCCGCCATGAAGAACGAAACTCCATCGGCCAGCGAGTCCGCGATCCGCATGCTGGTTTCAATTCGCATCGGCGGCAAGGAAAACGTATCCGCACAAACGACCGTTCCCATCTGAGCCAGCACCACGTTGGCGCCGATGCTGCGAAGCAAGGTGCTTTTTCCGGACATGTTGGAACCGGTCACCAGCAAGACCGTGCCAGCGGGTCCGACTTCGACATCGTTGGCGACGCGCTCTTCACCCAGCAAGGGGTGAGCGATCTGAGTGCCAGCGATAGTGTTGTGTTGTTGGCTGACCGAAGGCCAAGTCCAAGTCGGTTCGTCGGCGGCCAGTTTGGCGAGGGCGCACAACGATTCCCATTGGCCGAGTTTGCCGAACCATTCAGGGACTTTCGTGCCGTGTTCTGTTTTCCATTTTTCGAGGGCCACCAAAACATGGACATCCCAGAAAAATAGAAACTCAAGAATCAAGTAAAACAGAAACAGCGATCCGCGGCGGATGTTGGCCAGCCCGATCAGCTTTCCGAGCTTGCCAATTTTTTGCTGGGCGCCTTCACCGGAGGCGCGAAACCCGGATTGAAGTTCCACCAACCGTTGCGAGGAAACATCGCATTCGGCGACACGATCGAAAAGCTGGTTGTATCCCTTGGCTTCATTGGCCTGAGTTGAGATCTGATTGAATTGATCGTGGATGGATCCAGCAAAGATAGCCGACAGGCCAAAATTGATGGCCATCACCAGCATGAGGGCGGCCAGCAAGATTCCCAGTGGCAGTAGTTGCAACGCGATCAGGGCCAGCAACACGATCGAAGCGACCGACGTGATGCGAGTGACAAGGATCAACCACTGGCGGTTTTCAAACCAGCTTCCTGTTTTCGCCCATTCGACAAACCGTTTCGGGTTGGCTTGGCTGGACGACAATTGGGCGCACTTCAGCTGAAAGTCTTCCCGCCAATCCAGTCGCGGTTTCAGCTCTTTGACGGCTTCCTGTCGCAGGGCGACCTCGTCGGGATCGGCGCCGGACTGGATCCACGAGGCCAGGGTTTCGGTTCCCAGCGGCGTGCGGACAATTCCCAGCAGTTTGTAGATGGAGCTATTGGTGAACAGATCCAGATCTTGGGAGACGGCTTTCAGATGAGGCGGGACCTCAAAAGCGGGAACTTCGATTTTGTCCCAGTTTCGTTCGCAGCGAGCAATCGATTCGCGGTGGATCTTGGCTTGGACTCGCGAGCGGCGCAATTCGGATTCGAGTTTTTCGACGTACAACGCGGCGGCGGTAAAGCCTGCGAATAGCAGACCAGCCAAGATATAAAACAGCGTGGACTGTTCGAAGGCATTGTTGGCGGCAAGGAACAGCGCAACTCCACAGGCAAGGAACAGACCTCCGCGGCCCCAGGCTGAATTGCTCCAGCGCCGGTTGCAGCGCGTCACTATCTGTTTCTGATCGTCCAGCAGTTGCTGATATCGCGCAATCACTGCTTCGTGGCTGCCGGGCAATTCGCCTGGTGCCTGAGTTGTCGAGTCGGCCATTGCTTAGATACCCGCCAGTTCCATGGACCTTTTGACTCGGCTGAGAGCCAGCATGAAGGCCGCGGTTCGCAGACTGACACCCGCTTTGTCGGCTTCGGTCCAGACTTTGTCAAACGCGGATGAAAGAATCGCGTCCAACTGTTGGCGAACTCGATTCAGATCCCAGCTGTAGTACTGACGGTTTTGAACCCATTCGAAATAGCTGACTGTCACGCCGCCGGCATTGGCCAAAATATCTGGCAGGATCATCACGCCTTTGTTGTACAGAATTTCGTCGGCGTCGGCATCGATAGGACCGTTGGCGCCTTCGATAATAACACTGGCTTTGATGTCGTTCACGTTTTCAGAGTGAATGACGCCACCGAGTGCCGCGGGGATCAGCAAGTCACAAGGATGAGTCAGGATTGCTTCGTTGGAGATGGCTTTAGCGCCTGCGAATCCTTCCAGCGACCGGTGATTCAGAATGTGATGCAGTGCCGCCGGAATATCGATTCCATCTTCGTTGATGTAGCCACCACTGATATCGCTGATGCCGATGATTTTAAATTCGGATTCGTGCATGAATTTGGCGGCGTGCGAACCCACGTTGCCGAACCCTTGAATGATTGCGGTCGTGTCGACAGGTTTGCGGCCCATGCGCTGCAGTAGTTTAAACGCTAGGATTCCGACGCCGCGACCGGTGGCTTCTTCACGGCCTTGGGCACCGTAGTCTTCGACCGGTTTGCCGGTGATACAAGCCGGATTGAAACCGTGATATTTTTCCCACTGGTTTCGAATCCAAGCCATCGTTTCGGAATCGGTATTCATATCCGGAGCCGGGATGTCTTTGTCGGGTCCGATGATTTCGTGGATCTGATCGATGAACTTTCGAGTGATCCGTTCTTTTTCTTTTTTAGAAAGATCGCGAGCCCGGACGCAGATCCCACCTTTGGCACCACCGTAAGGAATGTCCACAACGGCCGTTTTCCAAGTCATCAGTGATGCGAGGGCGCGGACTTCATCGAGATCGACTTCGTGGTGATAGCGCAAACCGCCCTTCATGGGGCCACGGGCACTGTTGTGCTGCACCCGGTAGCCAACAAAGGTCTCTAAACTACCATTGTCCATTTCAACGGGGACTTCGACGGTAATTTCCCGACTGGGCATGGACATCAGCTTGCGGAAACTGGGGTCAAGGTCGAGTTGGTCGGCTGCCCGATCAAAATAGTGTTGAACGGTTTCAAACGCGTTCATATGGTGCTTGCGGGGAGTTTGGCTGTTCATACAACATTTTCCGTGATGATTGCCAGATGTTGGGTTCTAGTCATGGAAGCGATCCCCCTCGTCTGGCTTTTGATTTACAATAGCGGAAAGTGAAATCGTAACAATTCCCATGCCGGAAAAAGTCCCGAAAAGGACTCTGAGAAATCGTGAAAGTCAGTGTGGAACAGTTTTGGGATTTACTTGCCAGCAGCCAGCTGTTGAGTTCTGGCGAATTGGATCTTATCCGCCGGAAAAATGGCGGTGTCGACGGGGTAGCGAAGACTTCCCAAAGTGTTCAGGAAATCGCTAAAATGCTCGTCAAAAGCCGGAAGATTACCCGGCTCCAATCGAAGGTCCTGCAAGCGGGCTTGGCTGGGCCTTTTCGTTTTGGTCGTTACCGCCTAACGGGCCTGAGTCCGGTTGAGGACGTTTTCCAAGCCACCGACGTTCGCACAGGCTTATCGGTCTGGTTGCATTTCTGCCGCGGCGAAAGTCCGGAGGACCTGCTTCGCTGGGACCAAGTCGAATCCTGCAGCGATGCGATGGCCAAACTGTCTCGACCCTGTCTGAGTCGAATTTACGAAAGCGTTGTGACTCCCGATTATCGCTATGTCGTGACTGCGAAACCGCGAGGCAAAAGGCTCAGTGATAAACTGCCCGGCATCGCCAAACTGCCCCTCGAGCAAGCTGTGTGGGTCGGCTTGAAGATCTGCCGAGTCGTCACTGCTTTGGATTCAGAGGGGATCGGTACGCCCGAGCATTTGATTGAATCGATCTGGCTCGCCAAAAAAGATGCGGAGAAAAAAACGGAACAGTCCGTCAGTTTGTGGGTCAGCCCACTGCAACTACACGCGCTGTCCAGTCGTCACAATGATCGGAACCTTGCCTGTTTGCTGTGGAAGTTGATGACCGGTCGTGTGGCTCAGGATTTGGAGGAGTGTCGCCAGCTCGGGGTTGAAGGCCTGAGCAGTTTTCTACACTCCAAAGTCAAAGAAGATGTGCCCCAGTCACTTTGCCTCGCCACTTGCAAATTGTTAGTGGGTGAGGGATCCGTGATGGATCTGACGAGCGCCCTTGAAGACATGGCGGCAGATCAAGAGATGCAATTGGGAGACGATCGGGTTTCCCGTTCTTACACAGCCGCCGAAGAGGCCTTTGTCCATTCCTTGAATCCGTGGCAGGAAGAAACGTCTACTGTCGACGAAGCGGTTCCTGAACTTGCACCACCGTCCGATTCAGCGACACCATTGGCGGATGAACTCAGGCGAGGCAGTCCGAAACAGAAAAAGAGCACGGTGCTGTTTGCATCGCTAATGGGTCTGGCGGCTCTGATCGGTTTGGCGGCTTGGGCGACTCTGCCCGCACATCCTTCAGACCGCGTTCCTGATTCTGATCGTGAACCCAAGCTTGTTGCCAGCAATGATGCAGGGGAAAAGCCCGACGTTGACGTCCAGCCAGAAACGAACACCGATGCAG
>CAZDZX010000115.1:0-12134 GCA_964510005.1 uncultured Pirellulaceae bacterium
TCATTTAAAGGTAGGCTTCCAGCGCTGGAAGCCTATGCCGTGGGCTAAATCCAGTGCGACCTTTAGTTGTCGCTGGCTTTGAGGTGCTGGTGCAGAAAGTTCGCTCGCTCGACATTTCGCTCGTCGGTCGAGAGCGAGGACTGATGGAGCTTTTGCAGATGGGCGGGCTGAGTTTGGATAAACAGCTCGTTGATCTTGGGGATCTGCAAATCGCCGATCAAGCCAAGGTTGATGCCCATGCGAACACGCGACAACAAGTACATCGTTTCTTCGCTACTGATTCGCCGCGCCGTTTGTAGCATCCCGTAGGCTCGGCTGACTTGATCAAACAGCTCGTTTTGGTCTTCCTCGATCAGGAATTTTCGCGCCTTGCGTTCGTAGTCGATGACCACCGGGACCACTTCGCCGACCTGATTGATCAAGTCTTTTTCGGATTTGCCCAAGGTGATCTGGTTGCTGATCTGATAAAAGTCACCCATCGCTTGGGTGCCTTCTCCGTAGAGCCCACGCACGGCCAGATTGATTTTCTGTAGCGAGCGGAACACGCGTTCGATCTGATTGGTAATCACCAACGCCGGCAGGTGGACCAGCACGCTGACTCGCATGCCGGTGCCCACATTGGTGGGACAGGCCGTCAAGTAGCCCATTTTTTCGTGAAAGGCGTAGGTGACTTGCTGCTCAATGCGATCGTCAAGGTCGTTGATGTGATCCCAAGCACCTTCGAGATCGAAACCACTCTTCATGACCTGAATCCGCAAGTGATCTTCTTCGTTGACCATCAAGCTGCATTGTTCTTCGCCGTCGATCGCCACCGCCCGAGCTCCATCGGAGTTAGCATGCTCGCGGCTGATCAGTTGCCGTTCGACCAGAAATTGTCGATCGAGTGTTTCCAGAGTCGCGACGTCGATGAACGTCAGGTCGCACAGTTTTTTGTCGTTTTCCATTCGCTCGCGAACGGTCGAATCGATGTTGGCGCGGTCGATATCGTTACAGCAGCGGATGAACGGAAAATCAGCTAGGTTTCGTGCAAGGCGAATTCGACTACTCATAACAATGTCGCTTTGCGGTCCGACTCCACGGAGCCATTCACCGCTGCGAGAAGCGAGTTCGTCGATATGCATAGGGTCTCCGTCAGTATGCCGAAAGGCGATCAAGTTGAGTAATTAAAAAACGTTTGGGTGGACGCGATCACTGTCCATCACTCGATGCTGCGAATTTTGTCGCGGATCTGTTGGGCTCGCTCATAGTCCTCTTTCGAGACAGCATCTTTCATTTCGCTACGCAGTCGAATCAGTTCGGTTTGGGACTCGCTATCATACGCCCCTCGCTGCGGGTGCTTGCCCGTATGTTCGCAGGCTCCGTGCACACTGACGAGTAGGCCTTCGAGTTCCGCTCCAAAAAAAACGTAATCATGAGGACAGCCTAACCGTCCTGCCTCACGAAATTCACCAAAAGAAATTCCACAAATTGGGCACACGCGGGCATCCAAGGCCTGCAAGTCTTCCGCCGTTTGCTCAAGTTTGAGCTGCTGGGAAAGGACCCCCGAGATTTGAGGCGTCTGCTCTGCTTCGGTTTCGGGCTGCAGGTAGTTTTTGGCACAATCCGAGCAAAGGTGCAATGGAAGGACGCCTTCATTGGTAATGTCAGTGATGTGAAAGGTCGCTGACTTATTGCACTTTTGGCATTTCATAGGTGTTGGCGTTTTGGGGGCGAGGATGGTCAGCGTCTACGGGGTGGCCTGCGTCTGGTTCAATTTTATCTCCCCCGGATTTGCGATACAAGATTACAGGACGCGAATCTGCTTTCATTTGGGGATCGGATAAAACAAAAAATTGGCTTTGTGTTACCATGTTTGGGATTGAAATTTTTCCGACATGCTTCGTATGAGCCTACTCCCAGAATTTTCCAAGTTTGTAGAACTTGCTGCGTTCCACAACGCCGTTCCTGTTTATCGAAGATTGCTAAGCGATTCGTTGACACCTGTGTCGGCTTTTCAGAAAATCGACGATGGATCAACGGCCTGTCTTTTTGAAAGCGTCATTGGTGGCGAAAAAGTCGGCCGCTACAGCATCCTAGCAGCCAATCCGGGCTTCGAAATCTCGGCCAGGGGGAATTCTGTCTCAATTGTAAGAGACGGTACCACCACCAAAGAGTTCGAATCTCCCAATCCGCTGGAAGAGATTCGCAAAGAAATCGCCAAAGTCAATGTAGCAGATTTGGACGATATGCCACCGTTTGCCGGAGGTGCTATCGGTTTCGCTGGATACGACGTCGTTCGTTATGTGGAAGATCTCCCCAATTCGCCGGACGACGACCGGGAGATTGATGACGTTTCTTTTGCGTTTTACGACACGATGGTGATTTTTGATCACATCACCAAAACCGTGTACGTGATGGCACTGGCATGGATCGATCGATTCGAAACTCCCCAATTGGCATTTGAGGATGCTCAATCCCGATTGGGCGATCTGGTGGATCGCTTGAACACCGATGTGTCCGATTCACTGTCTTGCATGGATGTTGTTTCGGTGGCGGACGACCCACCCAATTTCGAATCGAACTTTACTCGTGAGAAATTCGAACAGGCGGTCCGCGAGTGCATCGAGTACATTCACGCCGGTGACATTTTTCAGGTCGTGTTGAGTCAGCGGTTGTCGCTTCCGATCGACTGCGATCCGCTGGAGATCTACCGCAGTTTGCGGGTGCTCAACCCCAGCCCGTTTATGTTCTTTTTGCGCAGCCGAACATGCACGCTGGTGGGTAGCTCTCCGGAAATCATGTGCCGAGTTGTCGATGGAGAGATCACCGTTCGTCCCTTGGCGGGCACTCGGAAGCGCGGTGCGACGCCGGAAGAAGACAAGCGTTTGGAAGAGGAATTGTTGGCCGACGAAAAAGAGCGGGCTGAACATGTGATGTTGGTCGATTTGGGCCGCAACGATGTCGGTCGGGTGGCGAAGTACGGCTCCATCGAGCTTCCCGACATCATGGTGGTCGAACGATACAGTCACGTGATGCATATTTCTTCGACGGTGATCGGGCAGCTGAATGAGGATTCGGATGCCTTTGATGGCTTGATGGCCAGTTTGCCGGCGGGGACTGTGTCGGGGGCGCCCAAGGTCCGGGCGATGGAGATCATTGACCAATTTGAGCCGCATCGACGGGGGCCGTACGCCGGTGCCGTGGGCTACGTCGATTACAGCGGCAACATGGATACTTGCATTGCCTTGCGGACGATGGTGATCAAGGACAAGACGGCTTACGTGCAAGCAGGGGCTGGGATTGTGGCTGATAGCGACCCCGGTATGGAGTACGAAGAGACCATGAACAAGGCCCGTGGGCTGGTGCGGGCGATCCAGGCGGCTCACCAGCGTCTGGGCAAGCTGGATGTGAGTTCTTCCTCGTCGTGAGTCGTCGTCTTCTGAAATATCGAGGATTTTGGTTCTGCCGGAATTGAGCTTGCAGGCGAATCACCCCGCATTCCGGCTAAAGCCGGTTACACGAACCTATGCCACGGGACTGATTCTGCCTCTGAGCCCACATTTCCGCGAACCGATGTTCCGGCAGTGGGTCTAAATCCCTATAATTCGCGGCGTTGGAAACGCAATCTGTATCTGCGGCCAATCTCCCTAAATTGAAAGATCTCAACTCATGACAAAAGTCAGGCTCCCCGACGGTAGCGTAAAAGAATTCGACAAACAGGTGACCGTTAAAGACGTCGCCAAAAGCATCGGCAGTCGGCTGGCCAAAGCCGCACTCTGGGCCGAAGTCAACGACCAACCGGTTAAATTGGATTTCCAAATCCCCACCGGCGATCAGGTCGATCTGAAAATCGTCACTAAAACTGATGAAGCGGCGCTGCCGACGTTGCGGCATAGCTGCGCCCACGTGATGGCGCGAGCCGTGATGAAGATGCGTGACAACGTCCAGTTGGCGTTCGGGCCCTCGATCGACAATGGGTTTTACTACGACATCATGTGCGATCCGCCGTTGTCGGAAGAAGAGTTCCCGGCCATCGAAGCCGAGATGCAGAAGATCATCGAACTGGATGAGCCGTTTGAGCGAATCGTGCGCGATCGTGACGCCGCCGTTCAAATCTGCAAAGACATGAAACAAGAGTTCAAGGTCGAACACGTCACTCAAGGCCTAGCCAAAGACGAAACTTTGTCCTTCTATCAGCAGGGCGAATTTCTAGACCTGTGTCGCGGTCCGCACATCCCGACTCCCAAATCCATCGGCGCGTTCAAGATCATGTCGATCGCGGGTGCATACTGGAAAGGCGACCAAAGCCGCGAACAACTTCAGCGACTTTACGCGACAGCGTTTTTCAAACAGAAAGATCTGGACGAGCACTTGGTGGCCCTTGAGGAAGCCAAAAAGCGAGACCACCGCGTGCTGGGCCGCAAGCTGGGCTTGTTCCACATCGACGAAATGGTCGGGCAAGGCCTGATTTTGTGGACTCCCAAAGGCGCCTTTGTTCGCCAGCAGTTGCAGGATTTCATTTCAGCTCACTTGCGGCGACAAGGTTACGATCAGGTTTTCACTCCCCATATCGGGAAGCTGGAGCTCTACAAAACCAGCGGGCACTTTCCGTATTACCAGGAAAGCCAGTATCCGGCTCTGATCGATCGCGAGCACATGTCCAAACTGGCGAAAGAAGGCTGCTCGTGCAGTGATCTTTCCAACATGATGGAAAAGGGCGAAATCGAAGGCTACTTGCTGAAGCCAATGAACTGCCCGCACCACGTCAAGATTTATGGATCGCAGCAGCGCAGCTATCGGGACTTGCCGATTCGCTTGGCGGAATTCGGAACCGTTTATCGCTACGAGCAATCCGGAGAGATCGGTGGCCTGACTCGGGTCCGCGGATTCACTCAAGACGATGCTCACCTGTTTGTGACGCAGGAGCAGTTGGCTGATGAAATCGCCGGTTGCCTTGAATTGGTCAAAGTTGTGTTCGCCACCATGGGCATGGAGAATTACTCCGTGCGGGTGGGTTTGCGCGATCCGGACTCCAGCAAATATGTCGGCGATCCCGAAAACTGGGACCTTGCCGAAAAAGCCTGTCGGGATGCGGCAAGCTCATTGGGCAAGCCGTTTAAAGAGGAGCCAGGCGAAGCTGCGTTCTATGGTCCCAAGATCGATTTTGTGGTCAAAGACTGCATCGGGCGGGACTGGCAGCTGGGAACTGTCCAGGTCGATTACAATCTTCCTGTTCGATTTGATTTGTCCTATACCGGGGCTGACAATCAGCAGCATCGGCCGGTGATGATCCACCGAGCCCCGTTTGGATCAATGGAGCGCTTCATTGGCGTGTTAATCGAGCACTTTGGCGGGACTTTTCCGCTGTGGCTGGCTCCCGAACAGGCTCGAATCCTGACGGTCAGCAACAAAGCAGAGCCCTATGCTCGCCAAGTCGAAGAACAGATGATTTCGTCGGGTCTACGTGTTACAGGCGATTATCGCTCGGAAAAACTCGGATCCAAGATCCGAGATGGGCGGCACGATTTGCTGCCGTATTTGATGATCATTGGCCCGCGAGATGCGGATCAGGGGACGGTTTCGATCCGAGACCGCTACAAGGGGGATCTGGGGGCCATTCCAGTGGCTCAGGCGATCTCCATGATGACTGAAGAAGTCGCCAGCAAAGTCGTCCGAGAGTACGAAACAGAGACAGCATGATTTTCAGGAAATCCCCTGATTCTTTTGCTGATATTGACGGCAGGTTGTAAACTGCTAGAAAGATTTACGCCGTTTCCGAAACCGTTGTGGGTTCGGACAGGCAAGTCACCTACTAATTATGAGGAACCAACAATCGCCAAAAAGCAGCAAAATCGGGTCAACGATCAGATCCGAATTACCCCGATCCGGGTCATTGACCAGGATGGAACCCAACTAGGAGTCATTTCCACAGCAGACGCTCTCAAAAAAGCCCGTGACCAATCTCTAGATTTGGTCGAAGTTGCACCCGAGGCCAAGCCGCCGGTTTGTCGCATCATGGACTTTGGAAAATTCAAGTACGACAAAAGCAAAAAGTCATCGCGTAACAAATCGCATCAGACCAAGCTCAAAGAGATTCGTGTCCGACCTAAAACCGGCGAACACGATATCAACTTTAAAGTCAAAAAGGCGATTGGCTTTCTCCAGCACAACGACAAAGTTCAGGTGACTGTTCTGTTTCGTGGTCGAGAGATGGCTCATATCGAAGAGGGCCGCAAGGTCATGGAGGGCATCATCGCCCAACTGGAAGAGTTCGGTAAAGTTGAAAACCGACCCTCTCAACAGTCTCGTAAAATGATTTGCACGATTGCTCCCCATAAGTAATCGATTGAATTGCTGATCCGACCGCGGATCTGGCAACGGATTCGATTGTCGAATCTACATACAGCGCATAAAAAAATGCCACGTCGTTATCGACGTGGCATTTTTAATTTTCTTAGTGTCGCTTTAGCTTCAACTCTAGAAGCTGGTTTCAATTCCGTAGTAGAAACCGCCAAGGATCAAACTGCCGTTCGTGTTTGCACGTTCCAGAGCGTGAACATTGGTGAAGTCGCTAGGAATTTGGTTCGCAGCCAGTGCCACGCCGCTAACTCCAAGCACACGGTAGCCAACCTTCAGGCGAGCTTTGTGTGACAGGTGGTAGAGGAAACCAGCGTCAAGTTCACCGAGGAAGGCAAGGTCGTCCTTTTCATCTTGGAAGGCGAATGCCTGTCCGCCTTGAGGATCCAAGCCAACCTGAACGACTTGGCTGTTGTCATCGACGATGTCCTGACTAGTGCGGGCGAAGTTGTTAAACAATCCGCCTTTAACGCTTGAGAACAGACGAACCTTTTTGCTAAGACAGATTTCGCTGCGGCAACCGAACTGCAAACCCAGCAACGTGTTGTTAGTATCCAAGCTGTATGTCAACGTTTGAGGAGGAGCTTGCAGGAAAGGACCCGCTGCTTGCTGTGAACCATTGCCGTCGGCTTGGACTTGCAACAACTCGTCAAAGTTAAACCAGCGGAAGCCGCCGAACAGTTCATAGAAACCGTTCTTGTTACGCTTGGTGCAGAATTTGCCACCATTGCGAAGCAGGTTGAATTCCACATTGTTGATGTCGGTTTCCCGAATCACCGTGTGGTTCAAGCTAGAGTTAAACAGATCAAACAGGTTTCCGTTTGAAGGAGCATCCAACAGTTGGTTGAATCCTGTCAGCGTTGTCGACGGTGCTTGACCGATCGCAGCTGTCGCTTGTCCCGGATTGAAGGCCCAGAAAACTGCTTCGTAGCCCGATCCATTCGCCTTACGTGCTGCCAAGCTAAGTCCGAAGCCGTCGAAAGAATTTTCGTCAGCGTCGGTGGTGAACAGTTTGTCGCCTTGTTGGTTTGACGACAGTTGAATCGAATCCTCATAGTCACGCTGGAAGTTCAATCCGAAGATTCCAAACGTGAAGTTAGGACGGGCACGTCGAGGTGCTGCCAGAGCAGGACCAAAAGACGGTGCAATTGGGCCAGCAAACGGTGCCGAAATGACCGGTGCCGAGTAAGCTGGAGCCGAATAGACAGGTGATGAGTAAGCGGCATCTGCGCAGTTGGTGTCAAATACCCCTGAGTCGTAAACCGGAGTACCAGCGATCGGTGCCGATTGAACGCCACTGACAACACCGTCGTAGATCGGACCACCACCGACAGGTGAACTTGCTAGCGGAAGAGCACCCGGAGATGCGATCGGTGCGACTGAAGCGCCAAAGCTTGGACCTGCAGTGCCGCAACTTGCACAGCCAGCATGATCACCCGCCGATTCGGAGGGGTTGCTGGTGATATAGCCGGGAGACGAAGTCGTTCCCGATCCTATTGCGGGTGCGGCTTGAGTTTGAAAACTCTGCTGCACAGGCGCTTGGAAGCTCTGTTGAGCCGGAGCTTGGAAGCTAGGCTGTGAAGCTATTGGGTTTTGGGTCGACGCCCCACTTCCGTAACCGGATTGGGAAAGAATGGACTGATACGAACCAATCGCAGAGGGTTGGTTTAATGATCCACTTTGTGCATGCACGGTACTGGTCATGGTAACGGCGGCAACTACTGCCAACCATTTGTGCCACATCCTTTTCATCTCAGGCTCCTTTAAAATCGCTACCGCCCGCTGCGGGTGAGGCGGCCGATCAATCACCAAGAAAATTTACGACGCTTGATTAATGGGAATACGTCACACATCGCGACGAATCCCTACGTCAACTAATCTCTTCTTCGTCATTAAAAGCGTTACAGTCCTACCTCGATTGGCCGTGGAACCCGAAAATTCGTTACAACGAACAGTGCATCCATAAAATCCGGCAAAGTCCGCCCTGCTTGCCCGCTTTAACAATCGGCCGTCGCAATCCCTGCCGCGCAGGTGTCGACCGTTAAAAAGCGTGTTCAATCAAACCGAATGAGTCGCCCCACGCGCTGTCCAGATCGCCTCGTGCTGCCTCCTCGGGGCGAACTGCTATCAGTTCGATCCTGCAAAAAGAAACGGTCAGAGCTTAAGAATTCAGCTGACCCTTGATGGTCTTTTGGGTTTTATCCCAGACTTCTTCTAGTAGTTGCACATACTCTGCAGCTGAAATCAGCGGGCTGGAATCGTCGGACTGCATCTCGAACAGCCAGCCATCGCCGTACTTGTCGACATTGATCGCGGAGGGATCGTCCATCAGCGCGGGATTGAATTCCGTGATGCTGCCCGACAGCGGACTGAACAGCGAGCTTTCTGCTTTCTTGCTTTCAATCGCTCCGATCTCGGTCCCTTCGTCGGTAGATTGGGGGGCATCAAACAGCCAGTCCAAAAAATAGACGTCCTGCAACAAGCGAACCGAATAGGCTGTGAAGCCAAACCGGATCTTGCCATCGGCAGGGATCGCCCACATGTGATTTTTGGCGTACTGACGATCCGTCGGAAAGCTCGCTTCGAACTCCCCCATCATGAAAATAAGATTGCCTGAGGTATCACTCATTAGGTGTACCGGATTCCTTGGTTTTCCTCTTCAAAGAAAACCGGCAGCAAAGCATCGGCATGTAGCAGTCCTTTTCGCGTCAGCCGAATTTCAGCATCGTCGAATTCCAGCATGCCATCGTCCCGGTGAGCTCCAAATTCTTTCGACCACTGTTCCAAAATGTTGACGGAGAATTTTTGGTCAAAGTAGCCCACATCCAGATAGCCCCGCTTCAGTTGCAGGATCATTTCGCGGATCAGCAGCTGCTGCGATGAAGGCTGGTAAGCCCGACCCAGCGGAAGCCGACCGTGCTCCATCAGTTCCGACTGATACGTTTTCATATCGGCAATGTTTTGATAGTGGATCCCCGAGACATGCCCAAAGCTGGCGATGCCCGTGGCCAGTAAATCCGAACCCTGCCAGAGATTATCCCGATAGCTGAAATTCACTTTGCCATCGTCTTTGACGACCGTGTAGGCGCTGCTGACTTTATAGCCCGCGGCAAGGAATTCATCGTAGGCATAATTCAACCACTCGCGTTTGGTTGGCCAATCCGCGACCGGAGTTTCGATTTTGTTACCAAGGATGTCTTTCGAATAGACCGTGTTGAAAGGCAGTTCCATTTGATAAATGGTGATGCTTTCTGGCGAAAATTTGATGGCTTCGGCGATGTTGTATTTCCAGTTCTCCCAAGTCTCGCCGACCATGCCGGAGATCAAGTCGATGTTGACGTTGGGGAAATCGAGTTTCTTAATCCACTCCCACGAGCGGTAGACCTCTTTGGAAAGATGGGCTCTGCCGTTTTCTTCCAACACCGAATCGGTAAAGTTCTCCACGCCCAAGCTCAGACGCGTGACGCCCAGCTCTTTCAGCGTTTCCAATTTGGATTCTTGCAGCGTGCCCGGTTCGCACTCGAACGTCACTTCTTCGGCTTTGTCCCAATTGATGTTCTGCCGCAAACGATCAACCAGCGACGTTAGCTGTCTGGAGCTGAGGAAGGATGGCGTGCCGCCTCCGAAGTACACGAAACGAAACGGACGCTCGCCCATGACTTCCTGCTTGCTGACCAACTCGATTTCGCGGCACAGCGCCGCGACGTAGGCCTCGATGGCTTTCGCGTTCTGATCGGTGAAGACTTTGAAGTAACAGAACTTGCAGCGCTTGCGACAGAACGGGATATGCAAGTACAGTCCCAATGGCGTGTCGGCTTGGGGTGCACTGGCGAGCGCGGCTTCGACTTTGGGAAGCTCGTTTTTGTCCCACTGGGAAAACGGTGGGTAGTTGGAAATGAAGTAGCTGCCTACTTCGGTTTTCGTTGATTCAGCCATAAAAAATTGGTTCGTAAGATACTTCGATTGGCCCCTCCATTGAGGAGGGAGCGATGTTTCCGATGTTGCGTTAACGCTCAGATTTCATTCATTTCTTGCTCTTCAAACAATAGACCACCCCTCGCTCAGTCGCAACAACTAGCCTAGGACGATTCCCACTTACGATCGCGGGTGAGCCCAAAAACGAACCATTGAACTGTTTTTGCCACAGGATCTCCCCGTTACTGAGATCCAAAGTGTACAGCCGGCCATCGGTAGACGCCGCGTACACGCGATTCCCGGCAATGATCGGCGACGCATCAATTTTGGCTTTCAGAGTCGTGGTCCAGATCGTTTCACCGTTTTTCGGATTCAGGGCTGTGACTTTCCGGTTTCTGCTACCAAAGATCACGAACTTTTCCGTGACCGATGCAGAGGAGCGAATCGGGCTGGCGCCCTCGGGATCCTGGTACTGCCACTGGATTTTTTGGCTTTTGAAATCGATGCACAAGAAGGTCCCTTCTTCGGTGCCAAAATATACGTTCTTTCCTAACGCCGCCGGTGTGGTTCCCGTCGGCGAACCGACTTCAACGGTTCCCGCTTCGCCGCCCTTTTTCAAATCGACAATGTGAAATTTGGAATCGCAGCCCGCTAGGAAACACTTGCCATCGGCAATCGTGGCTCCACATTGGATCTGGTCATCGATGGTGTGAGTCCATTTAAGCTCCCCCGATTTCCGCTCCAACGCGTAGAGCGTTGCGTCTTGCGATCCCCACAGGACCAGCGGGCCATGGAAGTTCGCTCCCGAGCTGATTTCGCCGTCGGCATTGGTTTCCCATTTCGGTTTGCCTTTATCGTCGATGCAATAAAGCTTGCCCAACATGTTGCCGACAAAGACGTGGCCTTCGCGCCACGCCGGCGAAGAAACAAATCCATCTTCGGATTCGAAACTCCACTTTTCTTTTCCGCTTTCCAAATCGATCGCAAAAAGTTTTCCTTTCACATCGACGTTGATGCCGGCCACGTAAACCGTGGAGTTTTTGTTTCCAGCGACAACGATCGGTCCGGCTTCGAAGGCGCCGGTAGGATACTTGAACTCCCATTCGGTTTCAAAGGTGTCGCCGACCGAATCCGGAAACGCTCCCGAGGACAGCAAGTTCCCTCGTGTCATCGGCCAGTCAATGGCTTTGGCGACTTGGGCCGGCGCCTGAGGCGGGGCTTCCTGTTTCGTTTCTGGCGCGGTGGGTTTTGTGGACTGAGCGAGTGCGAATGAACTGAAGGTCAGCCAGATCAATGCGGCTATCATCCTGCAGTGCGGGACTCTCACGCAAAGACGCAAAAGTGCAAAGGAATGAGCGGCAATTTTTTCCTTGGTGTGTTCGTCGCTGGGCGCGAGATTAACTTGAGGCATGACACACTCGGAATAAAAAAAAGTCTTAAAACGCGGATTCGTAAATCGCCGTCAGGCTCTGCTGATCAACCGGGCGAGGGTTGAATGTGCCCGTCCATTGCTTGGAAGCCGCCTCCGCGAGCTCGACAATACGATCCTTCTGTACTCCACAACCATCCAACCGGGTGTGCAGTTTCGCGGTTTCCACCAAGGATGTTAAAAAATCGGCCAGCCCCGCCGCTCCTGCCGACGATTTGGGACAGTCGGGTAAATGTTCGGTGACGGCCAGTAACTCTTGATACCAATGATCAAACTCCTGGCCGTTGAAGCGAACCACATGGGGAAGCATCAAACCAACGGCTTGGCCATGAGCGGTGTCGTAGGTCGCCGTGATCGGATTGGCCAGCGCGTGACTGGCACCCAGCATCGAATTTTCGATAGCAACCCCGGCCCACGCGGCACCCAGTTGCATGTTCGATCTGGCCTCAAGATC
>CAZDZX010000116.1:0-6058 GCA_964510005.1 uncultured Pirellulaceae bacterium
CGATGACATATGTGGCTGCGTTTGTATCGTCGGTTTTGACGTTGCTGTATTTCTTGATGAAATCTGGATTGTTGGGCGGCCGACGATAACCTCTCTCGCGTCACGCCATCGAGCGTTGCGCTGCAGCGGTGCCAATCGCTACGCTGTCTACGGCGCCCGTCGCGGAAGCTGCCAGCCAGACAGCGACGCGCCGAGTATCCTTCCGTTTTCCACTCAGGAAGGCGAGCCGTGGGAGTCGTTGAAATGCGAGCTCTCATTCATTGTCCTACTTCGTATCGCCAACGCCCTTCGTAGAACCGCCACGTGTTCGGGAGTTCGAGGATGTCGCGCTCTTCGAGCGGCGTGTCGTCGAGTTCAGCACATACCTCATTCCAGTGCTCAAACAAACCGAGTTCTTGGATCGATCATGGCGCCGGCAAGGAAGCTCAAACCAATCAACGCGAAGCCACCAATAACCAAGCCGAACAAGACGAGCGGGAATCGTTAACGACCTGCCAGATCTCGGCGTTGAGAAAAAGGAACGAGACCAACTCTGGGAATGGGCGGCTGAGGCCGCTAGCATCGCCCCGCTCAGGCGTCGAGACACTGACGTTCAGTTTCCTTGGAGAGGATTTCTCTTTGTCGACAGGCGAGAGCTTCCTTGAGTTTGCGTACTTCATCGAAAGCGACGGTGACACATTCACTGACGCAATTATCATCGGCGATGATGCTCTGTTTGTATTCGAGCGCAATAGCGACGAAGAGATTACGGAATCGGTTCTTCTTGAGGGAATCATTGGAGACGATGGTTTGGTTGGACGTGACCTCGATGTGTTCAATAGATTCGTTCCATCAGTAGACGTTTTCGCTTCCTAGTCAGCGGAAAGAAATTGAATGACAGGTTTCGAGCGTTTCGAAGCCTGTTTTTTTGGGTGGGCCAAGCAGGATGTTCTGCGCGGCGACGTTCAATCAATAGCTAAAGTTTTGAACCCCAACGGGATTGGATCAGATCCCGTTGGGGTTTTTTCGTTGGGTCGCGGGTCGCTCGGGTTTAAAAACCCAAGAGAGTGCTCAAACCGCGTTGAGGTTCTGCGGTGCCGAGGCTGTCGGACGTCAAACCTCGTTTGAGGGTTTGCTGCGCCCCGAACCGCCTTGCGATCGATTACCTGTTGATTTGGATGCACTCAACCGATGATGGTTGGTTTGGTCCTCGCACTTGATAGAATCGCTGGCAGAACTTCATTTGCAATCAATTATCGAAGGCAAGCTTTTTGAACTTTGGAATTCGCCATCTCCTCGTGCTGACATCGGTATTGGCGGTCTTTCTGTCGGCTCAGCAATTGAAGTTGGACCTTGTGGGGTTGGTGATAGCGACCGTGGTGATTGCTTCGATCGTTGGGGTTTTCTTTGGCTGGTCCACACAATCTCAGGCGAGGTTGTTGCTGGCTTGCTTCATGGCGTCGTGTTTTACGTCCGTCTGTTTTGCGTTCGATTACCTGCGAATATCGCAATTTTCAACGGCCTCTATGGGGAGCATAGAAAGTCTGTTGATCGCCATCTCGGGGAATACGATTTTCGCGACTGTGTTCGGGGCCTTGATTGGCAGTGTTGCACTTCATTTCAAACCGTGGGTGGTTCTTAACGAAAAAGCCGTCACGTTGGTGTCGGGGTTTGTGATTTCATTTGCCTTTGTCGGAGTTCTACTGAGCTTGATTCCGGCGATCGGTATCTTTGCGCCGCATTCTCGACTGATCACGGGGATGGTAATGACGGGGGCCATGATGGGAACAGCGTGGGCGCAGTGGTTGATTGGATTCAAGAGCTTGGACAGGGATGATGGGCATCTGCCAGAGGAGAGGCATTCGCCAGACGAGGGGCATTGGCAGGACGAGGATTGTGCTGAGCCCGAAGAGCCGGAAGAGGTTTAAACCAGTGGCGAGAGAAAGTCGGCGAAGGCTTCGTCGCCGCGAATCAAATCAAAGTCCGGATCGTTATCGACCATCTTTCGATATTCGGGTTGCAGTTCAAACGCTTGAGCCAAAAAAGTGATGGCGTTGCGGGATTTTCCTTTGATCGCAAAATAGCAAGCCAGATTGTAATGACAGATCGCTTGGTCGGGTTCGTATTCGATGGCAATGTGCATCGACTCGATTGCTTCATCGATCTGGTCCGCCCGTTTGTAGCACCATGCGACTGCCAGCAGGCAGTGAATGTTTTCCGGTTCTAACTCAAGCGATTGTTGGTACCAAGCGATCGCTTCATGGAACTGATGCGTTAACCGACAGGCTTCACCGCCAAGGTAGAACAGATAACTTTGGTGCGGGCGGGAGTCGATTCGTTTGAGGGACTCTACCACGCGATTGGCGAGGGGAAGGGCCAAGGCCACATCGATTCCGAGTCCTTGATCGTTCATGGACATCAACTCCAGATAGCCTTCTGCAGCACGGATGGCTCGCTGTCGCTGTTGGGTTTCTGATTGTCGGTTCAAATCAGTCATCACAAAAATAATACGGATTACGTCTCAATCCGTTGCATTCAAAATCGGCCTTGGCGGAAAATTTGACGGTATGGGCTGGAAACAAACAGGTTTCCCACATTTCCATAGTCGCTAGATGTCTCCAAAAGGCAACGTGATTCGGCCAAGTGTTTCGAAAAGTTAACGAAATTGTCTGGTCTAGAAATCGAGATTTGTGGGTAAAACCGGTTAAATGTGGTGGTTTTTCAGGGAGATCGCGTTTCGACCGGCCCGGCGAAATATTGCGGAGGTCAGTCTGCGAGCTGGCACAGTGATTGCGGTTTTGTGAATCGAAAAGCTATCCGCCATGTGAGTAACCCCATGATTGAACGTTTTCTGGTTCCATTTTTTCTATCGATGTTCTGCGCCTTCGTTCCGATGATTGGAATGCAGTTGCTGGGCGATCCTGAACCTGCGGTTCCGTGGATGGACCCGGCGGCGTCTGACGTGACGGCCACGTGGCGGCACACGGCCGATGGCTGGCAGGATTCTTCGACTTGGCGAGTTGCAGCGGGGCAGGGGGAGGCCAAAGTTCAATTCGTTAAAAACGTTCACCCGTTACTGGTGGCCGCGTTTGTGTTGTTCCTGTCGTTGGCTGCGATCGTCTTGTTTGATAAAGAGGACGTCGAGCCAGACGCGTTAGAGGACGCGCCAGAGGAGCCAGAGTCTGAGTCTGAAGAGCTGCCAAGTCTTTGGAACCCTGAAATTGATTTGATGGAGTGCATCGAGTATCAAAGTAGGCTCGAGCAGCCGCTATAACTGATTGCGGTTTGTAAGCGTTTTTGAAAACTGGTGAAATTCGATCCCGGAATTTCGGTTGAACTAAAAACACATATCGAACATTCATCAAAGCAACCGGTTTGTTGCGGAAGTTATGCCTGAAGGCCATACCGTTCATCGTCTTGCCCGCGATCACTCTCAAGAATTTGTCGGTCAGCGGATGATCGTGACGTCGCCCCAAGGGCGGTTTGCTGAGGAAGCCGAAGAGCTTTCGGGTCGCTATCTGCTGGATGTGGAAGCGATTGGAAAGCACTTGATTTATCAGTGGGGCCAGCGCCGCAAGACCACGGCACGGCGTCCGTCGCCTACCAAGATTATGCATGTCCATTTGGGGCTGTACGGCAAATTTCGACTGCATGGCAATCCCGCGCCTGAACCGCGAGGTGCCGTCCGCGTGCGGATGATCGGCAAGCAGAAGTCGTTTGATCTCAATGGTCCCAACTGTTGTGAGTTGTTGACACCGCAGCAGTTCGCGGCGCTACAGCAAAGGCTGGGGCAGGATCCACTGCGGGAGGATGCGGATCCGGAACTTGCGTGGCAGAAGATCAGTAAATCGCGCCGCGTAATCGGGGCGTTGTTACTGGACCAGTCGATTATCGCTGGGCTGGGGAACATCTATCGCGCGGAGGTTTTGTGGTTGCTGAAAATTCATCCGGAGCGAAAAGGCACCGAAGTTAGCCGCGAGGAGTTTGATACGATTTGGGAGCTGTCGGTCAAGCTGCTGAGGATCGGTTTGAAGTACGACCGGATCATCACGGTCAGTCGTGAGATGGTGGACAAGCCTTTGAGTCGACTGTCCCGTCAGGAAAGGTTGTTGATCTATAAAAAGTCCCGATGTCGAACGTGTAACCGCAAGGTTCGCTGGTGGGAGGTGGGGTCGAGAAAGATGTACGCTTGTGAGAAATGCCAGACGTGAGGGTGCGCGGAGCGCAAGCATGGCCACGGCAAGCGTGGGCCATGGCACCCGAAGCTGGAATTGAGCTTGCGGGCGTGTCTGGAACTCTATTCCGTTTCGACGTTGATTTCTGCGAGGGAGGCCATTTTGCGGCCGAAGGTGTCGCGCGTCACGACGACTTTCATGTAGCGAGCGCTGCGTTTTTCGATGGCGATGCGTTGCTCGTCCAGCGAAGTCTCTAAACGGCCTGTTGTGACCGGTTGAGCAAACGTTTCATCGTCCGACAGAAAGATCTCACAGGCATCAATCATTCCATTTGCCTTGCCGTCTTGGCGCGGTAGCAGGCGAACACCGGTAACGGGTACCGATTTTCCAAAATCGATGACGAACCAGTGAGGCCCATCGCCCCACGCATTCCACAGCGATTTGGGTTTGCCATCGATCGCTTTGGGAATGCCCCGATGCTTCTTGGATTGGCCCGACGAAGCAGAGATTTTCCATTCAGAGCGATCCAACAGTTTGCCGCCTTCGATTCGTTTGGCGATCGGAAGCGGGATGCTGGAGCCGTTGGCAAAGGAGACAAATTTGCTGGGCACGTGGGCTTGTTTCATCTTTTCGGTCAGCACACGGATGACTTCGGGTTGTTGTTTGGCGACGTCGTTCTGTTCGCCGATATCGGTCGAAAGATCAAACAGCTGCAGTGGGCCATTGGGTTTGTCTTTGACGTTCAGGCGGACGGCTTTCCAGTTGTCCATGCGAATGGCCTGTCTGCCGTTCATTTCGTAGAACTCCCAGTACAGGTATTCGTGCTGTTGCTGCGTGCCGGAACCGGTCAGTGTGGGCAGCAGGGAGACGCCATCGGCGGCCGGTAGGGATCCGCAGTTGGCGATTTCGCAGGCGGTGACGGGTAAATCCCAGAACGCGGAAATCAGCTCGGAGGTTGATCCGGCGGGGATTTTATCGGGCCACCAAGCCAGCATGGGAACGCGGATTCCGCCTTCGTAGAGATCGCGTTTGCCGCCACGCAAGGGTCCGTTGGAATCAAAGTTTTCGGGATGGTGTCCGCCTTCGTAGTGCGGACCGTTATCACTGGAGAAAATCACCAAGGTGTTTTTGTCCAAGCCCAATTCACGCAAACGGTTGAGAATCTTGCCGACCGATTCGTCGAGATGCTTCATCATCCCAACAAAAGTGGATTTCGGTTTTTGGACGGATCGATAAAAGCTGTTCTTGTGCGCTTTTTCATCAAACGGCCCGACTCCGTCAAGGTACTCTTCGGGGACTTGAAGGTCTGCGTGGGGTTGTTGCAAGGCAAGGTGTAGGAAGAACGGTTTGCCTTTGTCTTCGGCGACGAATTTGAGGGCGTCTTCGACGAACAGATCGGAGGAGTATTGTTTGCCTTCGAAGCCTTCATTGCCGGCGATCTTTTCAGCTTTGCCGTTGCGAATCATTTCCCGAGGATAGTATCGATGGGCGGCGACGTGGCTGACGACGCCGTAGAAGTGATCAAATCCTTTGCGGTTGGGCAGGGAGCGGTCGAAGCTGTTGCAGGACAAAGCCGATTTGCCAATCATGCCCGTTCGATAGCCGGCTTGTTTGAGCAAGTTGGCGATGGTCACGTCTTGGGGGTCTTCGCGGAACTGAACCATGCCGTTGAATCGTTGGTAGATGTGGCCGGTATGTTGACCGGTCAACATGCAGGCTCGCGAGGGAGCGCAGACGGTGCAGCCAGCATAGAACTGGGTAAACTTCATGCCTTCGGCGGCCATCTGGTCGAGGTGGGGCGTCGAAAATCCAGTCTGCCCCATGCAACCCAGATCGTTGTAGCCCAGATCGTCGGCAAGGATCCAGATGATGTTCGGTTTCGCCGCGGGCGGATTTTCGATGGC
>CAZDZX010000116.1:6158-11940 GCA_964510005.1 uncultured Pirellulaceae bacterium
CGGCACTTCGGTGACTTGGGCATTTGCCGTGTCGTTGAACCCGAGCCCCATCGTCAGGGTGATGGCCAGCATCGAGATCGCCGTTGCCAATCGAAGTGCACAAGGAAGGTTATTGATCATGGGTTGAGTTCTTTTTAAACGAGATGAAAACGGACTTCGAAGGTGCTGCCTTTGCCGATCTGGCTGGTCAATTCGACCGAGCCGTCAAAGGCTTGCACAAGGTGTTTAACGATTGCCAAGCCCAATCCGGTCCCGCCGGCTTCTCGGGAGCGGGCTTTGTCGACCCGGTAAAACCGCTCGAAAACACGGCTCTGATGTTCGGAGCTGATGCCGATTCCGTCGTCGATTACCTTGACGATTCCGAACCGATTGTCGAACGAAATGTCGACGGTGACATTGCCGCCAGCGGGTGTGTAGGCAATGGCATTGGAAATCAGATTCGTCAAAACGACTTGGACCGAATTTGGGTCGGCGACGATAATGGGATCGGAGGCATGAGAATTGAATTTCAGTTTGACTTCTTTGATTTTGGCGACTTCATCGAATTGGTCGATGCAGTCTGCGGCGGCTTCGTTGAGACGCACATTGTCGAGGCAGAAGCTGGCTTTTCCGGATTCAACGCGGGCCAGTTCCAGTAGATCCTGAATCTGACTATTGAGAACGTCGGCTTGTTTTTCAATTTGCTCGACGAAGGCTAGTCCTTTTTCTCCGTCGTTGATGGCGCCCATTTTCAGGGTTTCGGCATAGGCCCGAATGGATGCGAGAGGCGTTTTGAGTTCGTGAGAAACGTTGGCGACAAAGTCCGTTCGAATTCGCTCCAACGCTCGCAGCGCCGTCACATCCTGAAGCACCATGGCGACTCCGGGTTTGTCGGTATTCTTCAAAGGAGCCACTCGCACCGACAGCGTTCGTTTGGGTTCGCGGTAAGTCTGAATTTCCGTTTCGGAGTTGCGGCGGCTGAGTTGCGTGCGTTCAACGGCTTCGACCAGTTCGGGCATGCGGATCAGGTCGAGTAACTTGCGTCCGATCGGATCGCTGGATTCGAGGCCCAACATGCTTTCGGCGGCCGAGTTGA
Source organism: uncultured Pirellulaceae bacterium (assembly GCA_964510005.1). Lineage (GTDB taxonomy): Bacteria > Planctomycetota > Planctomycetia > Pirellulales > Pirellulaceae > Mariniblastus. Next base: position 7,234 of record CAZDZX010000116.1, read on the forward strand.
TCAGCATCACGTTGCCGGTAGGATCGATGGCGAGGACGCCTTCGATCATGCTGCCCAATACGATTTCGGATCGTCGCTGTCCGGACTTCATGGCGCGCTCGCGCTTGCGAATGCGGCTGGCGGTTTTTTTGAAAATCGATCGCAAGTCGAACCAGTCTTCGTTGCCGCGGAGTGCATCCACGGCTTCAAATTTTGATTTGCCGATCGAGCGAGCGACTTGGGCGACTTTCGCGCGGGCTCGACGAATGGCTCTGTCGAACATGAATGCAATCAAACCGACCATGGCAGCCGATGCCGCAGAGAGTCCCCAGATGAAGGGCAGAACACCGTTGGCATGGGTGGCGATGTGATTCGAGGGTTCGCTGATCCAGAAGATTTTTTCGACGCCCTCGATGTCTGCTTTTTGGGCCACGCATCCGAATGTTTCTTCTTCAGGGCGTGGCTCGTCTTCGGTGATGCGGGATCGCATCCGAAAATGATGGCCCTTTCCCGTTTCCTGTGCTTGCACAATTTCGGGCAGAATCAGTTCCAGTTTAGGAAGGGCTGAACTGGCGACGGTTTTGGAATCCTCGCCAAAGATCGCCAGAACTGACCCGTCGGCGGCGGGCTGAGACCGAAGAAAATCTTGCAGTTGATCCGGATCAGTGACCGATGGGGTGTGGCGGATCAGCAGATCCAGCTTCAAATATTGCTGTCGGAGAAATTCAGATTCTGCTTGACGGCTCAAATATCCCGTGATCAGCACCAATACAATTACAGTCAACGCAATGTGAAAGATCAGATAAATCAGCATCCATTGGCGAATCTTTTGCTGAAACATGGTGTCGAATTCTGATACTTGGGGCCAAAGCCGTTTTCTAGGCCAAGATTAACCTTAACCGGTACAATTGTATATTAAAGGGGGAAGACATGTTTTCGCTTTCCCTCGGATCGGACTAAAAAGAGTTTGATTGACTCGCGCGAATGAGAAACTCAAATCGGAAAATTTTGAAACCAAGCGGGCTGATTTACGGCTTGTGTCTCTTTTTGATCGCTCTAGTGTCATCCACTTGTGCGGCACAGCAGGGCGATGCCGCCGCTCAAGAGCCCGTGCAATTGCGAGAAGGCAGGCTGGTTCGCGTCCCGCTGCCGTTGACGGACGCCGCCGGTACGATTCGCCAAATTCGCAGAGCCGTTGAACAATTGCCCGACGCCGTCGCCGCAGATAAGCGAGCGGTGATTGTTTTGGAGTTCGATGTCCAAGACGAAAATAGTGGTCGAGGATCCGATTTGGGAGCTTCTTTTTCGCTGGCTGAATTTTTGGTCAGCGAGGAACTGAGCCGAGTCCGGACAGTGGCTTGGATTCCCGGGAGCGATAAACCAGTCAAATTGGTGGGCCACGCCATTTTGCCAGTGATCGGATGTAGTCAGATCGCGATGGGGCCGCAAGCTTCGATCGGCGATGCGAGCGTGGACTTGAAAATCGTTCAGCCGCTGCATCAAGAAATTTACAAAGGCATCGCAGGCGAAAGGCTGACACTGCCAGAGGCGATTGTCATCGCGATGTTGGATCCGGCGAAGGAGCTGTTCAGGGCGGTTGCGGATGGCCAACCGGTTTACGTCACCGGTGCAGAACTGGACAAACTGGAAGCCGAAAATACGAAAACGCTGACAGTGGCAGGAGATCCGCTTGTCCTTTCCAGCGATCAGTTGCTGGAATATCGCTTGATCCCTCGGGCCACTGCTTCGCAAGCCGAACTGGCGCGGCAATTGGAAATCGCACCTGCGGCGCTGGAGCCCGTTGCGGTCGACCACCGTGATTGGGTTGCTATTAAGTCCGTGCTACCTGGCGTGTTGGATCATTCTTCGGTTTCCTGGTTGGTGCGTTCGATCAAGGGCAAGCTTTCGACGGGCAGTGATATGGTGATTCTCGAGTTCGGAGAGATGCGCGGGGATTGGGATTCTTCGTTGCAGCTTGCCGAGTACCTTGCTTCGCTGGATTCGGATCGTTACCGAACCGTCGCGTGGGTGAGCGGAAACTGCAAAGGCACAGTGGGTGTGGCGGCGCTGGCTTGCGACCATGTGATCTTTGGTCCCGAAGGAGTCCTCGGGATGCCCGATTATGATCCTCTGACAGAGATCCAGTTGGAGACCCTCGACAGAGCCATCGGCGCCGTGGCCAAAGAAAAAGATTGTGACCGCTCGCTGATGATGGCCGTCGCGAATCCAAATATGAAAATCCATCAGTATCGCAATGCTAAATCGGGCGCGACGAGGATTCTGAGTTCGGCCGAGTACGACGAACAGGTCGATGCGGATCAGTGGAATCGAGTCGATCCGGTCGACGTGATTGATGGCATCGATGTGAAGCTGGCCGAGCGGTTGGAAATTGCGAGGACGGTAGCGGCGACTGATGAACTGATTGAATCCTACTACCAGTTGGAATCGACGCCGGTTCCGCTGCAAGCCACGTCGTCGGATAAGTTTCTGGAAAAGCTGGCCAGTTTTCTGACCGATCCCGTGGTGTCCATGTTTCTGGTGATGTTTGGATTCGTGTGCATCATGAACGAAATCGCGGCACCGGGGCTTGGTGCCTTTGGTTTTCTGGGAGTGTTGTTTCTGGCGGCATTTTTCTGGAGCCACCACCTAGATGGCAGTGCGGCGTGGTTTGAAATTTTGATGTTCGTGGTCGGATTGGCATTTCTGGCGATCGAGATTTTTGTGGTGCCCGGATTTGGCTTATTTGGAATCGGGGGCATTATCATGATGGTTTTGTCACTGATGATGGCCTGCCAGTCGTTTGTGGTGATTCCCCAAACCAAAGAACAGCTGGCTGAAATTCCGATGTCGCTGTTGCCGATTTTTGGAGCGTTTGCCGGAGTCGTGGTCGGGGCGGTGGTGTTGCGAAAAGTGTTGCCCCATGCGCCGTTCTTTCGTCAGTTGATGCTGGAGCCACCTCAGAAGAGCGATCAGCAACTGTTGGGCGGGGCGGATCCAGAAGCCATCGCCGATTTCGGTCACTTGCAGGGAAGAACCGGCGTGGTGGTCACTCCGTTGATGCCTTCGGGCAAAGCCAGAATTGGCGGCAAAGTTTACGATGTGATCGCTGAGGGGCAGGCGATTGAAAAAGGTGAAAAAATAGAAGTCATCGAAGCGGTTGCCAATCGCGTCGTTGTGCGAAAAATTTCTGACTGATTTCGTACTGTTGTCTATCCACAATCCTTTGCCAGAGTTTTCTAACCATGGATCCCGGTTACCTTGGACTGATTTTGATCGCCGCCGGATTGTTCGCTATCGTGTTGGAACTGTTTGTTCCCTCGGCGGGCACGATTGGTTTGGTCGCCGCTGGGCTGTTGTTGGCCGGAGTGATTCTGACGTTCTATTCAGATGTCGTGTTTGGCTCGTTTGTGCTGATGGGCTTGATGATCTTGTTGCCGGTGATGATCTCGGTCTTGCTCAAGATCTGGCCCAAGACTCCGATCGGCAAAGCCGTTATCTTGGGCGAGGCGGATCACGAGGTGCTGCCCGAATCAAATGTCGATTCGTTGGTTGGTCAGATCGGAATTGCGCGAACCAAGATGCTACCCAGTGGCATCATTGATATTGATGGTCAAAAGCATGACGCCGTGAGTGAAGGGTTTGCGATTGAGCCGGGAGACCGGGTTAAGGTGATTTCTGTCAAAGGCAATCGTGTCTACATTGAGCCCTTTGATGGCGATGTGACAGAAGGCGAACCCCACGACGTCCCCGCCGCGGATCAGGGAGTATTTACGACTCCGCTGGAAGAGCTGGGCATCGATGAGGATCTTTACGATTGATTGAATGTGGATGGTGATGTGATGTGGATCGCGTGCGTGGATGTTGGCTACAGTGATTCGCAAGCTCGGGCGGCCTGCGTGGTCATCCGAGATTGGACCGATCCGGCTCCGGCAGAAGAACATGTGGCGATCGTGGACGGGGTTGAAGACTATCAGCCGGGTGAGTTTTTTCGTCGCGAGTTGCCTTGTATTCAAGCCGTGTTGGGAAAAATTGACCACGACATCGACTGTATCGTGATCGACGGTTATGTTTGGCTGGATGCAAACGGGCGACCGGGATTGGGAGCCTACTTGTATGAGTCGTGCGATTCTCAAATCCCGATTGTGGGCGTCGCTAAGAACTCGTTCAAGGATCACGAGCATTCGGTGGAGCTGCTGCGAGGCGAGAGTCAGCGGCCGCTGTATGTGACTGCCGCGGGTTTGCCGTTGTCGGAAGCTGTCGACAATGTGCAGAAGATGCACGGAAACCATCGAGTTCCCACCGTACTGCGTCGCGTCGATCAGCTAAGCCGAGGAGAATTGCCATCGTGAATCCATCCGAAAATCCATCTGCGGATCAATTGCCAGAAGAGCATGTTGTCAGCATGGTGGCCGCATTTTATCGGCGAGTCAAAGTCGACGATTTGATTGGTCCGATGTATCCCGACGATGATTGGGAGGGCGCCGAAAAACGGCTGGCTGATTTTTTGATTTATCGTTTTGGCGGATCGGACAGATACATTCAAGAGCGAGGACATCCAAGATTGCGGATGCGCCACGCGCCGTTTCAGATCGGAATCGCCGAGCGCGATCGCTGGTTGAAGTTAATGGGTGAGGCCATGGAGGAAGTACAGATTCCGCCAGAGCATCGCTTGAACCTGAAAGTTTTCTTTGATCAGGTGGCGGATTTTATGAGGAATCATTGAGCCCC
>CAZDZX010000117.1:0-1150 GCA_964510005.1 uncultured Pirellulaceae bacterium
CGGCGGCGGCCACATTTACGAATTGGACTTGATGGAAATCGGTCACAATTTGGGCGCGACGCTGGCTCGGCGAAGCGAGTTCTATCACGCCAAAGTCCGGCAAGGCGAAAACAGCGCCGATGGAGAAGCGGCCAGTATCCACGACCGAGTCGTGTTTAAACAGGAAGGCCTTGAGAATAAGTTGCAGTATGACAAGCGATTGCGTAACAGCTTGGTCGATCACTTTTGGGATTCAGACGTATCGCTTGATAGCTTGGTGAACAACACCGCGATGGAGCGAGGCGATTTTGCGGACGGCGATTACAAAGCAACGATCCGCCGTAGCCCCCAGAAAATCCAAGTCATGCTGACGCGTGAGGGGAACGCTTGGGGCGTCCCGCTGACGATCACCAAGGGTGTCACGCTGACTCCCGGCAGCGATGAGATGGAATTGGCATGGATGATCGAAGGCTTGCCAGAGGATCGCGAATTCCGCTTTGGGACTGAATTCAATTTTGCGGGTCTTCCCGAAGGCCAGGACGATCGATTCTTCAGCGATGCCTCCGGCGAGAAGATTGGCCAGTTCGGAGAATCCCAAACGCTTGAAGAGGCGCGGTCCATTTCGCTGACCGATCAGTGGTTGGGTTTGCAGGCCACACTTTCCACCGAAACGCCGGCCAAGATCTGGGCCTATCCCGTGCATGCGGTTAGCCAGTCGGAATCCGGATTCGAGTTGGTCCATCAAGCGGTTTGCGTGCAGCCCAGTTGGATTGTTCGTGGCGATGCCAATGGACGTTGGTCGACAAGGCTAAACCTCAAGCTGGCGATCGATGGCTCGCGGCATTTTTCCAATAGCGAAGAAGCGTTAGCGATTGAGTAGCCACGAACCCGAATTTTAGGCTCTCGCTACTTTGCGACACCGAATCAAGAATCGGTGTAAATGCCCTATATTATAATTACGAACCGTCCGGACTTAATTGTCCGAACGAGAAGTCTGATGTACGGAACGGCTAAGTTTATCGATACGGAATACTCTGACGATGGGCAAAAAGCTTACGTTCATTTCGAAGTCGATAAAACCAAGTTCAAAGTCCCACAATCGCGATTGTTCCACGCTCAATGCGCTTGATCCGCGCTCATCGCGCTTGATCCGCGCTCAATGCGCTTGATC
>CAZDZX010000117.1:1250-11872 GCA_964510005.1 uncultured Pirellulaceae bacterium
TCAATGCGCTTGATCCGCGCTCATCGCGCTTGATCCGCGCTCAATGCGCTTGATCACAGGCTGGAAGCGCTGGAAGCCTATGCCACCTTGAAAACCCTAACCCAGCCGAATCACCATCTCGTCTAGCGGCATTCTTACTTTGGCAAACTTGGCTTGGGGATCGTCGTCGGCGCGATAGCCGATGGGCAACACTAACGCTGCGTGCAAATTCCGTTTTGGCAGTTCCAGAATCTGGTCGTACTGATCCGCGATGAAGCCTTCCATCGGGCAGGAGTCGATCCCCAGCATCGCACAGGCCGCCAACGCCGTGCCCATCAGAATGTAAGTTTGCTTGCCCGCCCATGCGGCTCGCTTTTCAGCGTCCAGCCCCATGATCGATCCCGACATCTGGTCCGCATAGGCGTCCAGCGTTCCTTCATCCAAATTGCGCATCTGTTCGGTGCGGCGAGCGTAACTGCGGATGTAATCATCATCGATATCCGTCCGGATGGAAAATACGATCACCGCCGAAGCATCGCGAACCTGAGGCTGGTTGTAAGAAACCGGCATCAATTTTTCTTGCAGCTCTCTGTCCTGCACGACCACCAACTGAAACGGCTGCAGCCCGTAGGATGATGCCGATAAGTTGACGGCTTTGAGGATCGTCTCCAGATCGCCCGCGGAAACCTGTCGTTGAGGATCAAACTTTTTGCAGGCGTAGCGCCACGATAGCGCTCGGACAAACTCGTTGCCCAATTGAGGTTGGTGTTCTGATACGACAGCGGCGCTTTCAGGATTCCACGCCACAGCGGTGCTTTGTTCCATCAGTTTCACGGCGTGATCAAGGTTGGCCGACAGTTGCGTTGCCAGTTGAGTCACCTGTTCGGCCGTCAGAATATGATTCATCTCCTCTTCGTCGGATTCGTAACCCGCCGCGAACTCGCTGCGAAAATCGTCCAGTTGCTGCTTGAGCTGACTGACGATTGCGTCGGCACCATCGTCTTGGGTTTGTAGCCACGACGCGATATGAACGGGAGCAAAATCAAACGCGTCAATGCCACAGCATTCTTTCACGCAGTTTTGTTCACAGTAAAAAATCAGTTTGGAGAGGGGAGTTGGGAAGGCCATGTTTTCGAAGGTGGCAAAGGAAAATACTGAATTGGCGACAGTATACCGGAACCACGGCGGCAGGGAGATAGGTCCCACCGGCAGGCGTCTCCATAGCAGCTATCAATCCAGATTGTCTAGAATCGGGTCGAAACCCATTTCCCGCTGGCTCTTGGCCAATTGCTTTTCGCTGAACATCAAAATCTTTCTTGACCGATAGTGCTGATTTTCAACTTTCAATTGGGCTTTTTTAAACAAACCCGCCCAGTACCGGGGCCCCCGTGAATGGGCTCGCCTGCGAAGGTTTTCGGCTTTCTGTTTTCCAAACGCAGATTCGAGAAGCTTATCGTCGGCGCTGAGGTAGAGCTGAACCGAGCCCGGATCGCCCTGCCGACTGCAGCGACCAAACAGCTGCTGGTCGATTCGGCTGGATTCGTGCATCTCACTGCCGACCACATGCAAGCCGCCCAATTCACGAATCTCGTCTGTGATTTTAATGTCCGTTCCGCGACCGGCCATGTTCGTCGCCACCGTGACTTTGCCAAAGCCACCCGCCTTTTCGACGATCTCGGCTTCGCGTTCGACTTCGCGAGCGTTCAGGACTTCGTGTTCGACGCCCATCCGTTGCAGGACTTGGGAAACGAGCACGGATTTGGCGATCGAGCGCGTGCCGATCAAAATCGGACGACCCTGCTGGTGGATCTCTAAGACGTCGATGCCAATCTGTTCCAGTTTTTCTTCTTCGGTGGGAAAGAACTTGACGGGGTACTCTTTTCGCTGCCGTGGCCGATTGGTGGGGATGACCGAAACGCCCACACCGTAGATCTTTTTGAACTCGCGCGTTGAAGTGAACGCTGTTCCGGTCATGCCAGCCATCAATGGGAAACGGCTGACAAACGACTGAACCGTGATTTTGGCGTTGGTGGTCGTTTCGTCGGAGACATCGACGCGTTCCTTGGCTTCGATGGCTTGATGGATGCCTCGGCTCCAGCGGCGGCCTTCGGAAATGCGACCGGTGCCTTCGTCCACGATCACGACCTCGCCCTCGCGAATCACGTAGTCGCGATCTGCTTTGTAATCGCGGAGGACTTGGATGGCGCGTTCCACGAAGTCGTACATCTGCAACAAACCCATCCCCGCCAGCTCGCTGGGCTTTTGGATTTGTCGGACCTTCGCGGTGCCTTCGGGAGTCAAGTCGACTTTGCGTCGCTCGCGATCGTACCAGTAGTGCAATTCTTCTTCGTATTGATCGGCCGTGTCGGCGCACCATTGATAGAGACGAACTTCTTGTGAGATGGATGCATCGTTGGCGGTCGCGATGATCAGTGGCGTTCGCGCATCGTCGATCAAAATACTGTCGGCTTCGTCGATCAAGATAAAGTGCGGTTGGCGATGTACCGGTTTCGCTGTGGGGGCTTCGGCGACGCCTCCAGCCGCACCACCGAACATAAAGTCACGTTCTTCTTGTTCTCGTTTGCCGGAGTGGTCGCGGAGGAAGTCGAATCCGAATTCGTTCATGGTGCCGTAGGTAATGTCACACTTATAGGCAGCTCTGCGCTGTTCGCGGGAGAGGTCTTGCTGGATCACACCGATGGTCAGCCCCAACAACTGGTAGACGGGCTGCATCAGTTCAGCATCGCGCCGCGCCAGATAGTCGTTGCTGGTTGCTAACAATGCACCGTTGCCGGCCAAGGCGTGTACGAACATGGGCAGTGTGGCGGTAAGCGTTTTGCCTTCACCGGTCCGCATTTCGGCGATGTGGCCTCGGCACATGGCCATTCCACCGATCAACTGCACATCGTAGTGTGCCATCTGAAGCTCGCGCATCGCGGCGGCGCGGACGAGTGCGAAACCGCGAGTCACTAGCGGTTCAATTTTTCCATGGGTCCGCGATTCAAATCCCAGATCCAACGCCACATCGCGCAATTGCTCCGGCTGCATCTCAAGATACTTCTTGTAGAGCTTCTTGATTTTGGCGAGTACCAGTCGGGACTGCACGTGATTGCTTTCTAAAAAAGGAGAATTGCCACTTAGAGATCATAGTGTCTGGACACAGGCTGGCCAATTCAGATTTTAGGCGCCAATCGCGCCAGCAATCCACCGCAAGGCTATCGACTTACGGCAAAACACCATCGCAGCGACGAGCCGCGTTTCCCGATAGATTCGTCCAGCGCTGGCGGTTCGATGCGCAGTTTGCCATCGGCCAGAGACATTTGTGCTTCGCCCCGCGCGGACAGTTTAATAGATTGCGTCGATTGCGAACTCAGATCAAAAATCAGCTGACCTGCTTCCAGTTTCGCATCGGCGTGAATCTGATAGGTCGTTCCAAGGAATCCGGGTTCGAGTTTTACCAGACAAGCGAAATCGGCAACCAAGCCATCGTTCTCGCGGCTGACTGAGACCGACCAGTGGCTTTTGCCAGCCATGCCGACGCCCATGATCGCTTCGGTGTGTCCGAGGTCTTCATGGCTCATGTCTTGGAAAGCTGGGGAGGGCGGCCAATCGAGCGAAGCGTCTCCTTCGATGGACTCCATCAACAGGACTTCTTGCTGTCCGTCGTCAACGAGCCACCGATGAGACCAGCGGTCCTCAGATTCCGGTCGCAGGAATTGACAAACCAGCGCGGGATCGCCGGCAGTACGAAGTTCAAGAAGCGTCAAAGTGATATCCGGTTAAAGGGTTGGAACAATGGGTGGGAATTTTGGTGTCCATCTGATAGCCATAGGCAGACTTCTCGCTGGTGAACAAGCATTCGGATCACGGGCTGGAAATCGATGCCACCTTTTTTAACTTCCTTCTTTGGCCAGCCAATTCAAATAGGCTTCCAGAAACCCTTGAATTTCACCGTCGAGTACTTTTTGAAAGTCCCCGACGTAGTGGCCGGTTCTGGCATCTTTGACGCGCTGGTCGGGATGCAAGAAGTAATTGCGGATCTGCGAACCGAATCCAACTTGGGCTTTGTTTTTGTAGCTTTCCGCATTTTCGGCTTCACGCTTTTCCTCTTCGACACGGGCCAACGCCGCGCGGAGCATCTTCCAAGCTTGCGCCCGGTTTTTGTGCTGGCTGCGCTGGGACTGACATTGGACAACCGTATTGGTCGGAGTGTGAGTCAACCGAATCGCGCTGTCGGTTTTGTTGACGTGCTGGCCGCCGGCACCGCTGGCTCGATAAGTATCCACCCGCACATCGGACTCGTTGATATCGATATCAACAGAATCAGAAATCTCAGGGGTCACATCAATCGCTGCGAAACTGGTCTGCCGCTTGCCTTCTGAATTGAAGGGGCTGATCCGCACGAGACGATGCAGTCCCTGTTCGCCTTTGAGGTAGCCGTAAGCCATCGGGCCACGAATGGCGATCGCCGCATTGTTGATACCGGCGTCGGGATTGTCGTGGCGGTCCAGCAGGGCAATCGAGTACTCATTTTTTTGAGCCCACTGAGAATACATCCTCAGCATCATTTCAGCCCAATCATTGGCATCGGTACCGCCATCTCGCGCATGGATCGTAAGGATCGCACCGCAGGCATCGTGCTTACCACTGAGCAGCGATTTAAGCTCCAGCTCATCCAGTTCCTTTTCCAGCCGACCGATTTCCGATTCGATTTCGGGGACGATGGATTCGTCTTCCTTGCCCATTTCGACAAGGGCTTCCATGTCTTCTTCAGCGGACAGCAGCTCCTGCATGGGAGCCACAATGGACTTGAGGGATTTTAATTGTCCAACAACTTCTTGGGCTTTTTCTTGATCGTCCCAAAAATTTGTGGCCGCCATTTTCTTTTCAATTTCGGCGGTCTGTTCGATTTTGGAATCGTAGTCAAAGACTGTCCCGCAACTGAGTAATGCGCTGGCGGATCGATGAGGAACGATCGATAAGTTCTGTGTCCATGAATACGGTAAGCTCGAACGGAATCAAAAAAGGACTTTGGGGTAGTACTAGTCAGCCAGAATCATAGTCCGAAACCAGCGATCAGCTAAGGGCCGGTTTCGGGGAGAAAATGGCTGTCACCGCCGAGGCGAAAATCCCCAGCACCACAAACTCAGCATGTGCAAGCGGAATTATTGACATTGCCCGATTGTCCGGGCGACTATTTCACAGGTAAGGGAGCCGTTGGTTGACCCGACACATAGTCGGGCTTAGAGTATTTAAGGCCGTTTTTTGCCGTCTATTTGTTGATGCGGGTGATCCGCTGTTAACATCCTCTGGCCTCCTTCCACAAATCAACCCTGCTCGCAGGTGGGGTTGGTGAGCGACATCCTCCAGTTTTCCAAAGTTGAAGGTCCGGATTTCCTATTCGGGCAGCATGATGAAATCAAACAAAGAATCCAACGGGTCGACTAACGGCCAAGCTCACACCGAAGCCAACACTGAAGAGGACGCAACCATCGAAGCGATGGTCAAGCGCTTCACTCAGGTTCGCAAAGAAAACGCTGTCGACAAGTACTTTCGTGCCCTCGTCAAATCGAAAGGCAGTGACCTTCACATGAAAGTCGGCAAGGCGCCGATCATCCGTGTTGACGGTACCCTCAAGCCGCTCAAGCGGGATCCGATCGAGATCGAAGAAATGGCTCGGTTGTTGTTCCCGATGATGAACGAGCGAGCTCGCAAAATCTTCGACGAAGAAGGCGGTGCTGACTTTGCCTATACCGTCGACGTCGATGGCGAGTCATGGCGTTTCCGTGTCAACATGCTGCAGCAGCTGGGAAAGATCGGATTGGTGGCACGACGTGTGAACAACTTCATCCCAGATTTCGAAGGCCTGTATCTGCCGCCCTCGATCGAGTCTCTGTGTCACTACGAGCAGGGCATGATTTTGTTGGCTGGAGTCACCGGTTCGGGAAAAAGTACCACGATCGCGTCGATGTTGAACTACATCAACCGTCGCTACTCGAAACATATTTTGACGTTGGAAGATCCGATCGAGTTTGTCTACACCGATGACAAGTGTTTGATCAACCAGCGTGAAATCGGCATGGACGTCGTCGACTTTGAAGTCGGCATGAAACATGCCGTTCGTGAAGACCCCGATATCATCCTCGTCGGTGAGCTTCGTGACGAGGAGACGTTCATGACGGCGATCCACGCTGCGGAAACGGGTCACCTTGTTTTCGGAACGATTCACGCGTCGACTGCCCCGTCCACGATCGGTCGTATTTTGGACTTGTTCCCCGAAGAGATGCACGGCGCGATTCGCAGTGCCATGGCGATGAACATGAAAGCCATCATTGGCCAAAAACTGCTCAAATCGATCAAGGATGGCGTGGGTCGAGTGCCGACCTGTGAGGTGATGACCTTCAACCCGACGATCCGCAAATTGATCCTCGAAGAGAAAGATCACAAGCTTTCGGACGCGATTCCGATGTTTGGTGAAGAAGGCATGCAGGATTTCACGATGAGCCTTGAACAGCTTGTCCATGACGAGCTAATCGATCGCCCGACGGCTTTCCAGGTCGCTCCGAACAAGGAAGTCCTGAAGATGAAGCTCAAAGGCATCGACGTTTCGGCGCCCGGTATCCTGTAATTCACCGCAGTTGTGGGCGAACCGGGATCGTTTCCCGGGCCCACGGGATGTTCTGCATTAACCGGGTGAAATTACACGGACTTCAACCTACAATAGCGTTTGGCAACTGAGCCTTATTGAGTTACACCAAAACCGACCTGTTCATGGCTCAACTGTTTTCCCGTTTTCCATTGGCCCCACTTTTTCAGCGGGGCTTTCTCGCAATCCTGACGACTCTGATCGTTGCCGCGCCTGCCCTTGCGGCCCAGCCCGGTAGGATCACCGGCGGCCCAGGTGGATATCTTTCCGGACTGAAACTGGGTCTGGTGGCATTTGTGTTCTTCATCTGGGTCAAACTGGCCGATTGGATGAATCGCGATGCGATCAAAATTGGCGAACTGACAGGGATGAAACCTCAGATCTGGAACCCGATTAACCTTGGGTCACAGCTGGTCGGTTTCTTCACTGCGATTTCGGTCCCGATCTTTTGGGTTGGGTTTCCGATCTATCTGTTGATCTCGCTAACGCCATGGTTGATTTATTTCTTCATGCGACGTTCAGCGGTTAAAAACGATACGTCGATCCAGCAGCGAATTGCCAGCAAAGGCGAAAGCCCACTGGAGATGACCCAGCTCGAACAAGACATGGGCTTCGATCTGGATTTTACGGGTGCCGGTTCGGATTCGACACAGCAACAGGCCAACTTAATTCGAGCGCGTCAGCACGAGGCATTCGTTTCGATGAAGGATGTGCTGGCGGACTGCATGTCCAAGCGCGCCGATACGCTGGTGATCGACTACACCAAAACCCAAGCCGCCCCGCAAATTTTAGTGGACGGGATGTGGCACAAGCTGCCTCCGATGGAACGCGAGTTCGCCGACGGAATTCTGGTAAGCCTGAAACATCTGGCCGGGCTGAATCCTGCCGAGCGACGCGCCCAACAGCAGGGCATGTTCAAGACCAAATCCGAGTACGGCAAAATCGAAGTCGATCTGACTTCCACGGGAGTCCAAACGGGCGAGCGAGTGCAACTCCTGTTCATCGCCGATAAAAAGTCCCAACTTCCACTGAAGAAACTGGGCATGCTTCCGGCAATGCAGAACACTTTCCTGCCTGCGATCAATCAGCCGGGGATCTGTGTGGTTTCAGCCCCCTCTGGCCAAGGCCTGACGGCATCATGGCAGGGCCTGTTGCTGTCCGCGGATCGACTTGCGAGAGACTGTATTGCGTTGGTCAACGATCGAAACGAGGAAGAATCAACGATCGAAAATATCGTTATCAAAAAGTATGCGATGACCGAAGGGTCCCAAGCGACTGAGTTGAGCACGATTCTGTTGACCCGCCCCGATGCGATGGCGGTACCGGAAGTCGCGGCGAAGGATGTGATGGACCAACTGACCGCCGCGATCAAAAAAGAAAAGATGTCGGTCTGGCTGCAGGTGCAGGCAAGCTCCACTGCGGAAGCTCTGTTGCGGACCTATGCCAACTGCACCGAACGAGCTGATTTCGTGGACACGGTTCAGCACGTAACCTGCCAGCGATTGGCGCGTCGTTTGTGTGACAGTTGCAAACAGGAAATTCGCGTGCAACCCAAACTTATTCAGCAGTTGGGTGGAGATCCAAAGAAACAACAAACCCTCTTTCGGCCTTGGCAGTTGCCTCCACCGGACCAACGCGTGGACGAAAAAGGCGAACCGATTGAGTTTCCTCCCTGCAAAACGTGTGGTGGATTGGGACACATCGGCCGGATTGGAATTTTTGAATTGTTGAGCGTCAACGATGCGGTGCGCGACGTGATGAAGAAAAAACCTCAGGTTGCCGCGATTGATGAAGTCGCCAAAAAAAGTGGCGCCAAAGTGCCCATGACGGTTGCCGCATACAAACTGGTTCTTCTGGGCGTGCTTTCGCTTCCTGAAGCCCAACGAGCCTTGAAGCAGAAATAGAGATGATCCCCGAACACCTACTTGAATACTATCTAGAGCCGGCGCCTGTCGAATTTACTCCTGCGGGAGAAACCGACGAGGAGCGCGATGCGGTTCTTGAGCAGCTCACCGATTCGCAGGGCTTCCCGGCGGCCACCACGATCGTGGCCGAGGCCATCCACAAGGATGCCGACGTGACGGTCCTCGATTTCACTCAGCAACAAGTCACCGTCCGTTTTCGAGTCGATGGAATGTGGCATCCCGGTGTGCCGATGGATCGGGAAACGGGCGACTACATGTTGGCCGTGTTGAAAAAGCTCGCCGGCGCCAACTACCAAGAACGACGAAAGAAACAGAAGGGTATGTTTGCTACCGCGTTTCTCAAAGGCAAACAGAAATTCAAGCTGATCTCCCAAGGCACGCAAACTGGCGAACGGGTGGCCTTGTACCTCGACTACAAACGACCTTCCTTTGATCGCCTCGAAGACTGCGGGATGCGGCAAAGTATGATTTCTCAGGTCGTTGATCTGATGAACATGAGCACCGGAGGTTGGTTCCTTGTGTCGGCGGTACCCGGCGAGGGCTACACGACGTCGTGGCGAGCCGCGTTGGATTCATGCGACCGGCTGACCCGTGACTTTTTCGTGATCGAAGATTGCAACAAAGTCGAACCCGAAGTCATCAATATTGGCTCGATCACGTTCGATCCCGCCAAAGGCGAAACTCACATGACGCCGCTGCCGCAGCTGCTGTTGCGTGAACCCGATGTGCTTTCGGTTTCGGAGATCCCTGACGGTAAGATGCTGGATAAGCTTTGCAATCAGTCGACCATCAACGAAATTCCAATCTACTTACGCCACCCGGGCAAAAATGCGGTGGATGCATTGTTGCGTGTGTTGGCGCTGAAACCGGACGCGAATAAGTTCCTCGCGTCGCTGTCGGGCGTGCTGTGTATGCGGTTGGTTCGAAAACTTTGTGAGAACTGTCGACAGGCGTATGTGCCGCATCCACAACTGTTGCAAAAATTAGGTTTGCCAGCGGGGCGGATTGAAAAACTTTATCGCCCATTTATTTACAAGCCGGGGATGGTCGACGAAGACGAAAACGAGATTCCTCCCTGTCGAGAATGTAGTGGAATCGGATATCGCGGACGAACGGGCATCTTTGAATTGCTCAAAGTGACTCCGGCGTTCCGAAACGCGGCTGCCAAAACGCTTAGCCTGAGCGCCCTGACTGCAGCGGCGAAACAGGAAGGGCATATCACGCAAACTCAAGAGGCGGCCGTACTGATCGCTCGCGGGGTCACGTCGGTCGAAGAACTTCAACGGATGCTGCAAAGCTAGGCAATTATCATGGTCATACTCATTGTCATTTTTCTGCTTCTGCTGATTCCTGCCGCCACATGGTGGTTTGGACTGTGGAACAATTTTTTGACGCTGATCAATTTTTTGATCGCGGCTCTGTTCGCGTCCAGCTACTACGAGAACATCGCCACCAAGCTGATCGAAGCGATGCCAGACTACGCGAAGCTCTGTCATTTTCTGGCGTTGTGGATTCTGTTCGTGCTCTCGTTCATTGTTTGCCGAATCGTGACCGAAGCGCTCAGTCCCTTCAAAATGCGATTCGATATCTACACGGAAATGGTCGGCCGCAGCATTTTTTCACTGTGGATTGCTTGCGTGTTTATCGCCTTTACTCTGTTTTCATTTCATATGGCACCGTGGCATCCCGATGCGTTTCAAAAAGATGTTGAATCGTACACGCTAGGAATTGGCCCAGATCGAATGTGGCTGGGGTTTATCCAAAGTCGTTCCCGCGGAGCCCTGGCGGCGTCACTCGAGCCCGGCATAATCGTCGGCCACGGAACGCCTTCAACCCACCCTGATGATGCGGGCTTGGACGTCCGTGTCTTTGATCCGGGTGCAAAGTTCATTGACAAATGGCATGCCCACCGCGCATACGTTTCCCAAGTGAACGGGTTCAAGTAGAGCCAAGGCTCCGTTAGAGCTAGGCTTGTGTTCCCGAATCAGTGAGCGGCAAATGGCACTCACTTTAGATCTCTCAGAATGATTTTGTCCCGGAGGGACAGCAGCAATTAGCCTAGGGTTTCAACC
>CAZDZX010000118.1:0-11859 GCA_964510005.1 uncultured Pirellulaceae bacterium
CGTGCCAGCGTTGAGGCGCACGGTTCCCGAATCAACTTTCAGGTCTTCATGAAGATTCAAAGTATCCGGGAGTCGCTGCAGCAGTTTCGCGACATCGAATTCGCCTTGAACCTGCAGCGGATCGTTGAGCAGTTGGGTGCCTTCGCCAATTTTTGCCAGTTGAGTCGGATCGAATTGTCCGTTGGCGGACAGCTGACCAAAATCGGTTTCGACGTTGAAGTTGTTGGCCACAATGCGCGTGGGAGATGCTTCGATGTTCCCGACGGCAAAGACGCGGTCAATAAATAGTTGGTCGCTACCCAGTGTTTCGGGAGCAATGATGCTTGCCGATGTCAATTCAAGGTTTTCAATATTGGCAACCACATCACCGAAGGCGATGTTGTAGGCGGCGCCCAGTTTCATCGTAGCGGCGCCAGCAGTTTGGGCAGGTCCGATCGCGCGGTGAGCCAATGGGGCGATGATTGAAAGGGGAACTTGACTGGTTTCCAGTTCGACATTTGCGGTAGAGAATTCAAGCTTCTCTTGCCCGGCATCAAACGCCGATTTGAGCAACAGCGTTCCGCTTTCTGAGAGCACGGTTTGTCCGCTGGCATCCACGCCCAGTTTCGATGCTCGACATTGAATCGTTGCCGCCAACGGTGCTTGGTCCGAAGCCAAGGACATGACTCCAGAAAGCGAATCGATTTGCCAGCTTTCAGATTGTTGGGGAACTCCCGCTGGAACGGTCTGGTTGGAGCGAATGATCGCCGAACCGTCATTGATTTTGACGATCAGTGAGGGAAGCTCAAAAGCTGACGTTTCGGAGGCAGTTGGCGGAGGATCCAATGGCGATGGTTTTGCGGCTTCGATATAGTTTGCGATCGCGTCTTCGATGTTGCTGCCACCGTCGACCAGATCAACCATCACAAAGGGTTGGTTGACCGTAATTTCGCCATAGTCACTGCTGGTGACAAAGGCGTGCATGGGACGACTGGTTTCAATGCTGGCTGCATTGAGGATCGGATTGCCCGCTCGGTCCTTGACTTCAACACCCGAAAGTTTGATGGGTTGAAACCAACCCATCGAAGCGCTTTGCACGTTCACCGAACCGTTGAAGTCTTTAACCGCGTACGGCAGGATGTGTTTCTGCAGACCCAGCCAGCCGATGATGTTGGGCAACAACAGGACGATCACCAATAGAGCCAGCAGCACCCATGGCCATCGTCGACGACGGGGGCGGTAGGTTTCTACGGGTTCACGTTCCACACTGCGCCGCGTTCGGCGGTTGCGTGATTCGTTTTGGAATGGATCTTCTTTTGTTCGTTCGGGCACGAGGCTCCCTGCCTTTGCTGCCAGTCAGCTATATAAAGAAAAAAAATGGGGCGGCGGAGTCTAGTGTTCGCTGGCAAGCGCGAGAAGGTGAATCAAGCCAGCACTTTGGAAAACGAGGGTGAGCGTGGCTGTCTTGTCCTCGGTTGCTTGGATTCTTGATTTGATTTTCCGCTGGCAGTGACCGCTAGCAGGCGTCGACCAGGTGCTATGGATGGATCAATTTTCGTTTTGGTACAGTCCCGGCGCATTTTCCCGCTTTTTGCAGGACCAATCGAATGGACGGACACGGAAGTCCGCAACTCGAAAACGGCCGCCGATGGAGTGGCACAAAAAAATCGCGCGCTCGACGCGTGATTGCGGGAGTCCTGCGCCTGTTGTTTTCTGTCTGGGCTGTTGTTGTCTCAAGCGGTCATCTTGCGTTAGCCCAAACTCCCGACTCTGAGTCCCTGCATTTGCGATTCGCTTGGGGGGGCAGCGTGCCCAAAGCATGGCAGGGAGAAATCGTTGTTGATGGAGCCGACCTGAAGAGTCATCGAGTTCTTGGTTTGACGGCCGATTCGCCCACGACAGTGATGCCGCGAGAAGGCAAACTGATCATCGGGCACCAGATTCCCACGCTGTATGGCGGCGTCGATTTTGAGATCGTCCCCCAAGAGTCACCTGTCAAAGTTTCGATCCGGTTACACGATCCCAAAACCGATGCCTCATTTTCGCGATCGTGGCCCATTGAGGAATTGCTGGCCGGCGGTTCGGAACCGATCGATCGTGACGAGAGTCGATTGTCGGTGATGCGAGTTCCAGGAGATCGCCTTCGTGTTGATTTTGATCGACCGCATCTGATTTTCGAACCTGGCGAAACGTTTGATTTTGAGGTCGCGCCGTTTTTGACAGAGTTGCGGTCTCAACAGGTTCGCTGTCAGATTCGATTCCGAAAGAACCCCAATGAAGTTGTAGAAACGGTCGACTTTACGACCGATGCAAGGGGATCGGCGGCGCCCCAGCAGATTCAAGTCCCTCTACCCGAAACCGAGGGGGTCTATGAGTTGGAGTTTGTTGCTGAACCTGTTGCCGCGAAACCCGCGTTTGCCAAGCCCTTCTCCAGTCGAAATAGCATCCGGCGTCGTGTTCAAGTGGTTGTCGTCGGCGAACAACAAGCGGTCAGCGATAGTCAGCCATGGCAAACGCAACAGGTGTTCAAAGTCCGACAATTGCTGAGCGGTCGTACGGTGACGTCATCGACGCGCGGAATCGCCAAATTGCCGTTGGGTCTAACGCGTCAAACGACGTTTCGGCATGGAGATGTGCGGGTGATCAATGGTTCGGCGGTTGAGTTGACGTCGGGTTCGTGGATCGCGGTTCCGGTGCCCCGCTCGCCCGGCCCTCAACAGATTACGATTGAGTATCTTCCTCAGCCGGGTACCAATTTCAGCGTTGAATTTATCGACAAAAATAACCAGCACGGTGGCGGCCTCAATGCGGGCGTTTTTGTCCCGAAGTCCCCCGGAGAAGCCAAACGGGATGCGAGCCAATGGCAGCGGCATCAGCTTCACGTTTGGGCAACCGAAGAAGATGGGTGGCTGCTGATTGCCAACAATGATCCCACGACTTCGGCGGTGTTGTCGAAGGTCGCGATTGAAAGTGGGCCGGACCGATTGCCGGAATGGGTCGCTGGCGTCGCGTTCAACAGTTCGTTTTCGCCTCGGCGCCAGATGGCGATTTTTGAAACGCCAGATTTTCCGTCTCGCTTTCAGGCACCCCGCCAGTGGGATTCTGAAACAGGTCAATGGCTGGACGACTGGAATACTTTTTTGACGGGCACCGATCGGCTGATTCAGCATCTCAAGGCCAACGGTTTCGATGGAGCTTTCGTGACCATTGCCACCGACGGCAGTTCGGTATTTCCAGCAAAGAATTCAGGTTACGGACCGCGATTCGATTCGGGAGTCTTTGACTCTCAAGGCAGTGATCCGATTCGAAAAGACGTCGTGGAGCTGATGATGAGGATGTTTGACCGGGCGGGATTGAATTTAGTCCCGGTCATCAATTTTAACGCGACGCTTCCCGAGCTAGAGTCTCAACGGGAGCCCGGCCAAGGAGTCGGTTTCG
Organism: uncultured Pirellulaceae bacterium; assembly: GCA_964510005.1. Taxonomy (GTDB): domain Bacteria; phylum Planctomycetota; class Planctomycetia; order Pirellulales; family Pirellulaceae; genus Mariniblastus. The sequence continues at coordinate 3,418 of CAZDZX010000118.1, forward strand.
ATTTGGTCGATAGCCTTGGCAATCGCAGTTCCATTACCCAGCGTTTTTTGCCTCCCTACAATCCGCTCGACCGTCAGCTTCAGCAAGCCTGCAATCAAGCCGTTTCAGAAATCAGCCAGCGCTATCGCAATCACAAGTCGTTCGGTGGAATGGGGGTCACCTGTCGGCCGGACTGCAGCACGATGCTTCCCGGTTCCCGACAGGCTTACGATTCGGTGACGATCAACCGATTCGCTTCGGCAGAGGGTTTGGACAGCGTGCCAGGCATCCGTGAATTGGAAGGCGACGACATGGGGCCCCGCTGGCTTCAATGGCGCAGTGAACAGATGACCCGTTGGTATCGCGAGCTGGTGGCAATGGTGGATTCGCCCCTGTTTCTGCTGCCGATCGATATGTACGGAAATCAGGAGCTTTCCTCTTCTCTGACCCCATCGCTGCACCAGCCTGTGGATTTCGACGGAGCGATGCAGTCTGTGGGGTTTGATTTTATGGCCGATGGAAAGCGGTTGACCAAACAGGAACTGGCCGCCGAAAACATTTTCGTTGCCAGCCCACTGCGCGTGGCGCCGGCATTGTCGCTGGCCCGCCAGCGTATTGACTTGAACGTGAGCCAGACGCGACAGGCCACCCAGTTTTTCGAAAGGACTTCGACGGCGTCGGTGTTTACCCATCGCGGGCGCTGGGACCAGATCGAGTTTATCGATGCACTGCCGGGGTTGTCGGGAGCGCCCTCACAGCGATACAACGTGTATGCGGTCGACCCATCCCACCGGCAACGCCGGTTTATTCGTTCGCTTCGGCAAATTGATGCCGGCCAGATGATCCATGGGAGCCCGACGATTCTTCCGGACATGTATCGTTTCAATATGCTGCCGGCGGTTCCCTTTGAAACGGTGGAGCCTGTCGAAGGCAGTCCGATTTGTGTTCGCCAGTTTTCGGCCGGAGGTTTGAACTGGTTCTATGTGCTCAATGATTCTCCTTGGCCAGTCGAGGTGTCCTTGAAGTTAGGGGCGAAGCCGGGACAGGGAGGGATTTTAACGGCTTCATCGGCTCGCTCGCCGATTGCTCCGCAGACGCTCGACGGGAAAGAAATCTTGATTCAGTCTACGACGGCGGGGGCCCGCATGGATTTTAAGCTGGAGCCATGGTCGATGCGCTCCGGTCGCTCCCAAAGCGCGACTTCGATCAACCCGTGGCACATCTTGAGCTACGAAGTCGAATTGCCGGACGACGCCGGGGCCACGGTTCGTAAAAAGCTGTACCAGCTTCAGAGCAAGCTGGCCCGAGCCAAAGTCGGGAAACCTGTTGAGGAGTTGAAAAACGGAAGCTTTGAGTCGCTTTCGGATCCGCTGCGAAGCGGCTGGGAATTTGGGGCCAGCCCGCAAAATAGTTTTGATGTAAGCAGTGACGCCAGCGACGGAAAAACCGGAATTCAAATGAAATCGAGCGGGCATTCGGTTTGGATTCGCAGCAATCCGTTGGCCAGTCCGAAAACGGGTCGGCTGTCGGTATCGGTCTGGCTGAAAGTCGAAGACGTCGGCAATCAACCGCCCTTGAGAATCGCGATCGAGGGCAAATCGGATGGCTTAAATTTCTACCGATTCGGGTCGGTGGGGAGTCTGAGCACCGGTCAGAAAGACCAAATCACCAATCAATGGGGGCGGTTTGCAGTGCATTTTGATGATCTTCCCGTTGATTTGCAGAACTTACGAGTGGGGCTGGACTTGATGGGCGTGGGCAAGGTACTGGTGGACCAAGTGGAGATTTTCGATCGTTGGTTTGACGAAAATGATTCGGTGGCGATGACGCAACTGCTGGCCAGTGCAGGTTCGGGACTCCAAAGTCCAGCGTCGATCAACAATGCCCGCAATGTGCTGGACAGCTACTGGGCTCGGTTTCTGGAGGAAAATATTGGCGCCGAACAGGAGTCGGGAGTTTCTGCGAATTCGGGAGATTCAGAGGAGGCGATTCTTCCAATTTCCGGCCCTGTTGAGCCCCCTCGATGGTCGTCTGGTGGCGAGCCGCTGGAGCGAAAAACACGCCGAAATTTGATTTTTGGACGCAAGCCGCGCAATCGTTGACAGTTGCGGTGTATTATTTCGCGCAGACGGGTTGGGCGGCTGACGGGTTGTGTTGGTTCTGACGATTTTCCAGCCCTTCGAAAGTGCTGCTTTGCCTTCCGTGGATTTTTCTTTCATTCCACCCCTGAAAGAAAACTAGTTTTCTGACAAGCCTGTTTCCGCTCCGGTAATTGTTAGTGACTGATATGAAGCTCAAAAAATCCTACTCCCAACTAGATCGTCGCCGAGGCGCTGTCGCGGTCGAAGCCGCGTTTGCGATCCCAGTTATCATCATTCTCACGTTGGGGACTCTTGATATTTGCGACGGCATCTACCTCAAAAAGAAAGCGGAAATCGCTGCCTATGAAGGTGTCCGTGTTGCCGTCGGAGTGGATGGCTCAGACGAGTCCGTGCGAGATGCGGTCGCTAACTATCTGACGTCGCGGAATGTCCAATTTGAAAACATTTTCAACGTCGTCACCATCACTCGAGATCCGACACAGCGTGGCGAACCCGACGTTCTGGACCAACTGGATCCGGTTACGGTCAGAGTCGAAATCGATTTGCAGAGTAATGGTCGATTGCCGATCTCTCCATTTCGACACATTCAAGGTCCTCAAATGACTGCCGAAGTCACCATGCTTTTCGAAGGTGGCGACTCACTGAAAGAAGAGGAAGAAAGAGGAGGAGTCCAATGAACCTATTGAAAAGAAATACCAAAAACCGCACTGGAGCATCCACCGTCGAATTCGCGATTGTGGCTCCGATTTTCCTGCTGACCATTTTCGCCTGCATCGAATTTTCCAAGTTTTGGATGGCGGAGACGTTCGTGGAAAGTGCCGTTTTCAATACTGCTCGTGATGTTTCCGTGTTTGGCGCCCAAATCGACGAAGGGCGACCTTTCGCCGAAGAAATCCTTGGGCGGTTTGGAATTGAAGATTTCACAATCGATGTCGTGCCATTTCAGGGGCCAGTTGTGCAACCAGAAATTACCGACACGACCACGCAGATTGAGGTCACGATCAACGTGCCCGCCAGCGAAATATCGATTTTTAATGGATGGCTTTCCGATACCCCGATTATTCGAACAGCTGAATCCCGCGTAAACCGACCCAACTAACTCAATGGACTTTAAAATGCGATTGACTAAAAAAACATTGCGACAAAGACGCGACGGAGCTGTTTTGGTTCTGTTGGTGGTTTTGTTGCCCGTCCTGATTCTTCTTTCGGCGATGGCAATCAACTTTGCCCAAGTCGAACTGACGTACACCGAATTACAGATCGCCACCGACGTGGCCACGCGAGCCGGTGGAACGGCATGGACCGCGACCGGAGATATCAGTGCGGCTGTCCAAACGACCCAATTCGCTGCGGGATTGAACACGGTTCAAAATGATCCGCTGGTTTTGCAAGAAGATGACATTATTTTTGGAAACTCCATTCGGCCAGATTTGGGACGCTTCGTGTTCGAAGCCGCCGATCCTCAACCGGATCCAGAGGCGAGTGAATTGAACTCGAACTTGATTACTTCCATTCAGGTTCACGGTTCCACAGACACCGGACTGTTTTTCCAAGTTGGAGAAGTCAATAACCTTGCCCAAACCGCAGTCGCGGTAACCTCTCAAGTGGATCGCGATATCTGTTTGGTGGTCGACCGCTCGGGTTCGATGGTGTATTTCGAAGACGAACAGTTCCTCTTCAATGTCTATACCACGATGTACAACAACGGAAACAATCCTTTTGGAATCAGCGGCCAAGATTACATTGACGCCGTCAATGACTTCCAAGGCCCCATAAATCCTGGCGGAGACGTGCCCGAGACCAATATCGCTCAACTGTTAGCAGACAATGGTTATAACCAAAACAGGCGAACCCTTCCATCATTGTCTCTGAGAAACCGGTTTTACTCTGAGAGCGTTTTGAATGGACTGGACTCACTGATTTCTTCGACGAACGATCCTTCAGTAGAAGAAAAGTTGCGAGACCTTGCGGCTTATTCAGCCTCGTTCAGTCGGGACTACAACCCGACAAGCGGACCTCGGCTTGGAGCTCCTGAGCAGTCGCGCTGGTCGGTCCTCGAGCAGGCGATGGACTCGTTTGTTAACGTACTGGACGATTCTCGTTTGCAGGAACGTGTTTCGGTGACTTCGTTCGCGGGATCGGCATCTCTGGATTTGAGACTGGATCTGGACGTGTCACTGTCGGCTGATAGAATTGAAGAGATTATTCCGGAAGGAAGTACTCGGATCGGTGACGGTATGATCGTCGCCAATACGCACCTTGTTGCAGAGCGACGTCTCAATGCAATTCCAACACTGATAGTGTTCTCCGATGGAGTGAACCGCGGAGGACTCAATCCTGTGACTGCTGCTACGCAGATCAAAGATCTATATCCATTTGTCGTGATCAACACAGTTACTTTCGCTGACGGCGATCAAAGCCAAATGGAACAAGTCGCTTTGATCGGTGGCGGTGTTCATCGCCACGCTAACGATGGAGACCAACTGCGTGAGATTTTCGAAGAGATCGCTTCAAGTTTCGCGACGGTAATCACTGAGTAGCAACCCAACTTGAAAACAAACACTTGTTGTCACTACCCGCGGGCCCGCGGGTGGTGACAACCGTCGTTGACAGTGTTGTGTGTGATTAGTTCTTTTTCGGAAGCGGCTTCTTCTTGGCCCATGGCAACGCTCCAGTAAAGATCCATTGCTTACCGCGAGCGGGGCCTGATCGCTAGGATTGACAGTGATGGAAATGGCGAGCGAAAGGGGCTGGTTGTGCTCCGTTGCTTGGATCCATTGGCAATTGGCAGCTGGCAATGAGCAATGGGTTGGTCTTTGATTCGCTTCGTTTGTGATCAGGCTTAGATCGTTGGCCCTGTTATTTCTGCCGGCGGATCAACAGAACCCAATCGTCCTCCTTTTCGCCGAGGGGCGATACAAACCGGGTAGCTGCGTTTTGTTGATTGATCTCGACGGGCACCAGTTCGCCTCCGGTGCGAGGATTGAACCATTCGGCTGTGCAATCGCCCTGCTCTGCCGACAGGTCGACGCTCACCTCGCCGCCTTGGGGAAGGTAGACCACCCAGACTTCCCCGGGTTTTCCATAACACATGGGCCCATAATCATCGTCTGGATTCCCAACCATAGAATTGTGGTTTCGCATTTGCTCCAAAGGCAATTTTTGGGATTCAAGAAAGTCGACGGCGATTCGGCAATAGTCCCACGATTGGTCACGAGAGCGAAAGTCTTCTGCTTTCAAATCGTTCTGCGGCAGCTTGTAACCAAAGTAATACATGACGCCGGCTCCGCCTGCCATGATGTTGCCCCACAGCGTTCGTTTGCGAATGTCGTGCAAATCGTATTTTCGACGACGCTTGCCGGGGTTGGCAATGCCATCGAAATCGTTGTATCCCGGATCCGGTGGGACGCCAAGGTTTGCGGGTCCTTGTTCATCGTTGGCACACACCCACGGATGCCCGCTGGCCGCTGAGGCTTTGACCCATTTGAGCGTTTTGCGATGGATCTGGTCCCAGTTGTTTTGCAGCGACGCGCCGGTGAGAACCGATTGGTTTAGCAGCGGTTTGTATTTTCGATCCTGTTGGTCCGGATAGGTGTGCACCACGATAAGATGATTCCACGGATCGATTTCTTGCAGGTAGCCAGCCATCTCGATTTGCTCGCCGGTCGACTGAGTGTTTTCCTCGCCAAGGTTCCATTCGATGGCGTTGAGGTAGCCGAAGCGAGCCACCAGTTCACGAAGGTAGAGCTTTCGTTGCGGGCCCAGTTGGCCACCATCGAGGGCTCCGGCGATGACTTTTTGTTTGCCTTTGCGGTCGCGATGGTCGTCGTTTTCGGTTTCTTGGAGTTTGAAGTGCAGTAACAGGCCTTTGGATTGGGCGTGGTCAAAAACAATTTGCCACTGATCCAATTTGGAGCAGTCAAAGTTGAATTTTTCGGTGGCAGAAATGTGAGGCCAGACGTTGCTGCCATCTCCATCCACGTTGTAGGTCAAAAACGAGCAAGCGTTAACGCCTTTACCGGCAAGATAATTCATCGCGCCGATCAGTCCCTTGCCCTTCCCTGATTTCCAAACCGGATCGCCTTCGCTCCAGTCTTTGACATGAGGCTTCCACGTCTTCAATGGACCTTTTTCGGGTTTTAGAGTTTTCGTGCCATCGAAATCTTCATAGGCCAATAGCGTTTCGGGAGCATCAGGCCCGACTTTATAAAAGGGCCGCTGCGAACCGGAGAAATTGAGAAAGTGCGAACCGTTAGGAACCAACATGCCGTGCTTGCGAAAATCTCGATCGGAAAGGCCTTTCGCGGGCGCGCCGATTTCAAACTGCCCTGTCCGCTGGTCACAGCCAGCAACGGGGTTGGCTGGCGATTGGGAGTCAATGGCGACGTCTTTGCCAGCGACCATAGAGACGCTGTACTTCCACGTGCCGGAGTGCGGTGGGCTAAAGTGGCAGCGCCACTGGTTGCCCTGACTGGCTGACGTTTGACCCGCGTTCCCATCGGCGGCAAAGTAGCCGGGAACCTTAATCGAGGACGCTTCCTTTTCGTGGCGAAACGTGACCTCCATCCGATAGTCACGAAACGGGTTGGGGGCTTTTGAATTGGCTAGGTTGCCTTCCTCGTGGGCAAAAGGACCGCTCAGGGTCAGTGTGATTTTGTGCCACGGCGCCTGCGTGCCCTCGATGGCGACGGATCCATCACCGTCGCTGCCCTCGATTTGATTTTGCTTGGCGGTCGCGGTCGCGTTTGCGCCAGTGACGTCCGTTTTTTGACCGTGAAGGGTTGCGGCCCAACAGCCCAGCAACGCAGCCACAACAACAGCGGGGTGTGCAAGTTTCATAAGATTCTCCGGGGTTGGATCTATCTTAAGGTGAGACGAAATCACGATGTTAGGATTGTGCTGTTTTTTGTGTCTTTCTTTTGCGCATAAAAAAAGCCCGACCGAAGTCGGGCTGGAAGTTCGTTCGCACCAAATGGGTTACTGTTTTTTGCCAGAAGCAGTCAGTTCGCCGGGTGAAACGTTTTTACTGTCAGAAGAATCGCCGTTGTAGTCTTCTTTCTGTTCCGCTTTTTCTTTGGCTCGACGGGTCGCTTCTGAAACCACTCCTTTCGCGAAAATAAGTTGCTGAGGAGTAAAGAAACGCTCAAAATAGCCGTCCATTCTTTCAAGACGGTTCATGGTCAAGAGTTTGTTCCAGTCAAGGTCGTCGGTGACGTGCCATGCTGCTGCTTGCGCAACCGGCTGTGCGATTTCGTCAGCGGCCAGCATTTGGCAGATTTCGGAAACCTTGGGATCGGTTGAGACTTCTGAAAGTGGACGGATTGTGTAAGGAATGGAACTGCGAGGATTGGGTTTTCCGTGCTCCAGACAAACGGTTGTCACAGCAACTTTTCCGACCTCTCCCGGAGGAATGTTGAAGACACCTCCGCCACCGCCTCCGAATCCGCCTTGGCCGCCACCAAAGCCACCAAAGCCACCGCCACCGAAGCCGCCGCCAAAGCCACCGCCGATGCCCTGTTGTCCGTTGCGGCCGCCTCGACCGAGGCCTCGACCGCCGCCTTGACCGAAGCCTCCTTGCCCGAGTTGCTGTCGCAAAACAGGTACCGCAGAGAACGTTCCAGGCATGGCGATCGCCAAAGGCTTTTCGCTTTTGTTGGTCACGATGATGTTTGATTTCTTTTCGCTAACGGTCTTGATGGTGACTTCGATGTCACCGGACTCGATCGCAGAGTACATTTCGGTGGATTCGAAACCTTTGACGGCTTCGGCCGTTTTCCAGATGCGACTGAGTCGCTTCTCTTCAGTCCGTTGTTCTTTTTTAATTCGACTCGCTTCTTTCTTTTCAGCAGCAGTCAACTTGGTGTCATTCACCGTTGAGGTCTGCCAAGCGTCTGCAGACCCAACGAGGGTTACCAACGCGACGATAGCAAAAGCAAATGGTAGTTTGGTTACTGATGATCTCATCAAAATAACTCCCTGAAATAAATCCGGCACACCTTGCCCGTGCCAGCAATGAACGTCTCAACTTAAATATATTCGCTGATCCAGCATGCGGATGAGGTTATCGCAGAATAGTCAGAAAAACCTGCGACTGCTCAATAATTCAACTTCCGAATGGCAAAAGTTGTACGATTTCCGCACAATTTGGACCGGATTTTACCGACCGCGAATCAGCGATTTGCTATCGAATTGAATCGGACAGTTGACCCCCGCTGCACCAATGGGAATCGAAGCGGCTTTCAGGATCAGATGAAAGGCCCTCGGACCATTGCTATCTTTGAAAGGGTCGACCATCGTAGTACCGCTCAAGCGGGCAGTTGAGCCATGAAAATCGGTACCATCGGCACGAGTGACAGAGTCG
>CAZDZX010000119.1:0-9828 GCA_964510005.1 uncultured Pirellulaceae bacterium
ATGTGCAAACCGATTCAGTTCGGTTGTGCGGCTGCCGCGATCGCCTTCAACGACGCAGGCTTCAAAAAAGAGATTCTGGAACAGCAGGTTTCGCTGGATCGAATGGGAACCTTGTTCGGCACCGAAACCTTTTACGCAGACCCCAACGAAGTGGCTCAGGTTTTCAACAGTTGCACCGTTGAAGATAACTACGAACATGATCGCTGGGGCGAGTTTGCGATGCGGCAGATTCAGCCCCTCTGGATGCTGAAGTACCTTCCCAACATGGCGGCTTCGCATATTTCGATTGCCCTCGACGCGCGGGGACCCAGCAATTCGATCTGCCACGGCGAGGCCTCGGGCTTGCTGGCGTTGATTGAAGCTGCCGATTTGATCCGCCGCGGCATCTGCGATGTCGTTGTCGCAGGCGGCACTGGATCTCAAATGTCCGTGACGGCGATGGTCTATCGCGGCACAAAGATGCTGGCCAAACGAGTTCAGGAACCCACAGCTGCATCGCGCCCCTTTGACCTCGATCGCGACGGCATGGTCTGCGGCGAAGGCTCCGGCGTCGTGATTCTAGAATCCGAAGAACACGCCCTCAAAAGAGGAGCCAAGCCCTTGGCTCGATTGGCCTCGTGGAATCGCGGCTTCAAAGCGCCTGAAACGGTGGGCATCGCCGAAGCATTCGAGGTTTCCATCAAGGAAGCCATCCAGGCGGCCGACATAGACCCGACGTCCATTGGGTTGGTTTCTTCCAACGCCTCCGGTTTGGTCGAACCCGATGCCGGCGAAGCCCAAGGAATCCATGCAGCTCTTGGTGACGTGCCCGTGGTCGCCCACAAATCCAATTTCGGCAACCTTGGTCCCGGCACGTCTCTGGTGGAGCTAATCGGTTCGTTGTTGGCAATGAACAAAGGTGTGATTCCGCCGACATTGAATTACGAAACGCCCGATCCCGCCTGTCCCGTCAACGCGTCTTCAGAAACGCGACCCTTTGAGGGACAAGCCGTTCTCAAGACCTCCCGATCGGCGACGGGTCAAGTTGTGAGTGTGATTTTTGAAAAGGCAGACGTATGAGCTTGCGAGTTGGCATTGTTGGCATCGGGTTCATGGGCTGGATTCATTGGCTGGCATGGCAGCAGCAATCTGACGCGAAAGTCACGGCAATCGTTTCCCGCTCGAAAGAAAAACGTGCGGGCGATTGGACGTCTATCCAAGGGAACTTTGGCCCGCCGGGAGAGCAGGTCGATCTCTCTGGCGTACAGGTGTTTGAAACCGTTGAGGAAATGCTGGCCAGCGATTGCGTGGATTTGGTGGATATCTGTTTGCCTCCATCGTTTCACCGCTCCACCATCGAACAGGCTGCCAATGCGAACAAGCACGTCTTTTGCGAAAAACCACTGTGTTTGAATTTGCAGGACTGCGACGCGGCGGCCAAATCCTGCGTCGAAAATGGCGTGAAGCTTTTCGTCGGCCAAGTCCTGCCGTTTTTTCTGGAATTCAAATTCGCCGCCGAAAAGATTCGCTCCGGCGAATACGGAAAACTGATCGGCGGGCATTTTAAGCGTGTGGTTTCGGATCCGTCTGCATCATGGATCCCCGATTTTTTCGATCGCGAAGTCGTCGGGGGGCCGCTGTTGGATCTGCATGTCCATGATGCACATTTGATTCGTTGGTTGTTCGGGATGCCCAAAACGGTGTACAGCGGGGGGCGTTTGCGTGACGGCGTTGTGGAGTACTGCAATTCGATTTTTACGTTTGAGGATCCAAGCGTGACCGTGGCTGCCCACAGTGGCACCATTTCTCAGCAGGGACGTCCATTCAATCACGCGTTTGAAATTCATCTGGAAAGAGCAACGATCTGTTTTGAGTTCGCGGCCTACACCGATCGGCCTGAAACTTTGGAGCTGAAAATCTTGGACGAAAACGGCGATGTCATTCGACCGGAAGATCTAGGGGACCCCGATCCGGTTCACGCTTTCACCCGCGAGATCGAAGAACTGATGGCAGCGATTGAAGGCAAACCGGGCAGCAACGTGTTGTCGGGGGACATCGCCAGAGACGCGATTTTAATTTGTGAATCGGTGGAACAATCGATCGTGCAAAAGTCCGTCGTCGCGCTCAGCTAGGTGATGCGTGGAAGCCTAACCATCTGCGGGATGCGATCCTTTTTTCAGACCATATTTACTCTTTGGTCTTATCAGGCACATGCTTATTGATTCGGCTTGTACTGCGGAAGGCAGACAATCAACCCGGACAATCGATTCAATGGTTTCAATCGACGCCAATAGAGGAGGGGCGTAGCACCTCAATTGTGTGAACTGTCTCCTTAAAGTCGTGATTCCCTTGGAGAATAAGTCCGCGAATCTATACTGGAGGCCACAAACGATTTTCCAGCCAATCTCTACCTCCGCAAATTCCACCCGGCATTATGTCTCAAGCTTCCGATGAAAATGCCTTAGTGGAATCCGCCTTTGAGCCCCCCTTATCGTCTTCCTTCGAAGGTGGTAAATCTTCTCTGTTCAGCAAGTTGCGAACTCGCTTGCCAGTGGTTGTGTTTTGGGCGCTTGCGGCTCAGGGCGTGATCAGCCTGTCGCGTTTTCTTACGACAATGACACTTGGCGGAAGGTTCTCTTCTGGACACGAAGGCGTTGGCCGCGGATCTCTGGAACAGCTGGGCTACTATGCCGGAGCCTTCAGTGCTCTGATGATGATTAGCGCGGTCCACGAAGCGTTTGTGACCACGCCGCTTACGGTGTTTCTTCAAAGTGAAAAAACCGGAAAAACGCGCAGTCTTTCCGGCAGCCTGATGCTGGGTTCTCTGTTTGTCGGCCTGTTGGTCGCTGTAGCCGGGTTAGTCTTGCTAATGGCCAAGCCTTTTATTGCTGTTGAGAACCACAACATTGCTATGGTCGTGGTCGTGGTGGCTGTGTTGGCACCGTTTCAGTTTTTGCGTGAGTTTTCCCGACGCTGGTTACTGGCCAGCCACCAAGTGTTAACTTCTGCGATTTTTGAGTTCCTGTACGTATCGCTGTACCTCCTGATGCTGGCCGGCCTAGTATGTTTTGCCCAGATCAGTGCGATCGCCACTTTTGTGATTGTGGGAATTGCGAACGCTGTTGTATTGGGGATCTGGTACGCTGCGAATCGGAAACGGTTTCGGATCAAGCGAAAGAAGGTTCCCGCACACTTCGCTAGGAATATCGGCTATGGAAAATGGGTCGCCGGTGAGAACGTCTGTTCGACGTTGACGATGTATCTTTGCAACTGGTTGCTGGTCCCCGAAGCCGCCGGCGTCTTTTTTGGTTGCTTCAGCATTATGCTGCTGGCCAACCCGTTTCTATTAGGCGTCTGCAGTATTTTGGCGCCCCGGTCGGCAAGAGAATTTGCAAATCGAGGCTTCAATGGCTTGATTCGAATTCTTGCCAACTACGGTGCTTTTGTTCTGTCAGTATTGTTACTGGTGACCGTGTTTCTTTGGTTCCAAGGCGAGTGGCTAACGAATCTGCTGTTTGGCGAACGGTTTATCGAGTATTTCGCACAGCAACATGCCGGCTCGAATCCGATTACCGCTCTACTGGGCTTGTCGCTGCCGTTTCTGGGAGTGAGTTTTGTGCTGACATGCGGTTTGCATGCCGTGAAACGTCCTCACTACAGTTTCTTTTCGGCAGTCGTGGGATTGGTGGTGTTGGGAGCCGGATTCTTACTGAGTCCCGCAGGGCCCACGCTCACGACAGCCGCTTGGAGCTTTATCGCAGCCACATTCGCCAATATGTCTTCGCGATTCTTCTTTCTGTACCAAACGGCTCGAGAGACCCAAGCCGAGCTGGCTGATCAATAAACCTTGCCAATAAACCTTGCTCAGGCGGCAGGTTACTTTCAAACCTGATTGACAGATCAGATTGACGGGCGATAGAAGATCGTTGGCCACAGATGAAACAGATGCGCACAGATCTGGGCTAAGTCCCGATCTCCACAATCGCTTCAATCTCCACGATCACTCCCAATGGCAAAGACGACACGCCGACGGCGCTCCGCGTTCCGATTCCGGTGTCTTCTCCAAAAATATCCCGCATCAGCTCACTGCAACCATTGATGACGGCCGGCTGCATCGTGAAATCGGGGGTGCAATTCACCATTCCGAATAGCTTTACAATCCGCGAAATCCGATCCAACGAACCAAGTTCTGCCTTGAGCGTAGATAGGAGCGCCAACCCTGCCTGCTTAGCCGCAGCGTAACCGGCATCCTGATCAACGTCTTTTCCAACACAACCGGTCATAAGGCTACCGTCCGGTTTTACGGGCAGATGCCCTGAGGTGTAGCACAGATTTCCAACCACCAAGGCGGGTTTGTAAACAGCCACGGCGCTGGGCGCGGGAGGCAATTCCAGCCCCATTTCCGCGATTTTTGATTCGATATCCATATTTGGGTCACTCAAAAGAAACGATTTCAAGCCCCAAAGAATAACAGGTGTTCAACGTCGAAGCAGCACCCAAGAGGTACTCCTAGCGAAAATTAACACCGTCGGAAGTCAACATTGAGCCTTTTTCAGATGCCCGCCAAGTCGGAAACACCATTGCCGCACGAAGCAGCGGCGCGACCGGAATAAATCAATGTTGTCTCGACGCGGACCCGCAACAGGCCGATTCCCCAAGTATCTAACACACGTAGCACCACCAACCCCATCCATGACCTTGCTTGGCACTCACTCAACTTCCGACAGCAACACCGTTTCTTGCTGGAAGTTAGGAAATCAGATTACCGGCGGACGATGGTACCAGCTCCATCGCGCTCGCCCGAAAACGATTTCTGAGAACTCGGGTTATGACTATCTGATCAAAACGATCAACCCCCACCTCAACGACGAAGACAAACAGCGAGCCATCGACCGCTTGGGTCGAGAAGCTTTTGCGACCGAGGCCATCAACCACAACGCAGTTATCCGATTGCTAGACTGTGAACTGGACAAGGCTCCTTTCTTTTTGGTTCAACCATGGATTGAAGGTCGCACGCTGGATCGATTCTTTTCCGCCGCTCAACAGATTCCGCTCAACCGACTGATGTGGGTCGTGCGGCAAATCGCTGAAGGCATTCACGCAGGCCATCAATGTGGACGCGTCTTTCTAGGACTTGACCCTTCCCACGTTCTTCTGGGTAGAACGGGAAGGATCAAGCTCATAGGATGGTCGCAGTCTCATGGACTGGGTGAACACGCTTGGCTTCCCCACGATCGGGTGCAGTTAGCCAAGTACACGGCTCCGGAGTGTTTTGTCGAAGGCTACCATGCGATGATGGCCAGCGATGTCTATTCGCTAGGAGTCCTGATCTATCAGGCACTCTCGTTGCGTCTCCCCTTCACCGGCGCGACCATCGACGAAGTCCGCAACGCGGCACTGAAAGAGCTCCCGGTCGATCTGATGATCCGCCAACCGCTCTGCCCTCCTCCGCTGTATCGACTGGTCCGCAAGATGCTGGCTCGCAACCCACAAAAGCGGCCGACGTTCGGCAAGGTCCTCGAATCCCTCGTCACAATCGAGATCGAACATCTGTCAGACATGACTTTGATCCCGCTGTAGAGCCAGCCGTCCGACTGACTGAATAACGGCTCCCAGTCTAGAACTGCCTAACCCGATCAATTTCTCAGCTTCTCAGGCGAGTTCTTGGAGTAAATCTCACTCAATGATTGCCTTGCTGGATTGAGTGACTCCCCGATTCCGCCATCCCCGGTTAAACTGTGGGGCTTTCCACCAGAACTCTACACTTTCTAAAACTCGCATGTCTCTAGTCGTTCAGAAGTTTGGCGGAACCAGCGTCGCCGACAGTTCAAAAATTCTTGCCGCAGCCCGCAAAGCAGTCCGAGCCCATCAGCAAGGCCATCAAGTCGTCATGGTCGTCAGCGCCATGGGAAAGAACACTGACACGCTGATCTCATTGGCCAACGAAATTAATGAGAAACCGCCAGCCCGCGAAATGGACATGCTCCTGTCAACCGGCGAACAGGTTAGCGTCGCTCTGATGGCGATGGCGATCGACTCCTTGGGCGCCAAAGCCGTCAGCCTGACTGGCTCTCAGATCGGAATCAAAACCGACAGCTCACACACCAAGGCCCGCATCCATTCGATTTCCACGGAGCGCATGCAGGCTCTGCTGGACGATGGCAACATCGTGATCGCGGCGGGATTCCAAGGCATCGACGATAACTACAACATCACCACGCTGGGCCGCGGAGGTAGCGACACAACTGCCGTTGCCCTCGCCGCGGTGCTGGGTGCCGATCAATGTGAAATTTATACCGATGTTGATGGCATCTACACCACCGACCCCCGCAAGCTTCCCGAAGCCTGTTTGGTGCCGCGAGTTTGTTACGACGAGATGCTCGAACTGGCCAGTTTGGGCGCCGGCGTGATGCACAGTCGCTCGATCGAATTCGGCAAAAAATTCAACGTTCCAATCCACGTTCGTAGCAGTCTCAGTGACAATCCCGGCTCGTTGATCGTGGACGATGCCGACACGTCCGGAATGGTGGTCAGTGGAGCCGCGCTGACTCGCGACGAAGCCATGATTTCGATCCAGAGTGTGCCCGATGTGCCGGGCACCATTTTGAAGATCTTTTCGCCGATCGCTGACCGCAAGATCACCGTCGACATGATCGTTCAAAACGTATCTGACGATGGCACGACCAGTATTAGCTTTACGTTGCCCCGCGAAGAAGTCGAAGATGCCGTCGCCGTGATCAAACCCTTGATCGAAACGCTGGGCGGACAACTGGCGCCGGTTAACGAGAACGTTTCCAAAGTCTCGGCTGTGGGATTGGGAATGGCCCATGAAGGCGGCGTCGCCAAACGAATGTTTCGCGCGCTGGCCGATGCTGGGATCAACCTTGACATCATCACCACCAGCGAGATCAAAATCTCCGTGCTTGTCAGTCGCGAATCCGCAGTCGATTCCTTGCGGACGATTCACAGCGAATTTGAGCTGGATAAGATTGAATCTGACCCCAACGCCAACCGGGAAGTTAAAACGTCTTCTTCTCCGGTCAGTCCTGTCGATGTGATCCAGCGTCTTCAAGAAATTGGGATGGAGTCGCTGATCATCGACGACATTTCGATGGATGACACGCAGGCTCGCATCACGATCTGCAAAATTCCTAACCGGCCGGGTTTGGCGGCGAAGCTATTTGAAGACATTGCGGCCAATGATTTGTTTGTCGACATGATTGTCCAGAGCCACGGCAGCGACAAAATTGCTGACATTACCCTTACCGTGCCGCGGGATCAACTTTCCCGCGCACTGGAAGTCACCGAACGAGCCAGCAAGGAATACGGTTGCGAGAAAGTCGTTCACAAAGCGAGCATTGCCAAACTTTCGGTATCCGGAATCGGGATGCGCAGTCACACCGGAGTGGCCATTGGATCTTTTGAGGCACTCGCCGAAGCGGGCATTAACGTGGAAATGATCAGCACGTCAGAAGTTCGAGTCAACATCGTGGTCGATGGCGCCGAAGGTGCCGCGGGGTTGGCTTGCCTGCAAAAGAGATTCAGCGAAGCGATGAGCAACTAAATTCATAACGTTTGCATCCATACTGGACGCGAAAACAACAGGGACGAAACATGAGCAAAATCGAAACACGCAGCCAAATCAAACTGGGCGTTGTGCCCACCCATGTCAAATTTGTTGGTGGAGTGGTGCCCAATCCCGACGGCGCGATGCCCCGCGGCGATGATGGTGAAATGGTACTTGTTTCGCGGATGAAAAGTCTGCTCGAACTGTCCCACTGCAACCTGCAGGCGGTGCAGATCTCTCTGTTCCCCGGCACGCGGGAATCCGATGTCGACGAGATGGTGAAAAAGCTGCAAGAACTTTCTCTGGAAGTTCAGTTCATCTTGATGGTCAGCGACGGCGACCCGATGAACCCGGCCGACGAAGACACCGTGGTTGATTTATTGGTCGGCGGACTGGAGTACGCCAAAAAGCATGGAATCGAAATCGTCAGTTCGACGTCGATCGAGCAATGGATGCAGCCCGGAGCCACCCGCAAGGACGGCGCTGAATTCGAAGCCGCCATCGACCAGAACGTCGCCGTTCACAAAAAAGCCTTTGAACGGGCTTCCCTCGCAGATTCTTGCATCAAGTCATGGCACATCGAATTCTTGCGAGGCGTCGAATTCCAGACGTTTACCGATTTAGGACGCGTCTGGAAGTTTATCGAACGAGCCAACCAGAGCTTGGGGAAACCGTTTTTCAAAACGCTTGTCGACGCAGCTCACTGCGGTGATTCCGGTTTGTCGCTGGAAGAAAACATCGCGTGGGTGAAAAAGATCGCCGCCGGCGACGGGCTGGGGATCTTTCACGCTTCGGCCAAAACGACTCGCGGTTGCTTTTCAACCGACGACGGCTGGATCGGAGCGATGCTCGCCGCCTGCATTGAGACCGGCAAACTCGAGTACGTTTTCGGAGAAGTTTTTCATCATGCCGACGATGCCCTCGTGCCACTTCGCGAAAAAGTCGCCGGACACGGTTTGGATACGACCGATGGTCGCAGCTACGACCAAATGTTGGCCGAAGGACTCGATGGCCTCGCCCGACGTCTGAACAATCACGCAGCTCGTGGTTGCGGCAAACTTGCCTAGCCAATTTCAAGCGGGTGGGTCACAGGTGATCTGCCTGAGACAATTGCGCCCCGCGTCTTTGGCCTCGTAGAGACAACTGTCGGCACGAGTCAGCAATTCTCGGGAACCCAATCCCGAAATTTGCGAGATCACCACGCCGATCGAAACCGAAGCTTGGGCGACCGATTGTTTCTCATTTTCGAACAGCGTTCGCAACGCTTCCAGTTTTTCCAACATGGCGGGGGCATCGGTCGAGCGGCACAGAATTCCAAATTCGTCGCCGCCGGTCCGTGCCGCTATGAGGCACAGATCCGCGAACAAGTCGCGGATTCGAACCCCCAGCAGACGGATGACATCGTCGCCGGCAACATGCCCGAACTGATCGTTCACCTGTTTGAAGCGATCAATATCGATGATCGCCAGCGCCAGTTTCTCTGACAAGTTGGATTCCAGCTTCCTCTGAAAGCCACGACGATTCGCCAAACCGCTCAACTCGTCGGTGGTGGCTTCCTGTTCCAGAATCAATTCGCGGCGAGTGCTTCGTTGAGCGTCTTCTAAGTAGAGGACCGTCCAGCGGTTTTGAGATCCGGCGACAAACCTGCGTCGGCACTCAAGTTCGGCAACACGGTCCTCAGCCAGGTGAAGCTTGAGATTCGCCCAGTCTTGCCCCACTCCACTTTCAATTCCGGGCAGCGATTTACTGACGAGTGTTCCGATCAGCTTTTCTTCCGAGGCCCCCAACAGATCCGCAGCAGCAGCATTAAGAAATTGGATGCGGCCCGCTTCGTCCAAAGCCAGAATCCCAAAAGGACAGCTTCGCGCGACTTCGACGAAAAATTCAGTTTCAAGTTGATCGATTCTCATGGCTCCCAACCATCATAGCTCAGCCGGCGCGAGTTTGTCGGGACTTGGGCTTAGCAAAGTAAAAATCTTCACTGAGAGTGGTGCCGCCGTCCGCAGGGAGAGGAGCAAAGCCAATCCCTACAGGGCAAAATGGATGGTTGTTTGTAGCACCGGCTTCAGTGTTCAGCCGGAATGCAGGGGAGTTGGGCTGCAGGCTCGATTCCGATTTAAACCCAGTAGATTGGAAGCGCTTCGAACCTGTGATCGAGCGCGTTGGTAAACCTCAAGTTTAACGCCGTGATAATAGTATTTCCCACTTCAGAGCTTCTCATTATGAGCCCCGATAGGAGCGACCGTTTGTTGTCACGGGTGTGGTCACCGATTCAGCCCCTC
>CAZDZX010000119.1:9928-11851 GCA_964510005.1 uncultured Pirellulaceae bacterium
CATCGACTTCGACCGGTGCGTCATCGACTTCGACCGGTGCGTCATCGACTTCGACCGGTGCGTCATCGAAATCGATGATGGCTTTGACTTTGCCCGAGGGAGCATTGGTCAAGTTGGTGAAGAAGGTCAGATCACACTCCGAGCTTTTCGGATTCTCGGGGGCCGTGTAAGTCACTTTCAGGATGTGGGTTTTGGCTGAACCGCCCTTTTTGGCTGTCACGCGAAAGGCCTTCGTGCGACATTTGACATCCGTGATCTGAAAAGGTTGACCCGCACGAACGACCACGGTTTTGGTGACCTGCTCTCCGGGTTTAAGATCGTTGAGCGTCAACACAGCGGGACTGATCTTGATCGGAGCCGTCATCTCGGCTGAAAACTTCAGCGGGATCTGCCGTCGCTTACCGGACTCTTCTACCACCACATACAGCTCGCCCTGACTAAATCCTTCAGGAGCCGACTCTTTGAGCTTCGTTTGCATCTGATACTGAATCGTGTTGCCGACTCGCGTCGCTCGGCTCAAACTGACACCCACGTGTGGAAACGTGCTTTTGATGTCTACGATTCGAAACGGGACGTTAGCTGCACCCGTGATGGTCGTCCCCAAGGTCTTGTCGCGTCCCCGGGAAACCTGTCCAAACTGCAACTCTGAAGGGTTCATGCGAATCGCCGAAACGATATTTCCCTTCACGCTCAGTTGCACTTCACCCACCAATGGTGGTCCCAGCTTCACCGTGACCGTCGCCTGCTTAGAACCGTTGAAGGGTTTGCTATTAAAACGACAAACAATCTCTGACTCTTCCCAAGTCTTGATTTTGTTTTTTGTGATCGAGGCTTGCGTACAACCACAACTCGAAAACACTTGGATAATGTTGATGTCTTCGTTGTAGATGTTTTTCAGCTTGAAGCGATACTCTGGTGTCTCGCCTTTGGTGACATCCCCAAAGTCATGGGAAAACTCCGAGAACAAATCCTTGGCCCATTTTTGGGCGTCGACTTGTTCCACAAAGGTACCGCACAGAATAAGTGCGACCAGAATTGGCAAATAGATTTTAATGATCTTGTTCATATTGTGTCTCAATAAAGACACCAGTGGGGGTGCCCATACTGAATATGTTATGCGGTGTGCTTGCAGTAATTCAAGGTGCAAAAGCCACCCGTGGGGGCTCTGCCTCAAATCCGGCTGTATTTCGATTACGAAACGCCTTCCGGTTTATCGGCAAATGACACCTCAATTCGTGACTAATGGCACGTTGTTATCGTTAAAGTTACCGGTATCGCTAAACCAAGGCAGAAAAGTCGCTCATGCCAATTGGCTCCCGACTGGTGAAAGGTTCCCCGTAACGGACTCCGATCGTTTTCCCCCAGTAAGCGGCTTCGATTTCCAGCTGCTCAATAAATCCCGGCTTCATGGCTTCCCTGCCTTTGACAAACTGGCTGTGGAAGCATGCGATGGCCTCCTTTTTCTGCTCCCACTGATCGCTGATGTCCAGCACAAAGGCTGGCTGTGCATGCATTTTCAAATGGACGCAGTAGTAATTAAAAATCCGCTTGGGGTGAAAACGCTCGCCCGGCATATCGGTTTTTGAAAGCTTGGCCCAAAACCGAGCCGCTTCTACCAATTGAGTCGCGGCAACGTGATCCGGATGCGCGTCGGTCCAATACGGTGCGAAAATCCAATCGGGATGCGTTTCGCGGAAAACAACTGCCAACTGACGTCGCGCGTCGAGCGTTGCTTCCAGGCTGCGGTTGGGCAAACCCAAGTTGCGTCGCCATGAAACACCCAGAACCTCTGTGGCAGCATCCGTTTCAGCCTGGCGGATTTCCGGCGAACCATAAGGGGTCGGTTCGCCTGAGGTCAGGTCAAGGATTCCGACTTTCAGTCCTTTGCGCAGCATCTTGAGGATTGCTCCTCCCATACCAAAT
>CAZDZX010000120.1:0-2196 GCA_964510005.1 uncultured Pirellulaceae bacterium
GCGGTTGGAAAGCTCTTGCAGTTTTTGGACTTTCGATTGAGTTGCCATCAATTCGGCTTCCACCTTCATCAACCGAGACTGAGTCGCGTTGGTTTGAGTTTTCAGGTTGTCTTGCATACCTTCGATCGAAACGACTTCGGCGGTTTCCTTGGCGGAACGCAAATCCTCCATCGCTAACTGCCAGCGTTCCCGCAACAGATCCGTCTGTTGAGCAAAAAACTCATTGCTTTTGGGAGTTTGATGGGCGATCGAGTGCATCTGCTTGTAGGCATCCAAGTAAACCTCAAGGATTTTCTGAGCCAGTTCAGGCGATGAGGCCTCGCAGGTGGGAACCAGTACGCTGGACTTTTTCGCCACGATGACGTTTACCTTTGTTTCTAGAAACTCAATCGCTAATTGGCGATCGGAGCCTTTGGAGTCCGTTTCGGGAGGGTCGGGAAAAGTATCCGGGACGTCTCCCAGCGGAACGTCGCCCAAGATCGCTGCGGGCCCGATCCGGTCAACAATTTTCTCGATCAATCCGCCGCTATATAACATGTCGCGGATGGAGTTGACTTCGTTATCACGTGATTCCAGCACCGAAACCCGGCTGCCGGTGGTGGCCGTCGGATCCAGCGAAACCGATTCGCGTCCCAATCGCACAAAGATCATGGCATCGGAGCGATAGGTTTTCGGCAGCGAATTCAGAGCAAACAAAGACGCCGCAACCGGCAATAGAAATGCTAGGGTCGCTTTGAATTTGTGTTTCAAAGGAGCCAGCAGAATGGTCTGGAGGGAGAACTGTTCTGGTTGCATGGGCGGTGGGTCAATTTTTGGAATTCGGGCGCTGTAGGCTCAACGGCAGACTTCTCAAAAGAAATGAGGGTCAGCACACGCCATTTGCAGGTCACGCACTAACTTCCTCAATGCTACTCAAAGCTCATCGCAAAGGCCAGAAAGCCGCGACTTGGCAAAACATCTGTGAGATGTTCCGAACGGTGCTAGGAGGTATAACGATTGTAACCCTCCAATGCGGCTTTTGTTAGGAGTCAGATTTAGCGGAAAGCACTTATTTAGGGGGTTCTAGCTTGACTCAGCACTTTTGAGGTTCCAATCCAATCGGCAAGCACGGTGGGCACCGTTGAAGGCGGTTTACTGTGACCATTTCAGCCTTGGGATTGGCTTGATCTCGGCCAGCAGCCCGAAAAGTTTTTGATAAACAATTTCCAAACTTGCACGTCACATAGTCTTGAGGGTGGCGACCCGCCGGGCAACGCGAAACGGAGGCAGCGAATCGCGGATTCGCTGAACCTTTGACAAAACGTTTGATACACTGAAGACACACCGTTTCTACATAAACTGGGCATCGTCGGAATTGAATTCACGTATTCAACCCCTTGGACACTCCAATGACTTGGCAAACTCCTGATGGTGACCGCTGGCTGATGGGCGCCGAAGCCGAACTGTTTCGTGAATCGTTGGGAACCGCAATCGACCGGATTGCCGAAAGCATCGCATTGGATCGTTCCGACTGGACTTGGGATTTTAAAGTCGACCTCTTCGACGCCCTCACTCCGACTCAACAGTTGGCGCTCGCCAATCGAATCGCTGTGTACCTGTTAACCCCGACCGATGAATCGCTTGAGCTGACCGCGATCAACGAGGCGGCGGTTTACGCGGTGTTTCAAAATGTGTCGACACAGATTGAAATCGAGATCGATACCGAAGATGAGGACGAAGCCGGGTTTGACGAAGAGTTCGCTTTCTACTGGCGACAACTCACGCTCAACACCTTTCACGCGTGCTTCGACGACGAAGACGAAGCGCTCTTTGAAGGGGAGGATCCCGAGGCAGAATGGATGACTCCCCAGTCAAAATTCAGCCGAAATATAGAGCAATGGAGATCGCTGGTCGAAAGCCTTGCCGATCGGATTTTGTGGGATCGTGACTTTGAGATGGCTGGCAGTTTCCTTGACATGGAACCCGCCAAAGCCACCGCTCTCAAGGAAATGTTGGGAATCGAATCGGACCACTTCAGTAGCATCGCACCCGATCTGCGAAACGATAAAGTGGACGCGATGCTGAAACAGGTCAGGAAGCTTACCCGCTCCCAACCTCGGTAAGTTACAGAAAGCGAACTTCCGCAAACCTGTTGTCAGAGCGTGCAGACGAATCGCCGAGCATTCCGAGCATTGTTTGAACTCGCAATGAGTTGGC
>CAZDZX010000120.1:2296-3618 GCA_964510005.1 uncultured Pirellulaceae bacterium
TGAACTCGCAATGAGTTGGCCGCGGAGCGTCCAAGCCACCTTGCCTTCGTGGACGGGACGCTCCGCGGCCCGAACCGAATGGCCTCAAGCCTTGTTAACCCGCGTTAACGGATTGGGCATCAAACACCCCCAACTCACTGGGGAACAACGCGTACAGTGTACGCGTAAAGTACAGTTCGATGGCGTCGGCCAAGTGCACAATCGGTCGCTTGGGAATCAAGACCACGTCGGAGTCGCGAAGCCAGACGTCATCCGTTGCCAACGGGCCCCGCGTGCGTGGATTCAAGCCACGATTTAGATTCACTCGCAAACCCATCAAACGCCAATCTTGGTCACGTCGGAAAACGATGATCTCTTTCAGTTTGCCGCCATTGTTCCAGCCACCCGCCAACGCGATCGCTTGCGTGACCGTGGTCGGGCCTTCCAATTCAAACCGGCCCGGTTCATCGACTTCGCCAAGAACGTAGATGAAACGCGGTGCCTGTTGCGACAAGACCACTGAGACGCGAACACCTGGCACTTGCAAACTGAACCGACTGTTGACTTCTCTTTCGAGTTCGTCAAGCGACAGTCCGACAACTCGTACCGCGCCAATCAGTGGCAACCTGAGCGTACCATCTCGCGTGACGCGAGCCAGTCGTGATTGTCCACCAGCCCCTGCTCTCGCATCAACCGAATTTAGGAAGTCGCGAGTTCGAGTATCGGTGCTGATCCCCGTAATGGTAATGCTGGGATTGTTAATGTGCTCCGAGTATCGCATGTTCAGTTCGGCCTGCAACTCGCTGATCGTTCGGTTGGCAGCGTAGACAGGGCCAAGGATGTCCACGGAAATCGTGCCATCGGACATGATCGAAATCCCACTTTCTTGGGACGCAGCGTTGAGCCTTTCATCGGCCGTTGAAACGACGCGAACGGTGTCGCCAATCATCAGGCGATACTGTTGAGCGGATTGCACGCGATTGGCTTGGAACACAAATTCGATTTCGTCGTTCACTCGCAGACGATAGTCATTGACGGCGGGCCGGCGAGGAAGTCCAACGTCAGCTCCCGGTCCGGGGCTTTGCCAATTGCCGGTTTTGCGAAGCCGCGCACAATGCAAACAAGAACCGCTTCGGCAGCCTTGAGGCCCGCACGAAGTTGCCACTGCTGCCTGTTGCTGATGTGCATGGGCAGCCGCAGGCTCATGAAATTCTGGGGCAAACTGATGATTCTGCGGTGGATTCTGCCACGTCACTTGAGGATGAGTCGCCGTTTGAGGAAAAACCGGCTGGAAGCCACCGGGAACGTCCGTGTGAATCGGAACTTGCGGCAGGTTCAGCTGG